>QWPV01000026.1 GCA_003671055.1 Planctomycetota bacterium
TGCGGTGAGTCCGTTGACGACGAACGCGCGGTTCGTCGTTGGATCGAATGCGACGATTTCTGCGCCGGTGACGTCGTAGCCAGAACGAGTAGTTCTGCCGAGAAACTCGAGAGAAACTGTAGTTTGCGCGAGCGCGCATTGCGTTGTGAGCGTTGCGGCGATTGTGCAGAGACGGAAGCGTGATGTGAATTTGGTGGAGAGCATGCGAGGTTTCCTTCTGCCTCTGATCTTCATGGGCGTGTGTGAAACTCGCGTGTTCACACCATTTGTTTGTTATGAAAATGCAGCGCGGGGCGCTCGAAAGCGCCCCGCGTGAAAGTTGCTTGATGGTGTGAGTGCAATCAGCGACGACGGCGAGTCACGAGTCCCGCGAGGCCGAGCAGCGCGATCGCGCCTGGCGTTGGAACAGTTCCGATTGCGGAGCCGAGCGAACCAATATTCGCAAGTGCATTCACGGAAGGAGCCGTGATTTGTGTTCCGATGCTTCCGGTTGAACTGATCAATCCGTTGTAGCTCGCATCAATAGCTCCGAGAGCGTCATAGCCGTAGAAGAAGGATGAGCCAGTGGTTGCTGCACCAAAGGAAACCTGCGTGACGAGCGAGCCGCCAGAATCAAAGAGGCCGACACCGTCGCCACCAGAGCCGAGGCTCACGCCTGCTCCGCTGTAGAAGCCGATCTGCGCTGCGGAGAATCCCCAGAAAGCAGCGAAGGAACTCACGCCAGCGCCAGCAGCGGATTCGATGAAGATGAGGCTCTGGCCAGCAGAAATCGATAGAACGCCGCCGAGCGCGACTGATGCCGCAAGGTTGAAAGAACCGTCATCCATGCGCCAGCCTGTGAGGTCGACTGTGCTTGCGCCATAGTTGGTAATTTCAAACCAATCAGGTGTACCGCCTGTGCCGCTTGAGCTCATGGCTTCGGTGATGCGCAAGTTCGCGTGCGCAGAACTGGTGAGCGCGATTGCGCAGGTGATGGTTGCGAGGGAAAGGGATGTGTGCATGGGGAGTCTCTCTTGAAAAAAGGGTAAAGCGAAGGGCACGATGGAGAACCCCATCGAGTGGGGAGCAATGTGCGATCGGTTTGCGAATTCCGTGTGCTTTTTGCGTAAAAACTGTGTTTACCTTTTCGCTGCGTGCCTATATCCCGCTTGATTATGCCTGCAAATGCAGACGCGCAGTCGCGAGTTGAGCTCGCGACTGCGCGTCTGATGCACAAAGCGGAGAGGGGGAGATTCGAACTCCCGATGAACCATGAGCCCATACTGGTTTTCGAAACCAGCGCGTTCAACCACTCTGCCACCTCTCCGGTGGGGGGCGGATTGTGGCATCGGATGGCTCGCGGGTCAACTTGCCTCGATCATGCGGAATAGTTGACTTTCACCACAGTCGCTCGACTGCAGCGGAAGGAACCCAACCACGCACATCCGACGAAAGAGAAATCTCGGTCCAGTCGGGACGAGTACTCAACACAATGCACTCCGCACCAGCATGCAGTGCGTCTTCAACTGCAGGCGCGAAGCTTTCGCCGTTTCCCTTTTTCGGAAGCACTTCTCGCGCGATGATGACGGCCCGCGCGTCGCCGCTGCGTGCGAGTCGATCACCGAGCACGGTCGCTCCCGCGGTGCAACCGATAAGTGCGCCCGTAGCGAGTGCGATTTTCCAAGCGCCGCGTGCGCGTTCGCGCGAGAGATCGAGCATCAGCAGCGCGCAAACACCACTCCAGAACACGCCCCAACCAAGCAGTGCGAGCCAAGCGCGCATGGGCTCCGCGATGAATCGCCATGACGGCGCAATGCGTGCGATGCCTTGTGGCTCTTGTGTTGGAGTGAGTGCTTCACGAGTGCGTCGAGCCTCTTCGAGATTTGCTGCGATAGAAGCGTCAGCAGGCGCGAGTGCTTGTGCGCGAAGCAGCGCAGCGATGCCGCGTCCTGTGTCGCCTGCTTGCACGAACGCATTGCCCGCGTTGAACCACAATCCCGCACTCGCATGCAACTGCGCCTGCGTCGAGAACCCATCGGCACTGTTTGCGAAAAGCACTCGTGCGTCGTCGCGCGAGCCCTCTTGCGTGAGGCGCATTGCCTCGTCGAATTGAGCCTGTGGAGTTTCGTTCGCCGTGTCTGCGTGAAGGTTCGCATGCGCGCAACCGAAACAAAGCGCGACCGCAGTTGCATGTGTGAAGCGTCGAGGCGTCATCGGCTTACACCCTCCCAATCGAGTTTCGCGTCAGCGATTGCGCTGAGCGCGGTGAGCGCACGCGCGCCGTCAGGGTCTCGATCAAGTGCTGCGCTGCCGTAGGTTGCACGCTCAGCCGCTGATGTTGCTTCGTCGAATGCTTCCACCAATGCACTCGATGCACCTGCCGTTGCGAGCACGCGGCACGCATCAGCTCTCGTCAGCGCACCTTGCGGAAGTCCAGCGCGATCCGCGATGAAATCGAGAAGTGCGTGCTGGCGTTCATCGGCACGCGTTGCGGTGCGCACTCTTTCAACCGCGCGGTGCATCGCCTGCGTCCGGCGTTTGCGCATTGGGTCGCGCGCGGATGCAAGTTTGCGACGCCGCGCGAGAAACAGAATGCCTGCGGCGAGTGGTGGGACTGCGAACGCGCCGAGGCTGAGTGATGAGAGCGAGAATGTTTGACCAAACTCCGGCGCCTCTTCACGCGTCATGTTTGTGACCAGTCCACCGACGCGGCTCTTTGGCTGCGGCGCACCCGCGTTCGAAACGCTTGAATCATCGGACAAATACACGCGTTCACTCGCATGCACTTGAATCGGAATCGGATCGGTGCTGACCGTCTCGAACCGTTGCGAGGTCGGGTCAAAGGTACTGAAACTGATCGCAGGAATTTCTTGGATGCGATCATGCAGTGGTCGAAGCGTTTGCGTGAACACTTTGCGGCTTCCATCCACTCTGCCCGCAGCGCGCTCGGCGGGAATCTTGAACGATCCTGTGAACGCGGGATCGACACTGAGATCGGGTGCTTGCAGCGTTCCGAGTTCCGCATTCTGTTCGCGATCAACGATCTCGATGGAGAGCGTCATCGGATCACCGACGGCTGCACTTGTTGGCGAAACGGTTGCGCGAATCGAGAACGATCCAACTGCGCCGGAGTATCCCTTGGGTTGATCGATCGTCGGGACTTCGAGCACGGTGATGTCGGGCGTTGCCGCTGTTGCGCTCACGAAGCGATGCGACTCAACTTGTAGCGAGTTCCCTAAACCAAACACATCGCGTCGTTTGCTCAGCGTGGCGGGATAGTGCAAGTCGATGCGAATCGGACCGAAGTCAGGCGTGCCTACTTGAATCGGGTCGTACTCGCGCTCCACGCGAAACTTCCAATATTCCTCGCCTGCCACGATAATGCGCTCGCCGCTCGGCCGTTGGCTCTCGCGGCGAAGGCGCAGGAGTTCTTGCTTGAATGGTCCGAGTTCGGATTGTTCAAGATCGCTTTGCACAACATTCCACGCGTCTTGCTCATTCATCACATAGTTGAACTCACGCGCCTTGAATGGCTTGAGAAAGATTTCGAGCCTGATCGCGCACTTCTGTCCAACGTAGACGCTTGCCGGAACACCGATCACGCGCACTTCGAGCACGGGTGCATCGTTGGCGGCTTTCACGGAAAGCAACATCGGTTGCGTTCCGTACGCGCGTCCGGCAATCATGATGGAGAAGGGCGCAATCGTGAATGAACCTGCGCGCGTGGCGATCACTTCATACGTCACGCTCGATGTCACGCGCCGTGTGCGTTGATTGTTGACGACCGAGATGCTCGTTTGCGATTGCTGCCCTGGAAGGCGTCGAAGCACGAGTCCGTCGATCTTCGGTTCGGTGATGGATTCAAATCCGTTCTCCCCCTCGATGTCGATCACCACGCGCACGAACTCTCCTACTTCGGCTTGCTGCGTCTCCATGCGCAACGCCACGCCGTCTGCTTGCGCGTGCGTTGCAATCACTGCGATGATGCAGAGGGCGAGCGTGAGGAGTCTTTTAGAAATGAGGTGCATGATCACCAATCCTTTGGAGCCGGACTCACGCGAACGCGTTCAGCAGCCAACTTAGCTGCACGGCGCTCTTGCTCGCGATCACGAATCTTCTGAAGCAGTTGTTCAATCTCTTGTTTGCTCATTCCTTCGCGCGGTGATTCTTTCGCGCGACCAGCTTGTGGCTTCTGCTCGGCGGGTTTTTCTGTTTCACTCGGCTTCGGTTCTTGAGCAGGTTCTGGCTTGCCGTCGGGCGGTGGCTCTGCATCCTGTTTGTCCTTTGGTTCTTCCGATGAAGGTTTTTGTTGCTCTGGCTTGCCGTCCTTCGAGGACGCATCTTTCGGCTTGTCCTTTGAAGGATCTTTGCTTGGCTCACCATCCTTCGGCTCTTCGCCGTCTTTGGGATCCTTCTGCTCTTGCTGCTCGTCCTTTTGTTCTTGTTCTTGTTCTTGCTCTTGTTGTTGATCTTGCTTCTGATCCTGCTTCTGTTGTTCCTTCAACTTCTTCAGCAGTCGATGCGCAAGTTCAGCATTCGCGCGAGCGTCGGCGTTGTCCACACTCGACGGCGTTGCACGAATGGAATCTTTGAGTTGCTGCAGTGACTCTTCAAGCGCCGCGATTGTCTGCGCTTGAGGATCTTCAGCGGCTTGGTCGCCACCCATCACTGGCGAAGGCGCGTTCGCTGCTCCCTGCTCCATCGACGCAAGGGCTTCGCGATAGCGCGTCGTGCCTCGGTTGTAGGTTGAACGAGCCGCGAGCGTGTTAGAGAGTCTTTCAGCGGAGACGCGAAAGCTTTCGCGCGCGGCTTCAAGTTGCCCAGCGCGATATTGCAGCACACCAAGGTTGTAGAGATGCTCCGCGCGTTCGGGTTCCTTCGCGACGAGCGCTTCCGCTTGCGCAAGTTCCGCATCGCGTTGAGGATCGACTTGAGGGAGCGGTGGTGCAACACTTGCTTGCATCGCAAGTAATGGAACGCACATGAACGCAAAGAATCTCATGACTGCACTCCTTGAGTTCGGTGTCGCGGATCGCCGACGAAACTCTCCGCAAGAAGTAACACGAGCGCGAGTCCCGCAAGCCACTGGAATTGTGGATCGCGCACTGCAATATCAGCGCCATCGCGCGTCGTGCGTTCAACATCCGCGATTGCTTTGCGATGAAACTCAGCCATATCAACCTGCGCAGTTCCCGCAGCAACGAAAAACCCTTCGCCCGCCGCAGCAACATTGCTCAGCGTCTCAGGATCCATCTTCGACCAAACCTCTTGTCCTTCGTGCAACTGAAACGCAATTCCGTTTGGTGTTTGTATCGGGATGCGTGCGCCTTCGCTTGCGTCACCGATACCAATGGTGAAAGTCCGCGCGCCGTACTTCTCGAACGCTTCCGCCGCGGCTTCAACAGGGAAACTTTCCATGTCTTCTCCATCAGAGAGAACGACAATCACACGGCCCGATGTTGCTTCGCCGAATCCAGTGGCTGCGAGTCGAATGGCATCACCGAGCATCGAACCGCCGCGTGTCGTCGACTGCGGAGTCAGCGCGCGGAGTTGACTGAGAAATGTGCGATGGTTGAATGTCAGTGGGCAGTGCACGCTCGAAACACCTGCGAACGCAACGAGTCCCACGCGATCACCACCGAGTTGTTCCACCAGGTCGCTTGCAAATTGCTTCGCGCGTTCGAGCCGCGAAGGTGTTGCATCGGTGGCGAGCATCGAACGGCTCACATCCATGATGACGACGCAATCGAATCCTGATTGTTCGACACGTTCGATGCGTCCGCCCCAACGAGGATCAAGCAGCGCAAGCACGAGGAGGACCGCGGCTGTGCATGCAAGTGTCGCCCGCAGGATCGGTCGGAGCGACACAGCATCAGGCGCAAGTGCTGCAAGCAGATGCGACTGCGCGAATCGACTCAGTGTCCTGCGCCGCGCGAGAGTGGTTGCGACCACAAGCGCCAGCAACGGCAGCACAATCCACAGCCACGCGAGTGCGGCTGGGTGTGTGAAGGTGAATCCGAGGTCCGTCTGCTGCATGGGAAATTAGGGGAGAACGCGAAGACGAGTGTGGGACAAGAAAAGTTCTACGCACAACAGAATGAGAGCGAGCGCAAGAAAAGGCGGAACGCTGAAACCCGCAAGTGTGAAAGGCTCGACCGCGAAGTCTCGGTAGCGCACGAGCTTTTGTTCTTCGACGTTGCTTTTCTCGAGTTGATCGATCGTTTCGTAGATTTTCACGAGGCTGTCGGTATCGGTGGCACGGAAGTATTGACCTCCTGTGTCGGTGCTCAGTTTCGTGAGGAGTTCTTCATCGATGTTGACAGGCTGCTGCACGAATTGCGTGCCGAACGGCGTCTCCATCGGAAAGGGCGCGAGTCCTTTCGTCCCCATACCGATCGCGTAGATTTTCACGCCGCATGCAAGGGCAAGTTGGGCTGCGTCGGTCGGCTCGATTTCGCCAGCGTTGTTCTCGCCATCGGTGAGCAAGAGCAAGACCTTGGAACGAATCCGCATCTCGCCATCGGCGTTGGCGCGATCTGCAGCGTCCTTGAGTTTCTCGACGCCGAGCGCGAGCGCGTCGCCAATTGCCGTGCCATCTTCGTTCTGCTCCGCAGTGCGCAACTGACGCAGCGAATCAATGACCACGTCGTGATCGAGTGTGAGTGGCACGACTGCGTCAGCGAATGCCGCAAAGGTGACGACGCCGAGCAGATCGTTCTTGCGGCCACGCAAGCCATCGCCGCCCGAGACGAAATCCTCCGCGACAACTTTGAGCGCAGTGAGTCGTTCAACATCCTTGCCGCCGACTTTGAAATCATGCGCGCGCATCGAACCTGAACGATCAAGCACCATTTCAATCGCGACGCCTTCCACAAAGGTCTTCGTCGACTCATTCGATTTCACGGGCCGCGCAATTGCGATGATCACAAGCGCGAGCGCGAGCATGCGAAGCGTGGGTACGAGTGGTCGCAATCGATTCCAAATGCTCGGCGCGATTCCATCGCATCGTGCGATGGAGGAGAATCGAATTGCAGAGCGGCGTGCGGGACGGAACCAGTTCCACCATGCGAGCGCCGCGAGCGGTAGGAAGAGCAAAAACCACGCGCTTGATGGGTGGAAACTCATCGAGCGCGCTCCTGTGTTTCTGCGGTTGCCGCGCGGGGCATCGTTTCAGCGACAAACGCGCGCGCCGCTGCGACATCCTCTCGCGCTCTTGTCGAATCCGTTTGCGCGCCCGCGAATTTTACATAGTCAGCAAGACGCAACAGGGCAGTCAATCGATCGACTTGTGCGTCATTGAAGCTTCCCGAGGCGCGCGCATGCGTTGTGAACTCGCGCGTTGTTTGTCGCGTTGCGCCGATGACGAATCGCGCGGAAACATACGAGCGCACGGTGTCGGTCAGAGCGATGTAGAAGGCGTGGCAGCCGCCAGGAATTGCGAGACCTTCGCGTGCAAGGAGTTCGAGTTCGCGCAGCGCGCGTTCATGCGGCAATTCAATCTTCACTGGTTTCCGTCGCAGAAAGAACGCGAGCGCTGCGATGGCGGCGAGGATTGCTACGACGATGCTCACAACGAGCGCGGTATTGGAGAACCTCGCTGCACCGACGTCCATCGCGCCTGCAATGTCGCGGAACGACGCGGGATCTGCTTCTTCACCGACGAGTGATTGCACTGTGACGGTAGGAAGATTCGCGTTGCCTTCCATCGGTGTTGTCGTTCCCCATGTCAAAGGGATTGACTTCAATGGAGTGGACACGTCAAAGGTAGAGACTTGAAGTTCAACGCCAACGCGGACGCCTTTTGCATCGAAGACGGGCTTGACCGCAAGGACATCCCATTCACCGAGTTTCATCGTCGCTTGATCGCTCGCACTTTCAGGAAATGCGAGTCGTGCGCTTGATGCGGCATCGCCCGAAAAAAGGAGTCGAATGTCGAGAGTCTCGCCAACTTCAAGCGCGTCTCGACTAACAGACGCGATGACGTCAAGGCCATCAAGCGCTGTTGACACGGGCGCGATTGGTGTGGACTGCGCGCGTGCAGCCACCGCAACCATGCATGCCAACAACGCGCCGAGGAATCGCGAAAGCATGCATCTCATGCAGCACCTCCGGTCGTGAGCGCGGTGCGACCGGCGCCGCCATTGTGGTTCGCGCCCGCATGACGTCCCTCGCGCTTGTGGAAGCATGCGAGAAGCGGCGGAAGAAAGTCCTCGCCCGTTTCAACATACACAGGGTCAACGCGAATCCGGCGGAATGCTTTGTCCAACGCAGCAGCGTGCGCAGACGCTTTCGCAGCGTAGGCGGTTCGTACAGCATGCGAGCCAGTATCCACCACGCGCCGTTCACCAGTTTCGAGATCTTCAAACATCGCGAGTCCAATATTGGGCAACGCGCGTTCCGCACGATCACTCAACACGATGGGGATGAGATCGTGACGACGCTTGAGGAGTGCGAGCGGACGCTCCCAACCACTGCCGTCGAAATCACTCAGCACGCAGATCACCGCATGTCGGCGCTGCACGCGATTGAGTTCGTCGAGCGCGCCCGCGAGATCTGTGCCGCGTCCAACAGGTTCAAACGCAAGAAGGTCTCGCGCGATACGGAGCACATGGCGCGAACCTTTCTTTGCTGGCACGAATCGCTCGATGCGATCGGAGAACAGCAGCAGTCCAACTTTGTCGTTCGATCGCGTCGCGCTAAATGCCAGCGTTCCTGCGATTTCTGCGGCGAGCTCACGCTTCAATTTTCCTTCCGTACCAAACGCGAGCGACGCACTGAGATCCATCGCAAGAATCACCGTGAGTTCACGCTCCTCGCGAAAGATCTTCACATGCGGTTCGCCGATGCGCGCGGAGACATTCCAGTCGATGCTTCGGACATCGTCGCCAATGAAGTATGGCCGCACCTCTTCGAACTCCATGCCTCGTCCTCGGAACGCACTCCGATACTGACCAGCGAGCGCTTCGCTCACGCGGCGGCTCGTCCGGATCTGCAATCGTCGAATGTTCTTGAGCGTTTCAGGAGAGAGCATGGTGCAAGTTCGCGGGTGCGTGCAGGCGAAAACAAATTACGGAACTGGCACATGCTCAAGCAGAATGCGCACCAAGTCATCGCCGGTCTTTTCTTCCGCTTCCGCTTCGTAACTGAGAATGAGCCGATGGCGCAGCACAAGTGGCGCGATGTCTTTCACATCTTGTGGAAGCACGAAGCCGCGGCCGTCGAGGAATGCCCGAGCGCGCGCGGCCTTTGCGAGTGAGAGTGTTGCGCGAGGACTTGCGCCGAATTGAATGAGTCCGCCGATTGGAACTTGGAAAAGCGAGGGATCGCGTGTCGCGGTCACAAGGTTGACGATGTAGTCCTTCAAGCGATCGTCGATGGCAATCTCATCACAAGCCGCGCGTGCAGCGCCAATCTCTTCTGGTCGCATGACAGGATCAATGCTCGTCACAGCATTGGACTTCGACATGCGATCGAGAATCTGTCGCTCTTGCCGAGGCGTTGGATAGCGCACAACAATCTTGAAGAGGAACCGATCGACCTGCGCTTCGGGCAGTGGATACGTTCCTTCTTGTTCAATCGGATTCTGCGTCGCGAGCACGAGAAACGGATCCGCCATCTTGAATGTCTCTGCGCCAATCGTCACTTGACGCTCTTGCATCGCTTCGAGCAATGCCGATTGCACTTTCGCTGGTGCGCGATTGATCTCATCCGCAAGCACGATGTTTGTGAAGATCGGGCCGCGCTTCACAACGAAATCGCCGCTGCCTGGGCGATAGATCAGCGTGCCGATCAAATCTGCGGGAAGCAGATCGGGCGTGAATTGAATGCGCTGAAAGTCGGTGCGCAGCCCGCTCGCGAGGCAACTCACTGCAGTTGTCTTCGCAAGTCCAGGAACGCCCTCGATGAGAACATGCCCGTTCGCGAGCAACGCCATGAGCAGTCCTTCTAGAAGTTCCTCTTGCCCGACGATGACACGCTGCATCTGTTCCTTCAGCGCGCGGAAGGGGCGACTGTGCGCAGCAACTTGGCGTTCGATCTCTTGAATGTCAGCGGACGCGGATGGGGTTTGCATAAGGAAGTGCTTTCTCAACGGTCGTGTGTGGTGAGTAGTACGCGCGACCCTGCATCAGGTTCAAATTTCACCACACTCTGCAGTGTCGGATTGTACGAACTGTCGCGTATTCTGACCCATTCTTATGCAACCTCAACTCACGCGTCTTGGTTGGATCGGTCTCGGCGTCATGGGCCTTCCGATGGCGGGGCATCTTCGCGCAGCGGGCTATTCCGTTGTTGCGCACACACGCACTCGGGCGAAAGCTCAAACGCTTCTCGACGCTGGCGCGACCTGGGCAGATTCGCCTCGTGAAGTTGCAGCATCCTGCGATGTCCTCTTCTCGATGGTTGGACTTCCTTCGGAAAATGAAGAGGTTTTCTTCGGCGCTGAGGGCGTGTTCGCTGCGAAGTCCATGCCGAGCGTGCTCATCGATATGTCAACGAGCGAGCCTGCATTTGCGCGAAAACTCGACGCCTCCATTCGTGCGCACGGTGGAAGGGCGATTGACGCGCCAGTCTCTGGCGGCGATGTCGGCGCGCGAAATGCATCGCTCTCCATCATGTTGGGAGGCGACGAAGCGACCTGTGCGCAAGTGCAGGAACTCTTCACGAAACTCGGGACGCGAATCGTGCGGCAGGGAGAATCTGGCTGTGGTCAGATGACCAAACTCGTGAATCAAGTCTGCGTTGCAATGAACACGCTCGGGATGTGTGAGGGATTGACCCTCGCTCGCCGCGCGGGGCTTGATCCGCAAGCAGTTCTCGATTGCATTGGGAGCGGTGCCGCGGCGAGTTGGTCGCTGACAAACCTTGCTCCGCGCGTCCTGCGTGGAGATCTCGATCCAGGCTTCTTCGTCGAGCATTTGGCGAAGGATCTGCGTCTTGCGAAGGCGGCAGCAGCTGAACTGGGGCTCGATCTTTCGATGCTTGATCGTGCGTCAAGGTGTTACGAGGACCTTCTCAAGGCAGGACACGGCAAGAAGGGGACGCACGCAGCGGTGCTGCTGCATCTCTAGACCGGTCATAAATGTCTTCAAGATCAGCGTCGGAGGGGCTTTCCAATCATCGGGATGGTTGCTACAGTACTCGGCTCGACTGAGGACTCCACCAATGGCCACTCTGACCATCCCACCGACCGGAACCGTTACTTTCACTGTCATCGCCGTGCCTCGCTCGGAAGGTGGCCGCAAGACTCTTTTCCGGCTCATGCGCCTTCAAGCGTCGACCCGCCGCATTCTCACGAAGTTGCAGCACCTGCGCCTGACTACGCTGAACGAGGACACCAACCGCGGTGGACGAATCTGGATCAATCGTGCGACTTGCTCGCGCGTTGCGTTCATCGAAGCTGGTAAGAGCTTCACGATTGCGATGACCCCACAGATCATGAAGGACGTCGAAAGCGTCTCTGAATATCTGAAGGTCGCGTAAGTCGTCCGTCGCGTGTTTCGCGAACGGAAATCCGCAACGCATATATTTCATGCATGCATCCATGCATGCATCTATGCATGCATCCATGCACCGACGCATGCCTATTGCATTTCTCGTGTGAAGTTAGGGCCGCGTTTTCGCAGGCTCTTCACGCTGTTCCACGGGCTTTGCTGTCGGTCGCGATTCGCTGCGTAAGCGAATGACGATGCACAGCTCGCCGCTCGCGTTGACCATTGACGCGCATGTGGCGGGTGCGCCAGTGCGGAACGGCAGCACGAACTTCCCATTGAAGTCTGGTTGCGTGAGGCTTGCCTCGCATGTCCAGAGCATGCTCTGACGCTCCGGCTCAGGATGGATCGACAGCGTGAGTTTGGAGTGTCCAGACTCCATTTCAACTTGCGCATCGTTGGGTTCAGCGCAAAGGATCTGCGGCGCGGAGAGAAGTTTCACCGTGCCATCCTTCATCCACACATCGAGTTGCGCGCTTGTGAGTGCGCTCTCTTTCAGCGTGTTTGCTGCGCATTCGAAGACTTCCATGAAGACCAGTGTCGACTGCATTCCTGCAGCGATTTCGAGTTGCCGCAGCATTTCGCGAATGCTGCGATGCACCGCAGGCGCACCGGTGACGACGAGGTGCATTCCATCCGTGCGCATCGATACAAGGTTGCCACCCATCTCAGTCCAGCCATCGGGCACGACCTGTTCGTGTAGCAGTTCAACGATCGCGGCGACCTCAGCTTCAGCGGTGCTCGACGCGTGCGAACTTGCGCGGTTCTGAGCAAGCGCGCCAACTTGGTAGATCGCAGAGAGCGCGAGTCGATCGCGTCCGCTGTCGGGAAGCAGTACGAGTGAAAATCCATCAGAGTCAATCGACCACGGATCAAATTCAGAGCCTGCTGCGCGCGCGAAACTGTTCAGCAGCGCGCCGTATGTTGTCTCGCCAGCGGGAACGGATTCTTCGAACGCAGTCGTGTCCGAGCGCGGCACGAGACGAGCGGCGTCGACATGAATGGGGAATCCCTTGAGTCGAAGCCAGACGGGAACAGTGCCCACGGTCGGCGCGTCGGTTGCGTCGATCGTGATCTTTTCGTCAAGGCGCGCGAGCAATGTGAGCGCGTGCTCGAGTCGCTCGTCGCTTGCTGCAACTGGCGCAGGGGTGGAAGGAGGCGCAGGGGGGTCCTGCGGAGCCAGTGCAAGCGTCGAGAAGATCGTCAGCAGCGCGGCGAGTTGCATGAAGAACAGTATGCCTCAAAGACACGGCGGTTGCTGTGATTCGACTTCAGACAGCGCGGACAGTTACCTGCTTAATCCACTCGATGAGCATGCTGGTTTCCGCGAGTGTTTCCACTGCGAGATCCGCGCCTGCGTCCACAAGTTCTTGCCGGCTCATCGGGCCAGTCGCAACACCGATGCAAAGGCAACCGTTGGCCTTCGCGCAATCAACATCCATTGGCGTGTCGCCAATGATGACGGTGGAGGCTGGCGGAAACTTTCGACTGAAGTGTGATTCCGCACGCGCGATGGCGAGCGGCGGAAGATCGCGTCGAGTCGCGCCCTCGTCACCGAATGCGCCGAAAGGGAAGAGCGTTGGCGAGATGCCCGCGCGCGTAACTTTTACATGCGCGGTGTGTTCGTAGTTGCCAGTGAGTAATCCAACTGCAGCACCACACGCGTGCGCTGCATGCACGAGGTCGGCTGCGCCTGGCATCGCGCGAGTTTGTTCGACGGTGAGATCCGCGTGGAGCCGTTCGCCATACGCAGTACGGAATTGCATGTGTGCGTGCGAAGATGTTTCGAGCCCGTGTCGCATACACATCTGCGTCCAGATGAGTCTGTCGAGGCCGCCTGCCATCTGCACGCCTTCGAAGGAGAATCCGAGTTCTCCATGCAGTGCGCGGAATGTTTCGAGCATCGCGCGAACGCCAGCGCCCTCGGTGCGAAGGAGCGTGCCGTCGATGTCGAAGAGAATGAGCATGACGCGTCGTTAGTTAGGCGTGCGCAGAGGCGCGTTGCCTCACGGCGGTGCAGATTTTCACTGCAGCGTCGGTGAGATCTGTCGCGACTTGCATGGTCGGGATTTCCCCGCGTGCAGCGTCGAGAATCCTGCGCGCTTCCACAACATTCGTGCCTTCAAGTCGCACCACGAGTGGCACGCTGAATCCGACATTCTTCGCGCTGATCACGATGGCGCGCGCGATGCGATCGCACTCCATGATGCCACCGAAGATATTCACGAGAATGCCTTCGACGCGCGTGTCCGAGAGAATGATGCGGAACGCTTCCGTGACCGCTTCCTCCGATGCGCTACCGCCGACATCAAGAAAATTCGCTGGCTCGCCGCCATGCAGTTTCACGATGTCCATCGTCGACATCGCGAGGCCAGCGCCGTTCACCAAGCAACCGATCGTTCCATCGAGCGCGATGTAGGAGAGTCCAAACTGCTGCGCGCGGAGTTCCTGAGGATTTTCCTCTGCGGGATCCGCAAGCAACTCGAGTTCCTTGTGACGGAAGAGCGCGTTGTCATCGAACTGAAACTTTGCATCGAGCGCGACCACGCGGCCATCGGGGTGCTTCGCTTCAGGCGGCGTTACGACGAGCGGATTGATCTCCGCCATCGACGCGTCCTTCGCGCAGAAAAGCGCGAAGAGCTTCATCATCAGATCAGCAGCTTGTCCGACTTGCTTGCCCTTGAAGCCGAGACGGAACGCCATATCGCGCGCTTCGTAGCTTTGGAGCCCGAGAATCGGATGAATCGGGAGCTTGAGAATCGCCTCTGGGTTCTTCTCCGCAACGGCTTCGATCTCCACGCCACCTTCAGCGGAGGCGATCAGCACATTGCACTTGCGCATGCGGTCCACGGTGATCGCGATGTAGAACTCTTTCGCGATGTCGGTCGCTGCGGCGACGAGCAACTTCCGCACATCAAGTCCCTCTGGACCAGTCTGTACAGAGACCATGCGGTTGGACAGCATGAAGGCTGCAGCGGTGCGCGCATCTTCCACGGTCTTCACGAGTTTCACGAAGCCCGCTTTGCCGCGGCCGCCTGCGTGGACTTGCCCCTTGATGACTACTTCGGGTGTGCCGTTCGCGAAAATGCGTGTGGCTTCGGCGACTGCGCTCTCAACGCTTTCGACCATCGCGCCAGCGGGGACGGGGATTCCTGCGCTCGAGAGGAGTTCTCGCGCTTGATATTCGTGGATCTTCATATGCTCGGTCGCCGTTTCCGACCCAGCCTGTATGCGGTACTTGCACAAGGGACTGCGACGGAAAAAAGAAAACGGACAGGGCGGGATTCGAACCCGCGATAAGAGTAATAACTCCTATACCGGTTTAGCAAACCGACGCCTTCAGCCGCTCGGCCACCTGTCCAACGGTCGCTCTCGACCACTATTGAAGCGCGGGAGGATAGCAGATTCTTTGTCGCAAGGGAGCGCATGTCTTTCCGCGTGTTTGCTCCAAGTTGCAGCAATTGAAGCGTACGATCGACGCTGCGTTGATTGAAGACCTTGCGCAACTTCTCGGCACGGAAAGTCCACTCGCCCGTCGGCTTGAGGGATTTGAAATTCGACCGCAGCAGCAGGAAATGGCGCGTGCAGTTGCGGCGTGTATGGAGTCGCGTGGACGGTTGCTCGTCGAAGCAGGCACGGGCATCGGAAAGAGTTTCGCGTATTTGTTTCCAGCGATCGCGCGCGTCGTGAGTCATGGCGAGCGCGTTGTCATTTGCACCAACACGATTTCGTTGCAAGAGCAGTTGATGGAGAAGGACATTCCGCTGCTCAACGCGATTATTCCAGAAGAGTTCTCGTCTGTGCTCGTGAAAGGGCGCGGCAACTATGTGTCTCTGCGTCGATTGAAAGTCGCGAGCGAACGGCAGACGAAGTTGTTCTCGAATGAAGATGATCTTCATGCGCTGCATCAACTCGAAGATTGGGCGTACACGACAACCGATGGCACGAAGGCATCGCTGCCGATCTTGCCGCGTGGACCTGTGTGGGAGCATGCGGAGAGTGACGCGGGAAACTGCATGGGGCGTCGCTGCCCAACCTACGAGAAGTGCTTCTATCAAGCGGCACGGCGGCGCATGGAGCATGGGCAGATCTTGGTCTGCAATCACGCGCTCTTCTTCGCAGACCTCGCGCTTCGATCTCGCGGCAGCGGATTCTTGCCCGCGTACGACCATGTCATTCTCGACGAAGCGCATCATGTGGAAGATGTCGCGAGTTCGAACTTCGGTTTGCGCATTTCGGAATCGCGCGTGAAGCATGTGCTGCGGACGCTGTACAACTCGACAACTGGTCGCGGCGTGCTCGCATCGATTCAGCCGATGGGTTCGACGATTGCGGAGGTCGATGATTGCGTCCACGCGGTGCTTGCTGCCATCGACAGCGCGGAAGGATTCTTTCACGACTGCAACACATTGCATGAGACGCAAGGTGGTCGCAACGGTCGACTACCAAATCCTTGTCCGATCGCGGACACGTTCACGCCGAGTCTTCGTCGCATCGTGGAGCGGTTGCGCCTTCTCAAAGAAGCCTTGCACGATGAGAACGCACAGTTTGATGTCGCGAGCGCGGCGGTGCGGATCTTCGAACTTGCAGGTGAAATCGAAGCGTTTCTGCAGCAGTCTCTCGAGGGTTGCGTCTACTGGTTGGAGGCAGGAAAGCCGAGTGGCGGACACGCGCGACGGAGCATGATTCTCTGTTGCGCGACGATTGACGTTGGTCCGTTGCTTCGCTCGAAACTCTTTTCGCAACGGGTGTCCGTCACGATGACCAGTGCCACGCTCGCAACCGTGAGTGCGGATCATGAGCGCGAAGGCCGCGAGACACCGAGTGGATTTGAGCACACGATTGCACGGCTCGGCTGTGATGGTGCCGCGACACTCCGACTTGGAAGCCCGTTCCAATTCGCGCGACAGATGGATGTCTACATCGAACGCGGCATGCCCGCGCCCGATGCACCGCGCGCGATTGACAGCATCGTGCCGAAGATTCTCGAACACATCCATGCAACAGGTGGCGGGGCGTTTGTCCTCTTCACAAGCTTTCGTGCGTTGCGCGAAACTGCCGCTCGCTGCGCGCCAATGCTGCGCGCGCGCGGACATCAAGTGCTTGTCCACGGCGAAGACGGCGAGCGCTCGCAACTGCTTCGCATGTTCCGCGAGCGCGACAACTCTGTGCTCTTCGGCACATCGAGTTTTTGGGAGGGCGTGGATGTGCGCGGTCAGGCATTGCGCAATGTCATCATCACGAAACTTCCGTTCGATGTGCCTGATCATCCGCTGGTGCAAGCTCGCCACGAACGCATCGAAGCAGCAGGAGGCAATCCCTTCCGCGATGATCAACTCCCTCGCGCAATTCTTCGATTCAAGCAAGGAGTGGGAAGACTCATTCGGAGTGCGACGGACACAGGTCGTGTGGTGATCCTTGATCCGCGCATCGTCACGAAGTACTACGGTCGGCTGTTCCTCGCAGCGCTGCCTGACGGCGTTGAACCGCAGTTCCCTGAGTCCGACTGATTTCCGTAGGTCGTGCAATTCGGTCCGATTCTTTCGTCTCGCTGAGAGTTCCACTGCGCTGCGAGCGGAGAGTGGCAGTTCGAGGAGCGTTTTCCCCGCATCAGTTTAAATTGCTGCGAACGCTCTAAGTTCCTTGCGCGCTCCCGATTGTCGGGCAGACTTCCACAGTTCGATCCTGTTTCAGAGGCACTCCGTTCATGTCCCACTCGTCGACTCAAAGCATCCTTCGCGCGCTGTTTGCAACCTTCGCGCTGCTCGTCTTCGGATTCACCTCGACCGCAGTCGCGACGGGCGGATCAATTGCGCGTCACTGGGATGAAGCGCTGCTCGCATCGATTCGTAAAGACGTCGTGCATCCACCGCGTCAAGCGCGCAATCTGTTTCATTTGTCGGGAGCGATGTACGACGCGTGGGCTGCGTATGACGCGACTGCGATGGGTTATCTCTTCCGTGAGAAACTCTCCGCGAAAAATGTTGACGCCGCACGCGACGAAGCGATCTCTTACGCCTCGTATCGCATCTTGCGCTCGCGCTTTGCGAGCAGTCCCAACGCGACACTCATCACGCCGATCTTATTGACAGCGATGGTGAATGCTGGTTACGACCAGAGCGTCACGACATTGATCGGTAACACGCCTGCAGCAGTCGGCAATCGCATTGCGGCGCAGTACCTTGCATACGGACTCGGTGATGGTTCGCATGAGGAGATCGCGCACGCGAGCTATCCAGGAACCTACGTCAATGTGAATCCTCCGCTCATCGTCGCGCTCGGTGGCAACCCAGGAACGCTCTTCCCTAATCGCTACCAACCACTTGCGTTGACTTACTTCGTCGATCAAGGCGGCAATGTTGTTCCCGGCGGCTACCCCGCGAAACTCGCACCTTTCTGGGGGTTTGTGAAGCCATTCGCGCTCACGACCGAGGACCTGAGCGCGAGTAACCCCGGCGTGTATCTCGATCAAGGTCCGCCCGCGCAGATCTTCAGCAAGTCGGACGCGCTGTATCGCGAGGGGCACGAAGATGTCGTTGTCCTTTCGTCAATGCTGACGCCTGATGACGGCGTGATGATCGACGTTTCACCGAGCGTGCTTGGAAATAATCCACTCGGGACGAACGCAGGTTCAGGGCACGCGTTGAATCCTGCGACAGGACTTCCCTATCCATCAAACATCGTGAAGCGCGGCGACTGGGCGCGATGCCTCGCGGAGTTCTGGGCGGATGGTCCAACAAGCGAGACGCCTCCTGGTCACTGGAACACGTTGCTCAACACGGTCATGTCGCATGCGGCATTTGAGCGCCGACTCTTCGGCACGGGTCCGATTCTTGGTGAACTTGAATATGAAGTGAAGGCGTACATGGCGCTCAATGGTGCGCTGCATGATGCAGCCATCACCGCATGGGGACACAAGGGCCACTACGACAGTTCGCGGCCGATCACCGCTGTGCGCTACATGTCGCATCACGGGCAGTGCAGTGACAACACGCAGCCGAGTTACAGCGCTGCAGGCATTCATCTCATCCCTGGTGTGATCGAACTCATCACAGCAGAATCAAGCATGCCTGGTCAACGGCACGCGAATCTTGCAGGAAACCAAGGCAAAATCGCTGTGAAGAGTTGGCCAGGTGCGCCGCTCGTTCCCGGCACACAGTACAGCGGTGTGCGTTGGATGCTTGGAACTGATTGGGTTCCGTACCAGCGCCCAACCTTCGTGAGTCCACCGTTTGCGGGCTACATGAGTGGACACTCCACGTTCAGCCGAGCCGGTGCGCGTGTGCTCACTGGACTGACTGGGAGCGAATTCTTCCCAGGTGGCGTCGGTGAGTTTACTTGCGCGCAGAATGCGTATCTCGTGTTCGAAGACGGACCGAGCCAAACACTCACATTCCAGTGGGCGACCTACTTCGATGCAGCGGATCAGTCGGGTCTCTCGCGGCTCTATGGTGGAATTCATCCATCGTTTGATGACTTCCCCGGACGCATTGTGGGCGACGCAATCGGATTGCGCTCACTCGCGCGCGCGCCTCAATACTGGAACGGCACGCTCACAAGTTGCGCAGGCGACATCGATCTCAACGGCAACATTGATGCCGCGGATCTGACGATGCTTCTCTCGATGTGGGGGACGGCGAATCCAGCGGCGGACATCGATGGCGATGGCATCGTCGATGCGCCTGATCTCACTGCGTTGCTGTCAGCGTGGGGCGTGTGCCCGTAAGGCTTGCGATGGGTTCGTTGCGCATGTTGCATCGAAGAGTATTTCGCCAGCCCGCACCGTCATCACAGGTTTCGCACGCACATTCCAGCCATCGAATGGGCAGTTACGCGACTTTGATTGGAACGCGTCTGCGCGAATCGTCCATGAGTTCTCTGGGTCGATGAGCGTGAGGTCAGCAACACCGCCGACGGTAAGCGTGCCGATTCCATCGACGCGCGACGCGAGCCCACAGAGCCGCGCTGGCGCAAGCGTGAGCAGTTGAATCAATCGTGGCCAGTCGATCACGCCGTCTTCGACAAGTGCTTTCGCGTAGAGGGCAAGTGCGCATTCGAGTCCGATGATTCCAAACGGCGCGCTCGCGAAGTCACGCGCTTTCTCAGCAATCGTGTGGGGCGCGTGATCGGTTGCGAGCACATCGATCGTGCCATCGGCGATCGCGAGTTTCAGTTCATTGATATCCCACTGCGTACGAAGCGGCGGGTTCATCTTCGCGCCGGTGTTGTAGCCATCGCAAGCGTCGCAGGTGAGGAGCAGATGGTGCGGCGCTGCTTCGCCAGAGATGCGATGGGCGCGATCAGAACCAACACGCGCACGCGCTTCTCGCAGGATGCGCGCACTTCCGCCGCTCGAGAGATGCTGCGCGTGATAGCGCGCATCGATGCGTGTGTTGAGGCGCAAATCGCGCTCGAACATGACTTCTTCAGCATCGCGCGGCCAGGGCAGAAGGCCAAGTCGCGTTGCAACTGGTCCCTCATTGATGAGCCCGCCTTCTGAAAGCGACGCATCTTGGCAGTGCTGCATGAACGCGCGATCGAGTGTCTTGCACACTTCAAGCACGCGACGCATCATGCCGCCCGACGCGATGCCGTCGCCGTCGTCAGAGAACGCGACCGCGCCAGCGTGCGCCATCGATGCCATCGGCGCGAGCTGATCGCCCTTGCGTCCGACCGTTGCAGCACCCACGACAAACACGCGCGCGCTCGCGGCGTCCGCAGCGCGTCCTTCGACGAATCGCACCGCCATCGCGGTATCGAGGCAAGGGTTCGTGTTGGGCATGCAGCACACTGTGGTGAATCCACCCGCGGCAGCAGAACGCGTTCCCGTCGCAATCGTCTCTTTCGCTTCACCGCCTGGTTCGCGCAGATGCACGTGCGGATCAATCAGTCCTGGACAGAGAATCGCACCACCGCAATCAATCACCTGTGCGTGCGATGGAGCGTTGACCTTGCCCCCGTATGCAATCGCCTGAATGCATTCGCCCACGACGAGCAATTCGCCAGTTTCATCGCGCTTTGTGAGCGGGTCAATGATGCGTCCGCCGCGGAAGTGAAGTGCGCGCTCCGTCGTCATGGTGTTCCTTCTGCTGGTGGAATCACAGGCGTGATCACAGGCACGATGCCGCCAACTTTTGGCGGAGTTTCCGCTTCTGCTGGAAGTGGTGACGCCGGTTCATCGAGGCCGTGCTTTGGCATCACCACGGAGTCAGCGATGAAAACGATCTTGCGTTCTTCCACAACAATCGCCGCGATTTCTTCCGCGGACTTACCGGCGTCGCTCGCGAGGTGCTGCAGCATTTCGACAGTCTGCACTTGCCAGAATGCATATCCCGTCGCGTGCACACTCCGTCCTCGGCAGTTGCGCGGCACGAAGAACGCGTGATCCTTGTTCATGACGAGGATCTTCGCTTGGTCTGCTCCTTCAATCTCAAGCCAGCAACCCATCGTGAGACAGACTTGCGCGACATGGCCGTCGAGGACGAGGAGTTCGCCAGTTCCCACGAAGTCTTCTGGATGCGCGAGCAGTATTTCTGGTGAGAGTTCAGGTGTTACAGAACGAAGCGTTTCTTCGAATGTTCCGTAGACCGCCCAACCTTGTTGTACGTCGTAGGTCGCTCTCGTTGGAGTGTTGCATCCACTCAGGTTGAGGCTCAAGAGCGCAAGGGAAAGGAGGGAGGCGCGTCGCATCATCGGTGGCATGGTAGAAGAAGCACGCGCAATCGTTCATGCGATGAAACGCAGATCAATTGAAGCAAAAAAGCAGTCGCCCGGAAGATTCCGGGCGACTGGGATTCGATACGTGATCGAAGTGACTTGTGCTTTGTCATGCCACGTGAACGTGTGCATGACTTCACAGCAAGTGCTGACCGAAGTCAGCGCATTGGCGAATCAACATGCTTGACGCACGTTGACTCTGAGGGCGAGCCTCACTTGCCAGAGCAGGTTGTCTTGCCAGCGCAGCAGCCGGACTTACCGGAGACAGCGCCTGGAGCAGCAGCTGGAGCAGCGGTTGACATGGAGCATGACGAAGCACCCTTGGTGCAGGTCGCGGCAGCGCCGGAGACTGCGCCAGGAGCGGATGTCATGGTTGCGGTGCACTCAGCTGACTTGGTTGCACAGCATGCGGACGAACCAGAGACAGCGCCTGGGGCAGCGGTCTTGGTGGTTGAGTTGCATGCACCGAGGAAAGCAACGAGCGAGAGGCAAGCGAGAGTCGTAAGGGTCTTCATAGAGGTAACTCCTTTGAAAAAAATTTCTCCGAGGTTTGGCTCCACATGGAGCCGAATCGTTACCTCAGAATAGATCAGGACGGACTATCGGCACGATTGCCGAGAGAGTTGTAAGGATACAGAGCGGACAGTGTTCGGTTCAAGCATTTTTAGAAATTTTTTGCGTATCGAATACGAATATCCTTCATCCAAGTGGAGCAAACGCCGCATGAATCCCTGCCGAGTCCCCCTGAGTTTCCTCTCGGAGGGGATTCTGAACTCCCATCCGTGGAGGCGAGCTTGCTTGACGGACAGTCTGCGAGCATTCAGGAAGATGCCCTTGGTCGCGAATTGCGGCTTCGATCACTCTGTGAAAAGGCTCGTGCGCTCCCCGAAACACCGGGCGTCTACTTGATGAAGGACACGCTCGGCCGCGTGCTTTATGTGGGAAAGGCATTGCGGCTGTGTGATCGCGTCTCGAGCTACTTCATTCCATCGACGGATCTCGGTGCGCGGAAGCAGCCCATGCTCGATCGCGTGGTGGACTTCGACATCGTGCCGTGCGAGAGCGAATGGGAGGCGCTGTTTGTTGAAGCGCGTTTGGTGAAAGACATTCATCCGCCGTTCAATGTCGCGTTGCAGGATGACAAGACGTTTCCGTATCTCGCCGTCACGACGCGCGAGGACTTTCCCACCGTCATGATCACACGTCATCCTACTGATCCGCGGCTCAAAGGCGCGCGATTGTTCGGACCGTTTCTGCATGGACCGAGTTTGCGTCATGCGGTGGAACATCTCCAAAGCGTGTTTCGATTTCGAACGTGTGACCTTGCGATTCTCGATGGTGATCCCACGTTGCCGCGATTTCGTCCGTGCCTCTTGCACGCGATTGGAAAATGCACAGCGCCTTGCGCGGCGAAGATTTCGAAGACTGAGTATCGCGAAGATGTCGATCGATTCCTTCGGTTCTTTGTCTCTAAGCGCACCGTGATGACGCGGGAACTTGAGGCGGAAATGGCACAAGCGTCAAGCGTGATGAACTTCGAGCGCGCAGCGGTTCTGCGCGATCAATTGAAGGCACTCGCGCGACTTGATCATCGAGAGACGCGCAGCGACGACAGCGACTTCAACTGGCAACCCGAGGTCACGCAGTTCATTCAAGATCCGATGGCGGGCGTGCGAAGCCTGCAGCGCGCGCTCGGCATTGAGACGCCTCTTCGTTGCATGGAAGCGATTGACATCGCGCACTTGCAAGGCGGTGAGACGGTTGGCTCGAAGGTCGCGTTCATCGATGGACGCCCGTTCAAAGATGGATACCGAAGATTCCGAGTGCGCAGCGTGAGTAACGACGACTACAGCGCGATTCGTGAAGTTGTCAGTCGACGCTACCGTGATGCGGGCGAAGGGCAGGAGCTCTATCCAGATCTCATTCTCATCGACGGTGGAATCGGGCAACTCAACGCGGCGATGGAGGCGTTTCAGGGACTCCGCGTGCAGCCGCCGTTTGTGATTTCACTCGCGAAAAAGGAAGAGTTGCTCTATCGCATGGGGAGCAGTGAGCCGCTAAAACTTGGGCGCGAGCATCCTGGCTTGAAACTCTGTCAGGCGATTCGCGATGAAGCGCACCGATTCGCTCAGCACTATCACCATCGATTGCGGGAGCGCGCATTGCTCGGCGAACGGAAGAAGAAGCCGAAGGGGACTCGATGACGGGCCTTCCGTCCTATTGCATCGTGCGCGGTGTCGATCTTGAGTTGCGGGTGAAGGCGGTGCCCGGTGCCAAGCAGATGGAACTTGTCGGTGCGCTCGGCGATCGACTGAAGGTACGCGTCAATGCGCCACCCGAAGGAGGCAAAGCGAATGACGCGATTTGCGCGCTCATCGCAGCGCGTGCATCGATCAAAGAGCGCGATGTCTCTGTGACGGCTGGAGCGAGCAGTCCACAAAAAACGCTGCTGCTCAAGGGAGCAGCAGCGCGAGTGGACGAAATTGTGAAAGCGTTCGCGAGTTGAATCACGCAGGACTTGGAAGCGAACCGCCAAGCGTTGGCGGAACATCACCGAGCGTTGACGTGGCGGGCTTTGCAACGCGGGTCGCTTCAGCCGCAGAAAGCATGTCTGACACTGTGGGCTTCGAAAGAAGTTCGCCGCGCATGAGCCGTTCGACTTCGTCCTTCTGCAAGGTCTCGAATCGAAGCAGTGCTTCCGCGACTGCGGTGATCTGCTCCCAGTGCTCGCGAACCATCGTCGTTGCATCGAGGTACGCATGATCGATGAGCGCGCGAATTTCTTCGTCGATGACGCGCGCGGTTTCAGGGCTGTAGTCCTTCTCTGAAACCAACTGGTCGCGCTGATCGCCGCCTGAGTAGTCGACGAATCCAAGTCGAGGCGACATGCCCCACTGGAGGATCATCGCCTTCGCGTAACGCGTCGCCATTTGAATATCCATCGACGCGCCAGAACTCACTTCGCCGGTCTTCATCTC
Organism: Planctomycetota bacterium; assembly: GCA_003671055.1. Classification (GTDB taxonomy): domain Bacteria; phylum Planctomycetota; class Phycisphaerae; order Phycisphaerales; family SM1A02; genus F1-140-MAGs142. The sequence goes on from QWPV01000026.1 coordinate 24,164, forward strand.
TTCCGCGATACGACCGCCGCAGAGGACACGCATCGTCGAAACGAGCCATTTTCTGCCGTATCCGTAGCGATCCTTCTCGGGAAGCGAGAAGGTCACGCCGAGCGCTTGTCCACGCGGAATGATGGTGACCTTGTGCAGCGGGTCTGCTTCGGGAAGCAGCGTTTGGAGGACAGCGTGACCGGCTTCGTGATACGCAGTTGCGACGCGCTCTTGTTGTTCGATGCGACGGCTGCGCTGCGCACGACCGAAGCGCACCTTGTCGCGCGCTTCTTCGAGATCGGACATCTCCACCGAGTCCTTGTCGGCGAGGGTTGCAATGATCGTCGCTTCATTGATGAGCGCAGCAAGTTCAGCGCCGCTGAACATCGGCGTTCCGCGCGCGAGCCGTTCGAGTTCCACATCTGGCGAGAGCTTCACCTTCTTCACGTGGACGGCAAGAATCTGGCGACGCCCCACGAGATCAGGCAGATTCACAGCCACTTGTCGATCGAAGCGTCCTGGTCGAGTCAATGCAGGGTCGAGGACATCGGCACGGTTGGTGGACGCGATCACGATCACTTGATCGTTCGCTTCGAATCCATCCATCTCGACAAGAATCGCGTTGAGCGTTTGCTCGCGTTCATCGTGCCCGCCACCGCCGCTGTATCCACCGCCGCGACGACGACCGACTGCGTCAATCTCATCGAGGAAGATGATGCACGGCGATTTTTCCTTCGCTTGCTTGAAGAGATCGCGTACCCGTGACGCGCCGACGCCCACAAACATTTCCACGAAGTCCGAACCCGAGATCGTGAAGAACGGAACATTCGCTTCGCCCGCAATTGCCTTCGCGAGCAGTGTTTTTCCGCATCCTGGAGGACCAGAGAGCAGCACGCCGCGCGGAATCCGGCCACCGAGTCGAGCGAATCGTTTCGGGTTCTTCAGGAACTCCACGATCTCCGAGACTTCTTCTTTCGCTTCATCAACACCCGCGACATCCGCGAACGTCATCTGCGTGCGCTCTTTGCTCTGCAGCGTCGCGCGTGATTTTCCGAAGTTGCCGAGCATGCCGCCAGGACCACCACCAACACCGCGCATCGATCGCGAGATGAGGAACCAAATGAGCGCGATGATGATGATCACCGGCACGAGTTGAAGCAGCAGAGTCTTCCAAATGGATTCCTCCACAACCTCGTAGTTGAGTTTTCGTTCTTCGAGTTGCTTCACATAGTGATCGAGCAACAGCGGCCTGCTCTTCACGATGATCGTGCGAGCAGTCGCGTCCTTCGGAGAGTCCGCGCCTGGTTCAAGTTGCGCAGTGATCCGCGAGTCTTCTACTTGCACAGAATCAGGCTTGAGCCGTTTGGCGTCTGCGTACGCAAGGAACTCACTCCACTTCACCTGCTGGCCAGAAGTGATTCCGCCCGTGAGCGCATAGAGCATCAAGAGCCCGAGGACGAGGAAGGTTGCAAACGTCGCGTAGTGCCGACGCGGATTTTGCGGCGCAACTGGCGGCAGCGGCTTCTGTGGCCCATCTGGGCTGTTGCTGTTCTTCGGATCGTTGGGATTCTGGGAATTGCTCATCGGTAGGTCGTGATCTATCGGTGCGGGGAAGGTTGGTCTTCAGTGAGTCTCTCGCGGGTACGCGATCAAACGCGAGTCAGTTCCACGGAAAGGAAGCGTAGGCGATATCGGCTCATGATCGGCGTGAGAATTTGAAAGCGCGTCGATGTCTTCTAAGAGTCGTGTCCCTGGTCATCTAAAAATTGTGTCCCTACCACTCCGTTTGCATCGCCGCGACGATATCCCGCGCCATCTCTTCGGCAACCGCAAACTGGGCGAGCTCGATGGGTTCCCTCGCAGGGGCGCTTGGAACGAAGAGGGCAGACGCCTTCACCCCGTTCTGCGCGACAATCTTCTTACCCGTGCGCATGTCGATCCATTCAAAATCGATCGTCACTTCAAACATCATCTCGTTCGCGAGGCCGGTGGTTGGATCCTTGGAGAGTTCGAGGAGACGGGCGTCCGTGATGGTGCCCTTGAGCAAAGTGTCCGCGGAAACTTCATTCGCGAGTGCATACGGCGTTCCGCTCTCGATCTCTTTCGTCAGCGCTTCAAGCAAGTTCTTCTCGATCCCACGAATGTAGGATCGATTGCGAAAGATTGTTGCGGCGACGCTCTGAAACTGTTTGGGGTAGAGGTTCGTTGCTGCGTATCCATCACGCGGATTCGACGCGCACGAGATCAGCGCAGCGCCGAGGCAGAGCCCCATTGCGAGCCAACGCATCGCTCTCATGCTCACGGTGCAACTCCTGTCGTCGGTGCTGGCGTGATCGGCGCATCGTCCGAGACTGCGCCCTCTGTTTCAAGAAGTCGCAATGCCCCGGGATCTTTGAAATCGACCTGTTCCCACGGAATGCCAAGCAAAGCAACGCGCAGCGACTTGTAGTCTGGCGCACTGGTCAGAATGCTCGGCGGCAGCAACGGCATGATGTTCGGAATGATGCGAAGTGCCTCGAGCGTCGCGACAGCAGTGGGATGCCGCATGATCAGCCTGCGAATGAAGAGTTCGGCAGAGATCGGGTCGTCGACTTCGAGATACCAGTTTGCGGTCGAGAGAAGTTTTGCCGCTTCAGATTCTTCGATGCGAATCAAGATGCCATCCGCACCGACTTGATCTGCAAGTACCGGTTCAATCGCTTGCAATGTGCGAAGACGGCCGCGCGCTTCAATCAATCCGCTCGCGTCATACTGCGGTCCTTTGAAGCCTGAAAGATACGAGTAAATCAGGCGAAGTCGCGCCTTTGGGACCTGCGACGAGCGCGGATAGTTTTCGAGGAAGAGGTCGTAGGCTTCGGCCGCGAGGAGAAGATCCCGGTTGCGGAAGTAGAAGTCCGCTAGTTCCATGCCAGCTTGTTCCGCAAGCTGACTTCCTGGCAATCGTTCTTGCACGCGGATCAGCAACTCTTCCGCGTCTTCAGCCGAACTGAGAAATCGAATCGTGCCGAAGAAGCGCTTCTTGAGTCCGTTCGCGTACGCCTTCGCAATCTCAAACTCGCGTTCGAGTGCTGGGATGAAGGTTTGCGTCGAAGAATACTTCCGACAAATCTCTTCATAATCGAAGAGTGCTTTGTATTCGTCGCCGAGCGCGACTTCCGCATCACCGCGAATGAGCAGCGCTTCTGAGCGCCAACGAGAGAGCGGGTATCGCTCGATAAATGCCTTCGCGAGATTCTTCGCCCGCGCTGCCTCGCCGAGCGCGAGGGTGCGGCGTGCGTTGAAGAGTTGCGCTTCCTCACTCGCCGGATCTGCATCCGCAGTCTTCTCCCAACGATCAAGTTGATCGAGCACATACTGTTCGGACTGCGCATACGTCGCGCTCGCGCACATGCACGCGGTGACGATTAGGGCAGTGAGCCCTCCTCGTGTGGATCGCATGGTGCAGCAGAAGTGAGCGGCGAACATCGCTGCGATAGTACCCGCAGCGGCTTCGGAATGGATGCTCGGCTACGCTGCGAGTTGACCCGCGCGCCGCGAGCCTTGAAGCGCGCCGCGAGCCTTGAACTATGAGTATCGCAATTCTCTTCAATCCCACCAGCGGTCGCGGTCGTGCGCTCAAGTATGCGCAGCAGATCAAGGCGGCTCTGCAGCTTGATGGCGTAAAGACGTCGCTGCTTCCCACCGAACGAGGCGACGCGGAGCATTGGTTGCTGCCTGTGCTGCATTCCAAACGGAAGGCGATGAGTGCGCTGATTGTGTGTGGGGGAGATGGGGCGGTGCGCCTTGTCGCATCGAGCGCAGCAGCAGCGGAGGTCCCGATCTGGCATGCGCCGTGCGGCACCGAGAATCTCTTCGCGCGCGCCTTTGGGATGCGGCGAAATATGGAACAACTGCGCGCCGCACTGCGGGTTGGTCGCGTACAGCGTGTGGACCTCGCGTATGCAAACGGCTCGCCGTTTGTGCTCATGGGCTCAATGGGAATTGACGCACGGATCGTGCACGCGCTTGCTGGGACAAGGCGCACTGGCCCGATCTCCCATCTTTCTTATGTCGCGCCGGTGCTTGAGTGCCTCAGGAGTTGGTCCGCGCCACAACTTGCGTGGGAGATTGATGGGGAGCGAGAGGAACTCGGCGGGGGCACGATCGTCGTGGGAAACTTCCGCGAGTACGGCGCGCGATTGAATCCCGCATCGCGTGCGACCTTTGACGATGGGTTGCTCGACGCAGTGTTCTTCCCCATGAGGAGCGCATTTGCCGCCGCGAGTTGGGCGCCAATCCTGCGATGTCGGCTTAGTTCATTCCATCCGCACTTGCGTGAACGCCGAGCAGCAGCGATTCGTGTCTTCGCGAACGTGCCTGAAATGCTGCAGCTCGATGGCGATCCAGCCGGGGCATTTGAGGGTGAGCGAGAAGTTCGGTTCACAGTGCGATCGAAGGCGCTCGGCGTGCTCATGCCCGCATAACTGATGGAAAAATGGGTGCGAACTCCTGCTTGCCGCTCAAGTCAACGGCAAGATCCGCCGATCCGAAGCAAGAGAGCGTGCGTTGAAGACGGCGTGCTCGGAGGCTTTTATGGCAGACAAACCAGAGAAATCAGGATCAAAGGACAAGGGCAGCGACGCAAAAGGCGGCGATGCAAAGTCTGTTGGCGACGCGCCTGCGAAGAAGGGTGGCATGAAGTTCATGGCACTCACCGCGGGATTGCTTGTCGTTGAAGGCGCTGCCATCGTCGGATTCTTTTCGATGACTGGACCGAAGCACGTCGAAGCCGAAGTGCCTGTCGTTGTCGCAAATCCAGAGGAAACAAAGGCAATTGAGTTGCTGCTTCTCGATGATCGATTAGTGAATGACCGCACTGGACTCGCGTACCTCTATGAAGTTGAGGTGTATGTGAAGGTGCGCAAGAAGGACGAAGCGTGGGTGAAGGAAGAGATCGAGCGTTCACGGAACGAACTGCGTGCAGAGGTTGGCGGCATTTGGCGCACCGCTGAACCAAATCATTTCCAGGAGCCCACGTTTGAAACGTTGACGCGTCGAATCGAAGGCACGCTGCGCGAGCGATTTGATCATCGGTCGACGGACGGGAAGCCGACGATTGACCGTTGCGTCCTCGTTGTCGGCACCGGCATTCGCATTAACCGATAAGCACGAGCCAAATCGAAACCATCAATCGCTCCCGAGTCGAATTGACTGACGGGAGTTTTGGTTTGGTGGTGGTTTTTCATGGAAAATCTTCCGCCCAAGGTGAGCAGAAACTGCTCTTCCGCGGATTCTCAAGGCGCAGGGTCTGCCGTTCCGACAAACGGAAGGCGCAAATGCTGCGCCCGCTTCGGCAGGATGCCTCAAAGCGGTGATGACCTCATACCCCAAGAAGGATTCTTGTGGAGATCAACATGGCTGACGCCGACCCGAACATGAACCCTGCAACCACGATGCCTCTTGGCGCTGCTGTCCCACTTCCCGACTTCGGTCGAGGACGATCGTCTGACGCGGCCTCTGCGATCGGCATGCTCTCGGATGTGAATCTCAGTGTTCGCATCGAACTTGGGCGTACCAAGATGCTTGTCGAAGATGTGCTTCGGCTCAACACGGATTCAGTTGTTGAACTCGACAAAGCAGCGGGTGATCCAGTCGACATCTATGTGAACGGTCGCCGCGTCGCGCGCGGTGAAGTGCTCGTGCTCAACGAGAACTTTTGTGTGCGCGTGAGTGAGATTCTCGAGCCGTTCGAAAGCTAAGTCTCAAGGCGCTTCAAGCGCCAACTTCACATGATTGCAGAGCGGAGCTCTGGATCATGCGTCGAATGTTCATCAACGCAACCGCCAGGAAGGCATTCAAGCGTGAGTTCAACAACCAGAATCGTGCATTGTTTGGCGCAAGTTTGTGCGGCGTTTCTTGTATCTGTCGCGATCGCTGGCGGACCAGTGGATGATTCAAAGGCGCCGACACCACCGAGCGCAGTTGCAGTGCTCGCTCCTGCTCCACCCGAGTCCACGCCAGTTGTTGCAACACCGCTGAAAGGTCGTTCTCTCGGTGTTGCGCCCACGAGCGCACCGAGTTCGGTGAACGATGGTGCGCGCCCGATTGCAGCTGATGCAAACGGTCTCTTCGAGACTGTGCTACCCACAGCAGGTGCGCTTGCCGCAGTGATCATCGTCATTCTCGGTGCGAAGTGGGCTGCGCAGCGCATGGGCATTCGTCTTTCAGGCGGTCGACGACCGAGTGGCGTCGTCGAGATCCTCGCGCGATACCCAATCGTGAAGGGTCAGCAAGTCATGCTCATGAAAGTTGCGCGACGCATTCTCGTCGTGCACCAGAGCAACGACGGCATGCGAACACTCGCGGAACTTTCGAGCGCAGAAGAAGTCGCCGACTTGATGGCGCGCATCGAAGCAGGCGATCGCGTGGCAAAGGATCCGCGCTTCGAAGCATCGCTGCAATCTGCGTTGAAGGGCGATGTCCGCGGTGGATCCGTTCGAGGTCTCGACGCGGACACGGACGACTTCGGCACAGTTGAAACAATTGATCTCACCACGCGCACTCGATCACGCGCACGTGAGAGTGTGATTCCCAACACTGCAGCAGTTCGACGCGGACTCTTCGGAGGTCGTCTCGCTTGACAATTTCTGCGACCATCCTCACGCTGAGCGCAAGCTTTGCGCAAGCAGCGAACACGCCGCTTGAGTCGATCAATCCGCTCAAAGTGCTCGAAGACGGCGCGAAAGTAGTGCCTGGCAGTGACGGCTCGCTCGGCAGCGCGCTCAACATTCTGCTGCTGCTCACGATGCTCACAGTGGCGCCGTCCATCTTGATTCTCTGCACAAGTTTCACACGTATCGTCGTCGTGCTTGGGTTGCTTCGACAGGCGATTGGTACGCAAACGCTGCCGCCCTCACAAGTCATCGTTGGCCTTTCGTTCTTACTCATGCTCGTCACGATGTCGCCGACCTTGACTGCAATGTGGGACAAAGGTCTTGGTCCATACGCGCGCGGAGAACAGAAAGACCAGTTGCTTGCATGGGATCGCACGAAGGAACCGCTGCGCGAGTTCATGATCACGCAGATTGAAGCCACAGGAAACACAAATTGCGTCACGATGATTCTCGAACATCGTGGCGTCGACACCTCGGATCCATCGTTGCTCACATGGGAGAAGGACGTTGATCTTCTCACGCTCATCCCAGCCTTCGTGCTCAGTGAATTGAAGACTGCGTTCCTCATCGGCTTCCGCGTCTATTTGCCGTTCCTCGTCATTGACATGGTCATCGCAAGCGTGCTGGTTTCTATGGGAATGATGATGCTTCCGCCAGTGCTCGTGTCGTTGCCATTCAAACTTCTGCTCTTTGTGCTCGTGGATGGTTGGACACTCATTGCGGGAAGTTTGATTGGCGGCGTCCTACGCCCCATGCTTGAGTTGAATGGCGGAGTCTGACGGAGATACAGGAACACACGATGGATACCGACGCACTCGACATCGTCCGACAAGCCTTCTGGCTCGTGCTCATTCTTTCTGCGCCGGTGCTTATCGTGGGACTTGTCGTAGGACTTGTCGTGAGCGTTGTGCAAGCAGTGACTCAACTGCAAGAGCAGACACTCGTGTTCATCCCCAAGATCGTCTCGATGATCGGTGTTTCGATCTTCGTGCTGTCGTGGTTGACATCAGTAATCATGGAGTTCGCGACCGAACTCTTTACCTGGCAACCGGGAACCTAACTCAGCGCTGTGACCACTGCATGAGTGCACTTGAGCAACTATCTCAACATCTGCTCCCCGCGATCTTGGTGATCTCGCGGATCGGTGGGCTCGCGTTGCATGGGCCAGTGCTTTCGTCGCCAGCAATCCCGATGCATGTCAAGGCGTTTTTGGTGGTTTCGCTAGGGCTTTCCTGCTATCCCGCCATTGCGGCTGGCACGCAGTTTCCCGCGGAAGGGGGCTTGTTACTTGCTGCTGCCCTCATCGCGGGCGAACTCGTGATCGGTGCAGTGATCGGATTCCTCGCCACAGCGCCGATCTTGGCGATGCAGTTCGGCGGTGTCTTCATGGGTGCACAGATTGGCCTTGGTTTCGCGCGTTTCTATAACCCTGCGATCGATGACGAGAGCGACGCTGTGGAGCAGATTTTATTCTTCCTCGCGCTCGCGGTGTTTATTTCGCTCGGCGGACTCGAAGCGATGTTTGGCGCAGTGCTGTCGAGTTTCGCTGCGATTCCGCCAGGCTCAGTGTTTGGGCTTATCGGTGGAGGCGAAGGCGCGCCGTTAGCGGAGGTCGCGCTCGGCACGCTCTCGATTGCACTTGAACTTGGCCTTCGCGTTTCTGCGCCACTCTTCGCGATTGTCTTTATTGAAACGGTCGCGATGGGCTTTCTCTCACGCAGCGTTCCTCAACTCAACGTGATGAGCGTCGGATTTCCCGTGCGTCTCATCATCGGCTGCCTCGCGATTCTCGGCGGGCTTGCGTCCATTCATGAAGCACTCTTGAGCGGCACTGACGCAGCGATCACACGCCTCTTTGCATTCGGAGGCGCGCATGGCTGAGGATCTCGGTGAACGCACAGAAGACGCGACACCACGCAAGATGCGTGAAGCCCGCGAAGAAGGTCGCATCGCGAAGAGCGCGGATGCAACGAGTGGCATCATTCTGCTCGGCGCAACAGTAATTCTCGGCATGGGCATGCGTCCGATGCTGGTGTCGCTTGCTGCAGTGATCCAGCGCTCGCTCGAAGGTTCCGCCTACGTCGTGGAGGGCACGATCGACTCCTTGCATGACTCGATGTACCCAACGTTGGTGCAGGCCGCGCTCGCGGTGCTGCCGTTGCTGCTTGCAGCACTCGGCGTGTCGATCCTTGCAGTGTTTTGGCAAACGGGATTCCTCATCACTACGAAGTCCTTGGAGCCGAAAATTGAGCGTTTGAACCCGTTGCAGGGGTTCGGTCGCATGTTTAGCATCAAGACCGCGATCAAGACGGGCTTTGACGTGCTGAAGGTCGCGTTAGTGGGTGCGATGGTCTGGTTTGCTGCGGTGGACTTGTTCCCACAAATCGCGTCGCTTCCAGAGCTCGATGCGCTTGAGGCAGCTGAAGCAATCGGCACGATGACCTACGACCTTGCGATTCGCGTTGCTGTTGCGCTGCTGATCCTTGGTTTGCTCGACTACT
>QWPV01000027.1 GCA_003671055.1 Planctomycetota bacterium
CTTTGGAAGACGAATACAGAAATCGCTGCCTCGGCCGATTTCGCCTTGGATCTCGATGGTTCCACCGTGCTCTTCGATGATGCGGCGGGTGACCGCGAGTCCGAGACCCGAGCCGCCACCGGTGCGTGTGCTGACATAGGGGCGGAAAATTTCTGCGCGGCGGTCGAGAGCGATGCCGGGGCCGGTGTCAACCACGTGCAGCACGACGGTTTCGCTTTCGCTGGCAGGTTCAAGGATGAGTAGCAGTTCGCGCTGCACATTGGTCGGCATTGTCGCGAGTGCGTGGAGCGCGTTGATCATGAGGTTGAGCAACGCTTGCTTGAGAAGGCGCTCATCCACGATTGCTTCGACCGCGCTCTGCGGCGCACTCACGCGAAGGACAACATTGGCGCGTTCGGCTTGTGGACGAAAGAACTCTGCGAGATCTGCGAGTGTGCTCGCGAGATTTGTTGTGGTTGGCGCGAGATGAATGCGGCCTGCGAACTTAAGGAAGTCTTCGAGGATGTGCTGCAAGCGCGCGGCTTCGCGACCGACGCTCGCAACCTTGCGCGAGAGTTGTTCGCGTTCTTCGATGGCGAGTGCGGAGAAGTCGATCTCTTCGAGCGCGAGTTGCACGTTGAGTTGAATCGTCGAGAGTGGGTTCTTGATTTCGTGCGCGAGTCCGCCTGTCATCGACCCAAGTTCAGCGAGTCGTTCTTGTCGACGCGCGCGTTCTTCTGCGAGTCGCAGTCTGCGCAATCGTCGACGCACCACGATCGCCGTCGCGCTGAGTGCGACGACTGCACCGAGCGCAAGACCGATGAAGAAACTATCCATGGAGTGAAGAATGACGCGGACAGGCTAGCAGGTCGCTGAGCAATCCCGCCACTCTGCGCGTTGAGGTCGCCACAGGCCTGCGGTTTGAATGTTTCGACTCGCGCCTCGCTTCACCGCGATCCCAAGCACGAGACCCTTGACGATTCTCCGTCAATGCGTGCATCGCGTACGAGAGAAATGCCCCGACGCCAGAAGACTTTCGATAGAACCGAGCCTCGGAATCCGTGCTGCTGCGGTGCGTGTCATGCACACGCCGCTTGCGACTGTGTGTGAAGACGATGGGGACGAACACCGCGTCGACGGGCGACCCGTGCGCGAGTACGCGTTCCGGAAATCCCGGTTCATTCCGCGGAGCGCGTCGTCCGCCACGCGCTTGGTCGCGCGAAGCAGATGGTCTCGCTCGTTGAGGTTTTCAACATCAAGTCTGGACTAGAAGTTGCCATGAGACTCGCGGTGTCCGCGCCGCGCAGGGCACTGGCACACAGGTGCGCAGCGGGTTTTTGACGCGCAAGATTTCGTCGGAGTTTTTCAGCGAGCTGTTAAAAATCGGCGATGGGCATTGACAAGCCCGCAACCACTTGTCACGATGATGCAAACTGCTGGTTGTGCCATTGAGATATCGCGCTTGGGGGATCGACGATCTCGGCGCGAGCGAAGAACACCGTACAACGGTCAGTTTCAGGAATTGCACTATGAAGATCAAGTCAATTGTTGGGATACTGGGGGTGTGGAGCGCATTTCTCGCTGCTGGGACATGGATTGCGCCAGTTGCAGCCTGGTCTCTGCAGATAGCACCGGTTCACGCGATGACCGAATCGCCGCCTGTGGAACTAGATCAGCAATTCGCAGACGAGTTCACGGCACTGTTCGGAGTCACGCCGAGCGAAAGCGGTTTGGTTCTATCAGCGCCTGCGCCATTTGATGCAACCGGAAGATCCGAGGTAGCGCTTCAAGAGACCGCCGCGCGGCTACTCCCTCGGATCTTCACTGAGATCACCGAATCCCCTGAGATTCAGAGCCATCGATCCCCCAACGAGAGGGTTTTCTCGGTCTACGCTGATGTCTACACATCGAGCGGGGTTGTGCTCGCGCAGTTCCTTGTGCGTTCATTTGAAGACCGCAGCGAGTTCTGGTTCACTGGAATTGCGTCCGGTGCGTTCGTTGACGCACTCATGTCGACCAAGGAGCCCGAACTCCGATCCGCTCTCTCGCACCTTGCACCGTATCTTCAGGTGAACCTTGACGGGATGTGGGATGAGTTGATTCCGCCTGGATCCTACGAAGGACCGCAACCGACATCTGATTGCGCTCGCCTCGCGCGAAGCATTGAAATCTGTCGCGCCAGCTTTGCGGCGCGTGCTCGCGAGGCGCAGTCTGGGTTGATGGAACAACTTGAACTGTTGGGTGAGTTGCATCGGCAGCGTATCGCAGCGTGCGATGCGGGATACTCCGCTTCCTTGCTTGAGTGTGCCCAGGGGCGCGGTGCTGCAATCATTGCGGCCGAGGGCGCCTTTGCAAGCGCTAGGGCCGCCGCTGAAGACGCGCGAGACATCGCTTATGAATCGGCGGCGCAATCGCGGAGTACCGCCATTGCGCTCGCCGTGGCAGGCGAGCTGAGTTGCATCGCCGCAGCGCACATCGGTTTCTATGCGTGTCTTGCGGCCGCAGGGTGGACGGGACTTGGAATTCCTGCATGCGTCGCTTCGTTTCTGGCGTTGCAACTTGTTTGTCACGCGGCCTTCGTCGCGGCGGTGCTGATCATCGACAATGCCTATGAGGACGCCATCGCTCTTGCGAACATCGCATTCAACCAACAATTGCTAGCCGCCGCGCAGGCGCGAGATGCAGCGATCCTCGCAGCGGATCAGGCGTATGCAGACTGTGTCAACGCGGCGACCGCTCAGCGAGATGCCTGCATGGACGCGGCGGGTCGGGAGTTTCTCTCAGCTGCCTGCCTTGCATTGCAGGGAGCGAATGCTGCATTCCGTGAGGCAGTGATTCAGTTCAGGGAGTGTGTTGCGATGGCTCAGAATGAGTTTGGGGAGCTTTGCCCAAACCCTGCGGGGATCCAAGTCACGCCGGAGCTCGGTTTTCTTGAAGGGGTCGGGGTGGAGGGCTGCGAGTTCGAATGGCCGCCACGGCTTCCATAATGCTGAACTCTCGCAGCCACGGCGTGAGTCCGACCTTTTGAAGTTTGTTGGCTACAAGTGCTTGTCAATACGACTGCTCACCGAGGATTCTCTGATGGCCATTACATCAATCCAGAACGCGCGCGGCGTTCATCAAGGTCTCGCAATTTCGCTTTTGGGGCTCTACGCGCTACTGCCGATGCTCGTGCTTCTCGTCTGGCTGACTCGCGAGCCGAACGCGTTGATCGGTTGGGTCGTCGCAATTGGTGCGTTGTATCTTCCGCTCCCTCTGGTCGTGGTTGTTTGGATCTGCGCCGTTCGAGCGCAGCTCGGACTGAGCCAGCCGATGAGGTTCAAGCGGCGCCCGCAAGTCGTGCTTTGCGTCTCAGGATGCCTCGGACTGGTTCAGATCGCGGCAATAAACGGGGCATTGTGCTGGGCTGTGTGGGCGTCGAGCACGGATCTCCTTGTGCCTGCAACGATCATCACGGCCGTGTCAGTGGGATTCATGGTGTGGTCGACATTGAGCTTCGTCCGCACGCTGCGATGGGTGCACGCGTGCACACAGCCGATCGCCGCGTGAAAATTGTGTTGTTGCCCTGAGCTTGCCCCGATTCCGTGCCGACCCAAATTGGCGAGAACGCTCGCAAGGAGAGTGTCATGCCGAGAAACGAACGGAAGCGAAGATCTGACTTCAACTGCCGGCAAAGTTCGCGCGCCGAGCGAATCGTGTAGAGCGACTGCACCGAGCGCGAGACCGATGAAGAAACTATCCATGGAGTGAAGACTCAAGCCGACGGACTATGCGTGGCGAATCGGACCGCAGAGCGATCCGCGAAACCATCCGCAAAAAGTTGCAGCAGATTCACGCGCCGCGCGTCAAGCTTCGGTCGTGTCTTTCGACGGCGAATTCACGCGTTCTGCACGAGGAACGCGCGATCCGAGTGAACGCACCAATGTCGCGGACCAACCTTTTTCTGACTCGCGCGCGGAGTACACGACGCGTTCACCATCGCGTACTGTCTTGAACCCTTCAGACTGTTCGATCACTGTGAAGTGCAAGAAAATATCTTGATTCTGGGGACCGATGATGAATCCAAATCCCTTGCGAGGATCGAACCATTTGACAACGCCTTCGAGTTCATCGATAGATGCGGATGGGATCGAGTTGCTGTCAGCTTCTTGTTGAGTCGCCATCGCACCACTCCGGTAAGAGTTCAAACTACGGGGCCAGGGACTCCTCAGTACCTAGTCAGGGTGGGTGATTGTGCTGCGTAAATGAACTTCGTGCAAGCGAAGAGGGCCGAGGTTTTTACACTCGGCCCTCGAGAAGGTGCTTTGATTGCTGATGCGGATATTGCTAGCTCAAGCGAATCTTGAGCAGAAGCATCGTCTCAGGCTCGGTTTACGCACCTGCTGGTGCGGTCTCGGGCTTCTGATCGCGGAGGTATGCCTTGCGAGAAAGTTTGATGCGACCGTTCTCGTCGACCTGAACCACCTTCACGGTGATGGTGTCGCCGAGTTTCACGACCTCGTTGACGTTCTTCACGAAGCCGTCTGCGAGTTCAGAAACATGGCACATGCCGTCGGTTCCTGGCGCGAGTTCGACAAAGCAGCCGAACTCCTTGATCGCCACGACCTTGCCCACATACACGGCGCCGACGCGGATTTCCGCGCCGAGAGCTTCGACTGCCGCTTTCGCGCGCATCGCTGCTTCCGCATTCGAGCACGCGATGAAGACGGTGCCGTCTTCTTCGATGTCGATCTGCGCACCAGTGGACTCTTGGATGCCACGAATTGTCTTGCCGCCAGGACCGATGAGCTTTCCGATCTTCTCTGGATCGATCTTCACAATGGTGATGCGAGGAGCGAGTGGTGAGATGTCGGCGCGTGGTGCTGGGATCGCCTCTTCCATCAACTTGATGATGTGGAGTCGACCGCGAAGTGCTTGCGCGAAGATCGTCTCAATCTCAGCCACGCCAAGGCCGCGCGCCTTGAGATCGAGCTGAATGCCGGTGATGCCCTCGCGGGTACCGGAGACCTTGAAGTCCATCTCGCCGAAGAAGTCTTCTTCGCCAATGATGTCAGTGACGTGCGTCACCTTGCCATCGGTGTCGGTGAAACGACCAACCGAGATGCCAGCGCATGTGCCCTTGATAGGGACGCCTGCATCCATGAGCGCGAGGCAACCGCCGCAAACGCTTGCCATGCTCGACGAACCGTTGGACTCCGTGATGTCGCTCACGATACGAATCGTGTAGGGGAAATCTTCTGGTGAAGGAAGAATTCCGAGCAGTGAACGCTCAGCAAGCGCGCCGTGACCAACTTCGCGTCGGCCTGGACCAGCGATACGACCAGCTTCGCCTGTGCAGAAGGGAGGGAAGTTGTAGTGGAGGTAGAACTTCTTCGCGTACTCAGCGAGAAGACCATCGACGATCTGCTCGTCCTTCTTCGTGCCGAGCGTGCATGTCACGAGGCTCTGTGTTTCGCCGCGTTGGAAGAACGCGGAACCGTGGGTGCGCGGGAAAATTCCGGTCGACATATCGAGCGCGCGGATCTCGTCAAGCCCGCGACCATCGGCGCGAATGCCGTACTGGGACACGAGCTTGTGCGTGATCTTCTTCTCGAGCTTCTGGAACGCTTCCTTCGCTTGACGCTGACGCTTCTCCGCCTTCATGTGCTCGGAGTAAGTGAGTCCATCAGCAATCGCGAAGTGCGTCTTGAGGAGTTCATCCTTGAGCGCGCTGACAGCCGCATTACGCGCTGCCTTGCTGTGAATCTTGCGTGCTTCGATCATCTTGTCATATGCCTTCTCGGTGACGAGGGCAGTGACTTCTGGTGCAGGGAGTTGAAGTTCACCCATGCGCTTCTCAGGAGCGCCGCACTTTGCGCGGAGTTCTTCCATGAGATCGAGGATGGGCTTCACGCCTTCTTCGTATGCGAAGCGAATCGCGCGGAGCATGGTTGCTTCGTCGACTTCAGCAGCGCCGACTTCGATCATGTTGATGCCGTCCTTGTGTCCAGAGAGCACAAGGTCGAGATCGCTGTAATCCATCTGCGCCTGCGTGGGGTTGAGCACGAACGCTTCGCCGCTCTCGGTGATGATGCGTCCAACGCGCACCGTCGCGACTGGGCCGAGGAACGGCGCGTCGGTGATGTGCAGTGCAGCAGCCGCAGCGCAGCACGCAATCATGTCCGCATCGTTCTGACCATCGTGACTGAACACGATCGTTTGCAGTTGGATCTCATCGAGGAATCCCTCTGGAAACAATGGACGAATCGGTCGATCCATCATTCTCATCGTGAGGACTTCCTTCTCAGAAGGCTGACCTTCACGCTTGCGGAAGCCACCTGGGTACTTACCCGCAGCTGGGGTTTTCTCGCGGTAATCGCAGGTAAGTGGGAAGAAGTCGATACCCAAACGTGGGTTCGCGCGGACTGCTGTCGCGAGGACAACAGTGTCTGCGTAGGTTGCGAGGACTGCGCCGTGCGCGAGCTTCGCGACGCGGCCAGTTTCAAAGCGGAGCGTGCGCCCGCCGACGAGTTTCTCAACGATTGTGACTGCCATAGGACTACTAATCTTCCTGCTCCGATTTCAACGGAGCGTTGTGGGACGAACTCATGCGCGAATCTCGTGAGTGGGATCCGAACGATCACTCACACGCGCATGAAGCGCCGCGTTGGAACGGAAGCAGGCATGAAACAGAGAGCGGGGGCAGTCGTGCCAAGGGCGCATGACCTTCCAACCTCGCGCGAATGCGTGAGTGCAATCTGTTCGATGCCCGCTGCCGAACCTAAATCTGGTTGCGGCGCGAAAACGAAACGGATTACTTACGCAAGCCGAGTCGCTTGATAAGGTCTTGGTAGACCGAGCGATCGGTGCGAGCGAGGTACTTGAGAAGGCGATTGCGCTGGCCCACCATGAGGAGGAGTCCGCGACGCGAAGCATGATCCTTCGCGTGGGTGCGGAAATGCTCTTGGAGGCCAGTGATGCGCTCGGTAAGGATCGAGACTTGAACTTCTGGTGAACCAGTGTCCTTCTCGTGTCGAGCGCCACCCTTGATGGTTTCAATCTTTTTGGCTGCTGAAATGGTCATTGATCGGTCTAGACGGCAATCCCGCCGTCGTCTCCTATGCTGTTGGTTGCGAATCGAGAAGGATAGTGAATCCTTTGCTTTCCTGCAAGCAGCGGTGGAGTTTCTTGCGGAGATCGTTACGCGGTCGATGAACGTCCGTAGTTGGTTATTCTGCGAGTCGGAGTCTGCTTCCCATCCGCGCCTTCTCACTCTGACTGCCGTTCTTCATACCCTGCACCGCTCCCAATGGCTTCTTCGAGCACCTCCGTTCCCTCGTCCTCCACTCCTGCGTCCACTTTAGGACTCGCGACCGCGGAATATCTCGCCGAGGCAGCGATCATCGCGCAGGGCGGCGGCACGAGCGGGATCAAGCGGCAGCATTCGAACGGGAGGCTCACTGCTCGTGAGCGCATCGCCCAACTTGTGGATGCTGGATCGGAACTTTTCGAGTGCGGACTCTTCTCCGCACGCAAGATGTACACCGAATATGGCGGCGCAGCGGCGGCGGGTGTTGTCACGGTGATCGCGAGGGTCGATGGTCGGTTGTCGATGATCGTCGCGAACGATGCGACGGTAAAGGCTGGTGCGTTTTTCCCGATGACTTGCAAGAAGGTCATTCGCGCGCAAACGATTGCGGAGCGTGCGCGGCTTCCGTTGCTCTATCTCGTTGACAGCGCGGGCGTGTTTCTTCCGTTGCAAGAAGACATCTTTCCTGACACCGATGACTTCGGGCGCATCTTCCGCAACAACGCAGTGATCAGCGCGAAAGGGATTCCGCAAATCGCGGCGATCATGGGCAACTGCGTCGCGGGCGGCGGCTACTTGCCTGTGATGTGCGACACGCTGTTGATGACGGAGGGCAGCGGTCTCTATCTCGCAGGACCTGCTTTGGTGAAGGCTGCAATAGGTCAAGAAGTCACGAGTGAAGAACTCGGCGGTGCAGCGATGCACGCTCAGATCGCAGGCACGATTGATTTCCGCGAGAAGGATGATCCTGCTTGCATCGCGCGATTGCGCAAGGTGGTGGAAGCGAATCGCTCTTCGCCCGCTGCAGCGACGCCTCCGTTTGCTGCACGCGCGCCGCGCCGAGCGCAAGAGGATGTGTACAACGTATTCAAGAGCGAACCAGGCACGCAGTACGACGCGGTCGAGCTTCTCGCTTGTGTTGTTGATGAAGGTGCGTTCGATGAGTATCGCGCGGAGTACGGCATGAGCATGGTGTGCGCGTATGCACGCATCGGCGGATTTCCCTGCGGCATCATTGCGAATCAGAAGAAGCTCACGCAGCGCAAATTACCGGGTGGTAAGGCTGGCCCATCCGTTGCGGCGAATATGCCCGCGGTGATTTATGACGACAGCGCGGACAAGGCAGCGCGCTTCATCATGGACTGCAATCAGAAGCGCTTGCCGATCATCTTCGTCTCCGACACCACAGGGTTCATGGTGGGTCGCGATAGTGAACAGGGCGGCATCATCCGAGCGGGCGCGAAGATGGTGAATGCAATGGCGAACTGCGCGGTTCCGAAGATCACGCTCGTTGTCGGTGGTTCCTACGGCGCTGGAAATTACGCAATGTGCGGACGCGCGTTTGATCCACTCTTCACCATCGCGTGGCCTGGTGCGAAGTTTGCAGTGATGGGCGCAGCGCAAGCCGCGGGCACGTTGTTGCAAATCGACTTAGCAGCGCGGGAAAAGCGCGGTGAAACCGTAGACGCCGAACTGCGCGCGCAATTGCATAAGGCGGTGAGCGCGAGTTACAACGAGCAGCAAGATATTCGTTACGCAGCGAGTCGAGGATGGGTTGATCGCATCATCGAACCACAGCACACGCGCGACGAATTGATCCTCGCGTTGCGCGTTGCTGCGCAGGCGCCGTTTGAATCTCCTGCAGGCACGATGGGCGGCGAAGCGTCGTTTCGCACTGGCGTGATTCAAACCTAATTGCGGTTCGTTCTTCGGCGAGCAGCGAGCATTATTCCCGCGCAACCGAGAAGCGCGAGTGCGCCGGGCGCTGGAATGAGCGTGTATTCAAGTTCGAGTGTGGGCAAGTAGCCGCCAGCTGCAGCGTTTGCGCTGTCGAGCCTGCGTGCTGTGCCGACGGTCGACTCATCGCCGAGCAGGAACCATCCGAAGTTTTCTGTTGGGTTCGTCAGCCACGCTTGCGCATCAGCAGCAAGCGCTGCGCTCTCCCAGTTCTGCAAGCCCGTGACTGTGGTGCTACTCGTTGCGCTCGCGATGGATGCGAAACTTCCGCCCGCTTTATTCCACGCAGTTCCCGCGAGTGCGCCGTCTGAAGAAGACCAATTCCATGTGCAATCGCTGAGCAACGCTGCGACACCGACAGATTCCGTTCCGCTTGGATCGCTCGCGCCAGTCGTCCATTGTTGCGTTGCTGCATGCAGAGACATCGGGCGCACGCCGCCGTTGCCTTGCAGCACGACAAGACTCACGCGCGCGGAAAGAAGGACTGCGCCTTCAGGAAGATCACTGAGATCGAAACGCAGGATGGATCGGCGCGTGTATCCCTGATTCGTTCTACCCGCGAGTACATACTGCCCACTTCCATTGGCGGCGTTCGTGTCTTCGGAATAGATGGTCGCACTCTGCGTTGCGGCAAGTGTGACGAATGCAGCATGTGCGCTAGTGACGATTGCGCATGTAGTACCCGCAAGAATTGAGTGAAAAACGAACTGCTTCATGCTGTGCTTCCTGTCGAACTTCCTGAGAGGCTGCGTGCTACTCTGACACAGAGTTCGCTCTATGCAAACGACACTTCTCATCGCGACTTCAAATCCGCATAAGGTCGAAGAGATCGCTGCAGTTCTTGGTCCTCTCGGAATAACCTGCACATCGCTTTCTGCATTGCCCATGAGCATCGACGAACCGGAGGAGACAGGCACAACATTTGAGGCCAACGCGTTTCTCAAGGCGAACTGGTACGCCAAGCACAGTGGTTGCATTGCGCTCGCAGATGACTCTGGACTCGAAGTTGACGCACTCGGCGGCGCGCCCGGCATTTTTAGCGCGCGCTATGCGGGCATTGGCAACACGCGGCAAGAGCGCGACGACGCGAACAATTTGAAACTCCTTGCAGCGCTCGAAGGCATTCCCGTGGAGCAGCGAGCCGCGCGCTTCGTGTGTGCGCTTTCGATCGCGACGCCAGAGGGCAATGAGATTGCCTCCGCGCGCGGGGATTTTCCTGGCGTTATTGGCGCGGCACCGCGTGGCGTCAACGGCTTCGGGTACGACCCACTGCTCGTGCTTGAAGATGGGCGAACGAGCGCGGAACTTTCGTCTGCTGAAAAGAACGCGCGGAGTCATCGAGGCGTCGCGCTTCAAATTCTTGCGGTGGCGCTAGGCCACCAGTCCAAGGCGCTGAGTCGCTGAAACCTCACTAAAACCGCGCTAAAACATGGATCGCCCGCTTCCCATTCTTTCACTCCCCGTGCGTGAGCAGCGCTACAGCTGTCACGGGTGCGGCAATTGTTGCAAAGACTTCACAGTGCAATTGCGCGAGCGCGATTTGCAGAAGTTGCGCGAGCAGCGTTGGGAAGAACGCCTTGGCGAACCGGTGACAGTCGAGTTTCGTGATCGCATCTGGCTTCGACAGCGCGAAGACGGTTCCTGCGTGTTCCTTCAAGAGGACGGCAAGTGCAGGATCCACGCCGAGTTTGGTTTCGCGGAGAAGCCGACTGCGTGTCAGTTGTTTCCGTTCGTGTTGGTGCCTGATGAAACACGCACGCGCGCTGGACTGAGCTTCGCATGCCAGAGTGTGCGTGAAAACAAGGGCGCGCAACTCTCGACCCATCTTGCGGAACTCGAGCGCATGAGCGCAGATATTCCCGAGACGCGTCGAGCAACGGATGTGCTCTTGCTCGCGGAAGCGTTGCACGCGAAACCTGGTGAAATCGCGTGTCTTGAAGCAGTCGTGGATGTCTGGTTCTCGCGCACCGACATCACGCTGCGCGATCGATGGGATGGATTCGCGTGGTTGAGTACATCGCTTGCGCGAGCCCAGTTGAGAAGCGTGCGCGAGACTCGTTTCAAGGATCTCGTACAACTCCTTGCGTCGGCGTTACCCGAAGAACTGCATCAACTCGGCGTGGATCGTGCAACCAAACGACAATCGAAATTGCTGCGTCAAGGCGTATTCGCGCGACTTGAGGATGTGAAGATCAGCAGCGCAAAGTCCAAGGGGCGACTGCGCGTGGTGCTCGGTCAGTTACTGCGCTCAGCGAGATTCTCGCGCGGCAAGGGTGTCATCCCGAACGTCGCGCAAGGATTCTTAGAAGGTGTGCGATTTGAAGTTGTCGCTGCGAGTGCGCCGCTGTCCGATTCACCTGACGCAAATGAAATCGACATGCTCTTCTCCCGATACGCGCGAGCAATGGTGCTCGGTGGTCGCGCGTGGGGCGCGGGCTACTACGGATGGCCTGCAGTGCGCGGGATGCAAGCGCTCGCGTTGAACATCGCATGCACAGCGTGGGTCGCACGCGCGCGCGCCGCGAAGCAAGGGCGCAGCGTCGCATTGATCTCCGATGTCGAAGACGCACTCGGTCGCATAGATCGCGCCGCTGGTCGAGCCCCGTGGCTGGGCGCGGTCGGTGAACGCGTCCGACTCGACTACCTCCGCCTCGACGACGGCCTGCGCCGGATCTTGCGCGATTCGATTTGAGGAGATCGGCAACGGGCACGCTAGGAAGGGGGTTTTTGCGCCACAGGGTGGGTTTTTGGCTCAGAGAGTTCAATTTCATAAAATTGGCCCAGAAGCGCTGGCTTAATGATCGTATCATATACGATACTAAAATGGCTATGTCGCTCCCGGCTCCCAATACCATGTACGAACTAGCCGCTCGCCGCGAAGCCTTGGGGATGAATTTCGTCGATCTTGCCCTCCGAAGCGGCGTATCGGAACCAACCGTGAAACGCATCTTCGGTGGACGCATCGGCGAAGCATCGTTCTCGAACATCATCGCAATCATGAGTGCCTTGCAATTGTCGATGGAGTTGACCGGTCCGAGCGCGACGGAGGCCTGCCGAGCGCAAGCGCGTGAGAAGGCCAAACAAGTTGCACGATTGGTGCAAGGCACGAGCGCGCTTGAGAACCAAGCAGTGGATGCAGTGCAGTACAAACGGCTCGTCGAGCGAACCCGTCGATATCTCCTCGCAGGATCGCGACGAAAGCTCTGGTCAGCGTAGTGCTCTCTGAACATCTCATTCCTGGCCAAACTCCACTCGATGACTTGTCGGGTCTGCTGAATCGGCGAATCCGCACAAAAACTTAACTTGATGCTGCGGAGGCGGAAAACATCCGCAAGGCAACGGTGAAGTACTTGAGTGTTCGCCCGACGAAGCGTTTCGCGCGATTCGATGTTGCGTGGTTCTTCAAACTCCACGTCGAGATGTTTGGTGACACTTGGACATGGGCTGGGCGACTGAGAAAGACGGAGTTGAACATCGGGTCACCCGTGCATCAACTCGAAGTGGACCTTCACAATCTCGTTGCAGATCTCCGCGCGTGGGAGCGTTCGAGCATGCCGCTCTTGGAACAATCTGCTCGACTGCATCATCTCGCAGTGCAGATCCATCCATTTCAGAATGGCAACGGCCGTTGGTCGCGCATGCTCGCCAACATCTGGTTGATGCAACATGGCGCACAGCCGATCGAATGGCCGGAGAAAACCATCGGCGCCGCGAGCGAGATTCGCGATTACTACCTCGACGCGGTGAAGGCAGCCGATCGCGGCGACATCGTTCCACTTCTCGCGCTGCACACGCAGTTTGTCCGTGGATGAACCCCCTTCTACGGGCAGATGTGTACATAGAAGTGTGCTCATCTGCCCGTAGATCAGGTGTGTTTCGTGCGCGCGATTTTTTTGGCGCACCAGATGGTGCCGAGGATGCCGAGGGGGATGGTGAGGGCGGCTTCGCCGGCGCTTTCGAGGAGGGCGAGTTGAGAGGTGAGCGCGTGGAGTTCGTCGGTGGAGTTGTTGCTTGTGATGATGTACGGGGCGACCAATGCGACGAGGGCTTCGCGCCAGCCGAGTCGGCCGAGTGGGTTTCCTGCGCCGATGATTGCGACTGCGGCGAGGAGTGCGGCTTGCGCAGGCGTGAGTGCGACGCCGACTATCTTCGCGGCCGCCCACATGCGGATCGCCCACATCGAAAGATCGATGGTGCGGAACGCAAGGCTCTCGCCGAGGATTCGTGGATTCGTGAGGACGCGCTCGCCGCCCTTGAGGAATCGACGCAAGAGTGGGGCGCGACCGACGAGGAGCATCGCGATGGAACTGAGCACGATGCAGAGGGCGTAGGTCGCGAACCACATCCAGTCGAGGAGAATCTCCTTGCGACCGAGTGGGATTTGAATAAGTCCGGCAGCGAGTGCGGAGCCGAGTGATCCGAGCGTGACAATCGCAACACCCGCGATCCATGCCCCGATGTCGATCGCGCTCATGCGTTCGACGCGCCAGTGAAACACGAAACGCAGTATGAGGCCGAGACGGATAGGCGCGTAGTTGAACAACGACGCCATGAGATTCACGGACTGCATCTCGAGCACGCTGAAGCGATGCAATGGGCGCGCGAGGCACCAGAAGGTGAATCCCGAGCAGATGATCGAACCGAGCGTGCTTGCGAGCAGAAGCACGACGAGCATCGGATCAGCTTGCTGTAGTTTCGTGAGTCCATCCGAGCCGCCCTCGAACGCGCGCTTTGCGCACCATGCGACGAGGACGCATCCGAGCAGGAAACCGCATAATTGCAGCACGATTCGTGCGCCTGTCATCTTCGGCACGAGTCGTTGCCAGGTTCGTACGCGTTCCTTCGCAAGCACCACGAACACGCGCACGCCATCCTTCGCGCGGATCTTTTTCCCTTCGCTGAATCCGCGCGGCGCGTATGTCACTGGCGCTTGCGCGATGGTGATGCTGTGACGCGCTGCGGCACTCACGATCTGCGGCTCGATGCCGAATCGATCTTCGTCGAGGTCAGGAAGAATTGTCGCGAGTGTGTCGCGCGTGAACAACTTCGTGCAGCACTCCATGTCGCTTACGCGCACACCAGTCATGATGTTGCTTGCGAGGGTGAGCAAGCCGTTCGCGAGACGGTGCAGTCGTCGATGCGCGGTCGCTGGAACACCCGCAGCCCATCGATTGCCGAGGGTGAGTCCTGCGGATGTGTCGCGTTGTTGTGCGAGCACGCCTGTCCAATCAGCGGGGTCGTATTCAGAATCCGCGTCGTGGATCACAACGAGATCGTCTGCGTGCATGCGACGAAGCACTTCGGCGAATCCAGTGCGGATCGCTGCGCCTTTGCCTCGGTTGCGTTCATGCACGAGTAGCGTGACTCGCGTTGAAGTTGCGGCGATGCGTTCGGTTGCCGCGCGGGTTGCTGCATCCGAGCCGTCGTTCACGAGGACGACATGCACATCAAAACCATGCGGTTGTTGCGCGAGCACACGATCGATGCACGACTGCAGCGTGTCGGGTTCGTTGTAGACCGGAACAACCGCAAAGAGCGTTGGCATGCGTTGATCCGTCAGCCGCGGCGCGGCTCAGTGCTTGTCTTGCGGATTTCCGCCGATAGCAGAGCGCATACCAGTGTCCGCTTGCAAGTTCTGCATGCGGTAATAGTCCATGATTCCCAACTTGCCAGAGCGAAGCGCTTCGGCGATGGCCTTCGGCACTTCACTCTCCGCAAGCACAACGAGCGCGCGGTTCTTTGCAGCATCAGCATCGTGCTCGGCCGCGAGCGCAATGGCCAACGCGCGGCGTTGTTCTGCTTGCGCTTGGAATCGCTTGGTATCTGCTTCGGCTTGCGCGGTTTGCAGATTGGCGCCGATGTTTTCGCCAACATCAATGTCTGCGATGTCGATGGAAAGAATCTCGAAGGCGGTGCCGCTATCGAGTCCCTTCGCGAGCACAGTCTTGGAAATGCGATCAGGGTTTTCAAGCACACTCTTGTGATCGAGTGCAGAACCGATGGTGGAGATGATGCCTTCGCCGACGCGCGCGATGATCGTCTCTTCCGTTGCACCGCCGACGAGCCGCGCGATGTTCGTACGCACAGTCACGCGTGCGCGAGCCTTCAACTGAATGCCGTCCTTCGCAACAGCATCAATCGTCATGCGTCCAGATTGCACGCTCGGGCAATCGATGACTTTGGGATCAACGCTGGTCTTCACTGCTTCTTGAATGTCGCGACCTGCAAGATCGATCGCGGTGGCGCGATCCCAGGTGAGATCAATCTGCGCCTTGTCCGCAGCGATCATGGAACGCACAACACGCGTGACATTGCCGCCCGCGAGGAAGTGTGCTTCGAGCATATTTGTGGCGATGTCGCGACCAGCCATCTTCGCGCTGATGCGGTTGATGACGATGAGTTCAGGCGGCACTTTACGGAAGCGCATCATGATGAGATCGAGCAGCGCGACCTTCGCATCACTGAGCAACGCTTGCACGTAGAGCTTCAGCACCTGCAGGATCATGAACAGAAAGATCAATCCAACGATTGCGATCACAATCAAGACCGCCCAGAAGACGATGTCGCCTGGCGTGGGAGCCTTCGCGCCCGCTGTTTGAGCGAGTGTTTGCGTCAGCGGTGAAGAGATGGAGGAGAGTGTGTGCATGGTGGAGTTCCGATCTGCAGCGTGCAGAATATCCGAGAGTCACGCCGTTGGATTCTGCGTCTTTGCGCGGCGAACGCGAACGGCGCCTTCGCGGTGGGCGGTGACTTCAACCCATTCGCCAGCGTCGACAAAGTCCGTTTCGGTCGTCGCATCGCAGCGCGCGCCGTTGAAGTCGACGAATCCAATGGGGCGGAGCGCGGTGAGTGCGAGGAGACGTGTGCCAATTGGTGCGAGCGCTACAACGCCGCCTTGCGCGACGTCCGTGTGCCCACCATCTTGCGCAGTCAGGATCATTTTCTTTCCAAGCGGAGAGCGCGCCCAGAATTTCAACCCCACCACAATCAGAACCGGCGCAGCGATGGCATAGACCGCGAGGAGGATCATGCCGAAGCTCGGCGAGTACAAAAATCCGACGATGATCGATGCGATGCCGAGTGAACCGCACAGCAATGCGAGCACGCCGCCGGTGGGAATGAACAGTTCGATCATGAAGATAGCGAGCGCTGCGCCGCCGAGAATGAGCGCGAGGGCGGGGAGCATGGAATCATCTGGTGTCATTGCGAGCTCTCTGAAGATTCTCGTGCAGCATCCACGATAAGTGTTCCTGTGTTCATCCCGAGCACGACGATAGTCGCGCCGCGCTCGATGTATCCACCAGTGGATTGCACATCGAATGCTTCGCCAAAGAAATCCGCGCGTCCTGCAGGGCGAAGATCAGTGAGTGCAATACCGAGCGCGCCAACACGTGGCGTGGGGACGATGGGTCCGCCGTCTTGCGGCCCACCGATTGCGGTGGTGAGCACTGCGCGACGAAAGAGCGGCGATTCGCGAAACGTGCGTGAAATGAACCAAAAGAGGAGCACGCCAATGACGCTGCCTGCGGTGAGTGTGGCAAGTCCATCTGTCAACGCGCTTCGTGTCGGCGCGGATTCAGGATCGGTGGATGCGAAGGTCAACACAAGTCCGACGATGAGCATGCCGCTGCCCGCAATCGCAGCAACACCAATGCCTGGCGCGATGAAGATTTCAGCAAGCAGAAGCAGCACCCCCGCAGCGACGAGTAGTACGTGCCACCACGCAGCGAGTCCCACCAGCGCGGGCGCGCCAACGAGCAACACGAGGCACGCAGCGCTCAGCACGCCGAACACACCAAAGCCTGGGTGAATGAACTCAATCGCGACGAACACTAAGAACGCAGCGACGAGCAGGATGCGAATCGGCCAACTCATGAGGAAGCGTGCAACCGGCTCCATCCAACTTTCAGGAAATCGCGTAACGGTTTTCGCGCCGAAGAACGCTTGGAGTTCAGCGTCGGTGTTGACGACGCCCACTGTGAGTCCGTAGCGCATCGCTTCAGACTCACGCACGACCAACAGCGACTCGGCGTTGACGATTTTTTCGACGATGCGCCATGACTCTGCGTCACTGGTGTTGTGCGAGTCGAAGTCCGCACTCAGCATGCGCGAAGGCCTGCGAAGCGATGATGGAGCGGGCGACTTCACTGTCGGTGTCGTGCTCGGATCGAGCGCGAGTCGCTCGAGATCTGCCGCATCAACGAAGCGGCGCGCACCATCGCTCTGCCGTTCCACGAGCCAGAGACCCGAGCCGAGTTGCACGAACGCGTTGAGCATCCGAACGTCATCGCCGCGTTTCTCTGCGGCCTCCGTGAGCACTTCGAGCAGCGGGGATTCAAGTTTCGCGCGCTCGGTGTCGGGCAGCGCTTCGAGTCCAGTGAATGCACCGATCGCGATCGGCGCAGCATCGCCGAACACGCCGCCAGTCGAGACGATGATCTCGCGGCAACTGAGCGCGATGAGCGTGCCGGCGGAATACGCCTTCGGATGCACCCACGCAATCGTGTTCGCGGGTGCATCGGAGCGGATGCGTTGAATGATGTCGAGTGTCGCGCCGACTTCACCGCCTGGCGTATCGAGCTCGATGACAAATGCGTCAAAGCCTTGCTCACGCGCAGCCTTAAATCGCCGTTCGATGGACTGCAGTGTGAGATCATCGATCGCGCCCGTGATGGTGATGATCGCAACTTGCGTGGCTTGTCGGTCGGAAGGCACGCTCGCGATGCCTTGTGCGTGGATGTGCGCTGATGCGAGGCACCACACGCACAGCACGACGCACGACACAGCGAGTTGCTTCCACCAAGGCGCAGGTTCTCGCGTGTGACTCTTCATGCAGCGGAGAAGGATACGCGCTTGCGGGGTGGGAGCCATGAAAGGTACGAAGGACACAAAAAAACTCCGAGCGGCTTGCGCCGCTCGGAGTGGATAGACAGTTGACTTTCAAACAGCCGTTGGAATCAATCCCAAAGAATCAATCCCACGTGATGTTATAGGTGTAGCTGGTTCCGCCGCCGGTCACGCCACGGCAAACCGTGAGGAATGCGTCGCCGCCGGTGTCGCCTTCGTCAGCCTTGAAGATGTTGTCATCGATGTTCGCGTTGTTGACGCGAGCTGGCTGATGCGAAACAGGGGTGAAGCCTTCTTCGTATGTGACGTGATTGTCGTTCCAGACAATGCCGCCCTCCCAAGACTTATCGTTACCGTGAATACCAAGGGTGCGCGACGCGTTGTAGATGGCGTCAGTGAGATCGCCGTTCTGCACGCCACGGTTTCCAACTACTGCGTAACGGGAGTTCTTGGTGTCCTTCCACTCGCGAGCCTTGCGCGTTCCACCGAGGAGGTGGGTGCCGTACGAGACATGCGAGAGGGCGGTGAGGTCAGCTTTGAGGTTGGAATCCCACCAGATGTCTTGCGCGACGTTCTTCGCTTGGTAGTTGTAGTTCGCCATCGAGAGAACGTTTGGGCTGACTTCAGAAGGAGAGACGAGGATCTGTGGATCGAACGCATTCTCCATAACGCACACGGAGTACAGCGCGCCGTGATCGTTCTTGGTCTGATCTTCAGCGCCACGACCTGGCACGGTGCCGAAGCGGTTCTTGAGGCCTGGGGTCGGGAACGCGCCGTTGTTGTCGAGTGACAACACGAGGAAGCCCTTGTGGAGCTGTTGAACTTGCGTTTGATCCTTCACGCGACGGGTTGTCGCGCGTGCCTTGTTAAGAGCGGGGAGAAGGATCGCGAGGAGAAGGGCGATGATGCCCATCACGACGAGGAGCTCGATGAGCGTAAAGCCCTTCGATGTTCGAGGATTTTGATTCTGATTCATATGAGTGTGTACTCCTGAGAGAGAATGGTTGTTTGGTGAATGGTGAAGAATCACTGGCAAGTTGGAGTCGTGCCGTCGGTGAGTCGTTCTGGTGCCTCAGCAACCAAGGTTGCTGTTGGGTTACCGATGACGATGCACATCCAAGTGTCGCCTTCGGTCATGCCCTTGCAGAGGCTGCCAACGTAGTCCCACTTGTAGCAGTTGTCCTTGCGGAGATTGATGCTGCCGCACTCGTACTGCACGGTGTCAGGAATCATTGACTTTTCGATCTGCGTGTGGTTGTCGCCATAGCACATGTTGCCCTCCCAGGTGGCGTCCGGCGAGATCGCCTGATTCCAGTAGGCCTTCTGGTAGTTGGGGCCGCTGAGCGCGCCGCAATAGGTGCCGCGGTTGCCCATCACTGGACGCGTGCCATCTGACTTGTTGCTCCAGTAGAACTTCTTGCGATCTCCAACGAGCGCGAGGTGCGCGTAGGAGGTGTTGCATGCACCAGCGGTTGCTTGGTGAATGTTCGCCTTGAAGCCAGTGGTCGTCGAGGTATCCCAGTAGGTGGGAGTCGTCGCGCCGGGCTGAGCGAAGTTGTAGTTGTAGATCGTGTTTTCGGCCACCGCTGGATTAGGATCGATGGGACTGACGACGAGCTTCGTATCGATGAATTGGTTCTGGATCATCGAGGCGTAGAGATTCGCGGTGTTGTTCAACGCTTGATTCTCTTCGCCCTGACCAGACACGAATCCGAGGCCAGGAATCGCGAGCCGTGCGATGCGACCTGGCAGCGGAAGACGACCCTTGTCATCCTGGTTAGACCAGGTGAGGAACGCCTTGTGGATCTGCGAGATGTTAGAGGTGTCCTGCAGAGCCTTCGCGTTGCGTTGAGCCTTGCTCAAAGCGGGAAGGAGCAGACTGATGAGGAGGGCGATGATCGCCACGACAACGAGGAGTTCAACGAGGGTGAACCCGTTCTTCTGACGGTTGGTTCGCATATGCGGACTCTCCTGACTTCCTGAGTATTGTCCGTTGGGCACCGAAAGACATTGATGCCATTGGACGGTTTGAGAAAAAGTGGTACCCAAATAAGGGTAACCCATGAAAGCAAACGAAAGACGAGATTGGGTGCTGAGCCGGATCCAGAACGCTGCTGAAGAATGCAGAGAGCGAGATCAGTTGCCAGCGTCAGTTGCAGCTAGAGGCAGGGATTCGTGCCCAAACTTAACAGAGCCCACTGAGACGCAACGATCGATTGACGATCCAGCAACCCTCAACGTTTGATCAACTACCGAACTCAGATTCAAGTTAGGGTTGACCGGAGCACGAAATCCCACGACCACAGCAAACTGGTGCGGGCAGTTCAAGATGTCGGCGGCTGCGGCGGATGAGGTGTCGGGTAACCCGACAATCAGGACGGTGTGAGATCAGATCTCGGAATATTCCGCAGTCGTCAGTAACACAGAGTATTGCGTAACTCAGATCTGTCAAGTTCCCACATTCATTGAGTTTGGGAAAATTTATTTTAGAGTTCGTTCCGTTGGTACGCTTTCGCTTTGCCCTAAGGCTCCAAGTCCCGCTTTCGCGCCGCATTTGCCACAGAGGAACCCTATGTCTTCCACCACTCCAACTGCTCTCGATCCCGCTGCACAACTCGCTTCTTTGGGGCTTTCACTCCCAGCGGCACCCAAGCCTGTCGCGGCGTACATCCCAGCGGTGCGTACAGGAAATCTACTTTTCGTCTCAGGTCAATTGCCGTTTTCAAACGGGCAACTCCTTGCCACAGGACCAGTTCCGTCTGTGGTGTCCATCGAGTCAGCGCAGGCAGCCGCACGCCAGTGCTTGCTCAACGGCCTCGCCGTCATCGCGGATCAACTTGGTGGCGACCTCAAGCGGGTGCGCCGGATCGTTCGTCTTGGCGTCTTCGTGCAGTCGGATGACGGCTTTGGCGACCAGCCCAAGATTGCCAACGGCGCGAGCGAATTGTGCGCGCAAATCTTTGGCGAGGCGGGGCGGCATGCTCGCGCAGCGGTGGGGACAAACGCGCTTCCGCTGAACGCGACAGTTGAAATTGAGTTTCTCGTCGAAGTCGATTGACGACGCGCGTGAGGCTCAGAGGCTCATCGCAGCAATGAGCGCGAGGTTGAGCAGCACGCTGATGACCGCCGCGACAGCAAGCACGATGAATCCAGTGGAAAGCGATGAGCTGACCTTGCGGACGATCTTGGCGTCGTCGCCCTGCGGCGTCACTTCCGTAGCAAGCTTCGCGAGATCAACCACTGGCCGCGCGAACTCTGGGTTTTTCCCCGCAAGCGCGCAGTCGATGTCAACAAGAAGTTGATCCGCATTCTGATATCGATCGCGAGCATCTTTGCGCAGCATCATCTCGACGATGAGCGCAGTCGGTTCGCTCAGCGAAGGATTGACATGATCCGCAGGCGTTGGCGTGACCTTGAGATGCTTGTGCATCACTTGCGAAGGCGTCGTTCCATCGAAAGGCACGCGCCCCGTGAGCATGTGATAGAAAGTTGCGCCGAGTCCGTAGATATCAGCAGGGGGACCGATGTCCACCGCGCCGCGAATCTGCTCGGGTGAGATGTAGTACGGCGTTCCGAACGCGCGCCCGGCCTCTGCTTCCGCTGCTTCGCGATCGCTCATCGCGCGCGCAAGGCCAAGATCTGCGAGTTTCGCGACGCCAGACTTCGTGAGCATGATGTTCTTCGGCTTGATGTCGCGGTGGACAAAGCCCATCTCATGTGCATGCTTGAGCGCGGAGGCGACTTGACGGAGGAGTTGCAGTGCTTCGCGCTCAGGAACACGCTTGCGCTCAAGAATCCGATCGTGCAGCGTGTCGCCATCGACATATTCCATCACGAAATAGTGGTGCTCGCCCGCTTGACCGACATCGAGCGCGCCGACAATGTTCGCGTCATTCAACCTCGCTGCTGCGCGACCCTCACGATAGAAACGATCGATGAAGGTTGGATTCGAGGAGAACTTCTTCGGCAAGACCTTGATCGCAACGAATCGGTCGAGCGAGAGTTGTTTCGCGAGGAAAACAGTCGCCATCGCGCCAGCGCCGAGCTTCCGAATGATCTGGTAGCCAGGGATTTGCTGCGTCGAACGGACGGCTTCGAGATCTGTGCGTAAGCGGTCAATCTGCCGCTTCGTGAGGAATTCGTGTTCGAGAAGTAACTCGGTGAGTGAAACGGGAACACCGTGTGCGGCGCTGCGAGTTTGCGCGATGTGCGCGCACTGTTGCAGTTCATCCGAGCTCACAAGGCCGCGTTCAACCACGATCTTTCCGATGAGCGTGTCGAAGCCTGTTGCCGAGCGACTGCTCTCGTTTGCAGAGCGATTGGAGCCATTGCCCGCCGAAGATTCGGAGGAGGGCTTCGGTTCGTCGTCACTCAGACCGATCTCAGGTTGTCCGTCTTGCGTTGTCAAAGGGGTCGTTCGAATGGGACGGGCGTACAGAGGAGCTGCACGCACGGTGTTGGCGGAAAGGGCAATCTTGGTGATTGTCTCAGTGGATGTCAACTCGCAACCGCTTGCGCCCTGCTCCATGCATGGTCGATACGCCGTTGCGCCCTCCGCGGATCCGAAGGCATCGTGAGATTCGTCCGCTTCGTCCTTCGGCGAGACGATTGGGTGATCCCTTACGCTGCTCTGCGTGTCGACTCCTTTGCGGATACTCCTTATTAGGCCTAGCGCGCTCGGCGATGTAGCTCGAAGCGTGCCGGTGCTTGTGTCCCTTCGGAGCGCATATCCGGAGGCCAAGATCTCTTGGCTCCTGCAGGACGGCTTCGAGGATGTGGTTCGGACGCATCCCGCGCTCTCTGCAATCGTGCCGTTCCCTCGCAAGCAGCTTGCGCGATGGTGGACTCCGCGTGGCTTGCGCGACAGCTTCGCGTTCCTAAACTCACTTCGTGGGAAGTTTGATCTCGTTGTTGATGCGCAGGGGTTGTTTCGATCCGGCCTCTTTGCGTGGTCGACGCGCGCGCCGAGGCGCATTGGGTTTCGCGATGCGAAGGAATGCGCTGCGATTTTCTACAACGAACGGATTCGCAATGAAGCCACGGAATCCAATCGTCATGCGGTGCAACGCATGTTGTCGCTTCTTGAAGGTGCGTCAATTCCGACTGTGCGCGATAGCCGCCTCTACACACCGCCAGATGCACAAGAGCGTTGGAGCGACTTCGCGCGCCGAGAGGGCATCAGTGGTCGAACTGCGCTGCTTGCAACAACATCGCGTTGGGCGAGCAAGGACTGGCCGCGTTCGCATTGGCGATCACTTGCTGAGGCGCTGCTTGCGCGTGGCTACGAGCGAATCCTCTTCACTGGAACCGCGAGCGAACGCGCGCAAGTTGCAGCAGCGATGCCAGAAGGTCGTGCGCGCTTGTCGTCGATTGATCTTGCAGGGCGCACAGATCTTGGGATGACGATGGCGGCGATTCAATCAAGTGCGCTGGTGATCTCCAACGATTCTGCTGCACTGCACATCGCAGCGGGACTGCAACGACCGCTGCTCAGTTTGTTTGGCCCGACAGATCCAAGAGAGTCGGCGCCGTTTCAGCGACAAGCGTCAGTCGTTCAAAGTCGTCTGGCTGCGGAGTTCCTTGCGCTCGGTGGGCACTATCGCGATCGAAACATCGGGGACAAAATCATGCAGGGGATTGAAGTCCACGACGTGCTCAGCGCGCTCGACGCTGCGCAGCATCTCGCGGGACTTTCGGAGTCGTCTGTCGCGCTTGTGGAAGAGGGCATCGCGTGAACGCGAATTTTCCACTCATTCTTGCGAGCGGTTCGCCTCGCCGCGCGTTGATGCTCCGAGAGGCGGGATTTGCGCCGCAGGTTGAAGCAGCAGACATTGATGACGCTGCAGTGCATCTTGAAACGCACTCGGTGGAAGAGTTGACGCTCGCGCTTGCGTTGTTCAAGGCGCGCCGCTTTCCACTCATTCTTGCGAGCGGTTCGCCTCGCCGCGCGTTGATGCTCCGAGAGGCGGGATTTGCGCCGCAGGTTGAAGCTGCAGACATTGATGACGCTGCAGTGCATCTTGAAACGCACTCGGTGGAAGAGTTGACGCTCGCGCTTGCGTTGTTCAAGGCGCGCCGCGTGGAGATGATGCGTCGCGCACGCGGTGCGGAGGCTGCCGTGATTCTTGCAGCAGACACGATGTGCGCACTTGATGGCGAACTCATCGGGAAACCAAGCGACGCTGCGCACGCAGACAAGATGATCCGCGCGTTTGAAAATCGGCCTCACGATGTGGTGACTGCGTGGTGCATCATTGCGCCCGACGGTTCGCGCGTGCTCGACTCAGATTGCAGCATCGTGCATGTTGGCGCACTGACGGATGCACAGCGCGCGCATCATCTCGACAGTGGCGCATGGAAAGGCAAGGCAGGTGGCTACAACTTTCCCGAAGCACTCGCAGCTGGATGGCCAGTGCGTTGCGAGGGATTGTGGGAAACAGTCGTCGGACTTCCGCTCATTCGATTCGCATCGGTGCTCGAGGAAACATTGCGAACTGGTTGTACGGCGCATCTACGCGTTGAAGGTGGCACCGCGTGATGGACGCTCCCGCGCCGTGGTTTCGCGTGCCCGTGTTGTTCGCAGCGCCGACGCTCCTGCTCGCACTTGTTGTGCTTGCGTGGTACGCGCGCGGATTGCTTCGGACTGAAGCCTCGCGCGTCATTCGCGCGCTTCGATTGTGTTCGCTCGGTATCGCTGCGCTCGTGTGCATCGCGATGTTCCTTGGGCTTTCAGTCTTCGATCCAGACTCGACGAGCAAGTCTGAGCGCGTGTCCTTTCTCATCGCGTGGGTCGCGGTTGGAATCGGCGTGATGGCTGCGGTGTTGCTCGCGATCGCGGAGTTTGTCTTCATTAGTCGACGCAGCGTGCGCGAGTTTCGCGCGATGCATCGCGAGGCGTTCGGTGGACAGCGCAAGGAGGCGAAGCCATGACGCGCGCAACTGGACCGCTCTCGCCGCTCCTGAAGCCCATCGCGTGGATCGCTGCGCGTCTCTATGGCGTCGGGGTTTCGATGCGCAACGCGAAGTTCGATGCGGCGGATGGCATTGAGGTTCTCGAAGCGAATGGAACTCGCGTGCCGGTGATTTCCGTGGGCAATGTGACTGCGGGCGGGACGGGGAAAAGCCCAGTCGTTGCGTGGATCTGTGAAGAACTCGCGCGTTCCGGCAAGCGCCCCGTGATTGCGCTGCGCGGCTATCGATCGCATGCAGCAGCGGACGGACGTGTCGAGAGTGATGAAGCACAGGAGTACGCGATCACTGCGCCGAGCGCGCTTGTTGTTGTCGGTGCACATCGACTCGCGTGTTTGCGCGAGGCGCTCTCGAAGCCCGAGGTTGCGTCGTGGATTCACGATGCGGTGGTTGTGCTTGATGATGGATTCCAGCACCGTCAACTTGCGCGCGCACTCGACATCGTGCTCGTCGATGCAACGCGCCACGGTCTCGATGGCGACCTGTTGCCCAATGGTTGGTTGCGCGAACCTGCGCGTGCGTTGCGTCGCGCAGGGCTTGTGATCGTCACGAAAGCGGAGGATGCATTGCAGCGCACTGCCGCGTCGCAAGCGGTGACAGTCGCGCGCGGCATCGCTCCCGAAGCGCATTGCACGCACGCATGGCGAAGTCTGTCGGTCTACACCGATGGCATCATGCGTCGTGAAAGTGTGGAGTGGCTCGCGACTCGGCGCGTAGTCATCGCGAGTGCGCTTGGAAATCCAGCGCAGTTTCGTGGCGCAGTTGAACGCGCGAGGGCGGTCGTCATCGACGAACTTCGCAAGAGCGACCACCGGGCATTTGCCGCGCAGGAGGTCGAACGACTCCTGCAACACGCGACCAAGGTTGACGCATGCGTTCTCACGCGAAAGGACTTCGTCAAACTCGACGCCGTGGTACGAGGCACAGTGGTGGTACCCGATCTTGAGATCGCGATGGATCCTGCCAGTTGCGCGCGCCTCCGAGCAGCGATCGACAGCGTCTCGCTACACTGACGCGCATGTCGAGTCGCGAAGAAAGACTGCTTGGACATCTCGCGCAGTGGTCACGCTTCAAGTTGCTCGTGGTAGGCGACTTCATGCTTGATCAGATGGTGATGGGCGCAGCGGAGCGACTCAGTCCCGACGCACCCGTCCCAGTGTTGCGCGTCGATAGTGCAAACAACATCCAAGAAACGCCAGGCGGCGCAAGCAATGTTGCCGTGTGTGCAGCTGCGCTTGGCGGCGATGTGCGTTGCGTTGGCGTGACGGGAAATGACGCAGAAGCTCGGGCTTTGCGTGCGGCGCTTGAACGCGCTGGTTGCGAAGCTGCGCATCTGATTGCAGATCCTTCGCGACCAACCACCGTAAAGCGCTCGCTCGTTGGACTCGCGCAGCATCGACATCCTCAGAAGATGTTTCGCTTGGACTTCGAGAGCCAAGAACCACTCTCCGTGGAAATCGAGACGCAGTTACTCGCCTCTGTGGAACGCGAGCTCGCATGGTGCGATGTTGTCGCACTTGAGGATTACAACAAAGGCGTGTGTTCGCCGCGATTCTGCGCAGCACTCATGCAACTCGCGCGTGCGGCAGGCAAGCGTGTGCTTGTCGACCCTGCCGCGATTGAGTGCTACAAAAAGTATGCGGGCGCGCACCTCATCACGCCTAATCGCAGTGAAGCCGAACTTGCCACCGGCATGAACACGCCGCTTGATGCAAGTGTTCCGCACACCACCATGCTCGCGGAGAAGTTGCTCGCGCAGTGTGCACTCGACGCGGTGGTGTTGACACTTGATCGGCACGGCGCGCTGCTCCTTGAGAAGGGCGGCGCAGTCGTGACGGTGCCGACCGTTGCACGCACGATCTACGACGTCACTGGTGCTGGCGACATGGTGCTCGCAGCGCTCGCGGCTGCACTCGCCAATGGCGTCGTTCTCGCAGACGCGGTGTCGTTTGCCAATCATGCTGCGGGGCTTGAAGTTGAAGTCTTCGGTGTGCAACCGATTCCGCTCGCACAGATTCGACAGAGCATTCTCGCGCGCACCGCTCGTGCGCAGGGACGCGTTCGTGCGCTCGGCGATTTGCTCATCGAACTTGCGGTGCATCGCGCATCAGGTAAGCGCATCGTGCTCACCAACGGTAACTTCGATGTGCTCCACGCTGGTCATGTCGCGTACTTGCGCGAAGCACGGGCGCTCGGTGATGTGCTGGTTGTCGGCGTCAACAGCGATCGCGAAGTGCGTCGACAGAAGGGCGCGATGCGTCCGATCTTCGAAGAGAGCGAGCGCCTTGAGATGCTCGCGGAACTTCGCAGCGTCGACTATGTGACTGTGTTTGAGGAACCAACCGCGCACGAACTTATTCGCGCGGTGCATCCCGATTTCTACGTGAAGGGCGGCGACTACAAGCCTTCCGAGATCGCAGAATTCGCACTGGTGGAAGAATTGGGGATTGCGCTTCGGACGCTCGCGCACCGCGAAGGCCTCGGCTCTCGGGTCGTCATTGAGCGCCTCCGAGAGGCCGAGCGAGTCGAAAATGCTGCTCGGAGTTGACGTGCGCGCCGCATAATCTTTGGCATTGACCCTCATAATCTTTGTTACGGATCCTCGCGCCGCCTCTGAAGGCAGCACAGTTCGTGTTCGCGCGTGATTCCATTTGCACATGGCGAAATCTGGTGCAGATTTACGATCGGAGAGAACAGATGAAGATGAGACAACGCACGAGTATTGTGTGCATCCTGACCGTTGGTTCATTCCTGAGCGCGTGCGCGAGTTCAGTGAAACCGGATCAACCTTCGCCTGCGTACGTGCAACGAAACAGTTGCGCTGCGCGTGATCTTCCATCACTTGTCATGGCTGACTCAACGCGTCGTGACGATGCATTCTTTGCATCTCGCAACGATGCGCGACTCGGATCCAATCGCGAACCCAGCATTCGCGTCTCTGAGAGCAATCGTTACTGGGCATACGATCAATATTGGATCGTGAACGGAAGAACGTTCCAGAATTATCAGATGACGACCTTATCTCGCGAGCATCTCATTCGCTGATGCGAGTCGCGCACTCGCGCTTTGACAAATTGAGAACTCTGCAAGCATTTGTCGAACGCCACTTGACTTGAGTGCATCAAAGTCTGCATACTCCACCATTGTCCCGAGCGATCCTCAGGCGTCCCTGAGGATCGCGTTGCATTCAAAGTCTCTTTGATGGAGTCCCGCGATGGCTACAACGACAAAGAAAGAACTCATTGACCGTGTCGCTCAGGAGACTGGGCTTGCGCGCGGCGATGTTCGAATTGCGATTCAATCCTTTCTCGATCAAGTCATTCGTGAACTTGGCACTGGAAATCGATTGGAGTTCCGTGACTTTGGTGTGTTCGAAATCAAAGATCGCGCTGGTCGCGTTGCGCAGAATCCAAAGACGCTTGAACGCGTGAGTGTCCCTCCGCGTCGGAGCGTGCGCTTCAAGGTTGGTCGCCTCATGCAAGACTCGCTCGATACGCGCGGGGAAGTTGCTGCGATGGCGTCGAAGCTCGAAGTCTGATTCTGCAACCGTCTCGCCGAATGCTTCGGGAGAAGCTGTCGGATTTGATACGCGATGCGTGCATTCGGGGTACGGTGCGACTGTGGAAGACCTTGAATCCAAAGACAACGGCCTAGGCCGCGACAACTCGCAGCGTGGACGCTTCCGCAAGAAGCAATCACCCGCAGATGGTGTTGCGTTGCAGCAAGTCGCTGCCTTGTTTGCGTCGACGCCACCGATGGCGGTCGAGGCTGAACAGAGTTTGATCGGATCAATTCTCTGGGATCCGAAAGTACTCGGCGATGTGTTGCAGATCGTGCGAAGCGGAGCAGATTTCTCGCAGCCGCGGCATGCACGCGTGTACGACGCGATGGTCGAGCTGTACGACAAGACAGCAACAGTCGATCCGATCTCGCTGCAAACATTGTTGCGCGACCAGAACATCCTCGAAGAAGTGGGCGGCATCGAATATGTCGTCGGACTTGCTGAAGGTGTCGCGAGCCCAGCGCACGCGCCGCACTATGCGCGAATCGTTCGCGAGAAGGCGACCGTTCGCGAACTCATCCAAGCAGCTGGTGAAATTCTCGCCGAAGCACATCAGAGTCGTGATCCCGCACAGCAAGTACTCGAGCGCGCAGAGCAGCGGATCTTCCGCATTGCACAGAAGCGCGAGGGCGCGAGCTTCGCGTCGATGAAGGATCTCGTCGATGAGACGATGCGAATGATCGAAGCGCATGAAGGCAAGGGCTTCATGGGCGTGCGAACGGGATACGCCGATATCGATGAGATGACGAACGGTCTGCAGAAGGGCGAGATGATCATCCTTGCGGCACGCCCTTCGATGGGAAAGACGGCGCTCGCGCTGAATCTCATGGAGAGCATTGGATTGCTCGGCGTGCCGAGTGCGATGTTCAGTCTCGAAATGAGTCGTCAGCAACTTGTGCAGCGCATGCTTTCTGCGCGCGGCGGCATCGATGGACAGAAGATGCGTCGTCACATGCTTTCAGGCGACGATCACCGGCGCCTCATGGGTGCATGCGACGATCTCTCGAAGGCGCCGATCTACATCGACGACACGCCAGGTCTTTCGCTGCTGGCGATGCGTTCGAAGGCGCGTCGACTCAAGGAGCAGTACGACATCGGATTCATCGCGATCGATTACTTGCAGCTCATGTCGAGCGGCACCAAGGTTGAGAGTCGTCAGATCGAAGTGTCGGAGATTTCGCGCGGCATCAAGGCGATGGCACGCGAGCTTGAAGTCCCTGTGCTCTGTCTTTCGCAGCTCAATCGCGCAGCTGAACAACGCGAAGGTCATCGCCCTCGCATGAGCGATCTTCGAGAATCAGGTTCGATTGAACAGGATGCGGACGTGGTTGCGATGCTCCATCGCGAGGCGTATTACCACCGTCAAGATCCTGATTGGTTAGACGCGAATCCTGAGAAGGAAAACTCCGCCGAATTGATCGTGTGCAAACAGCGCAACGGCCCGACGGGTACGGTCAATCTCATCTGGGATGGCGATACCACTCGCTTCAAGCCCATGAGTTATGCAGCAAGTGATAACGGCGTGAGTCGATACTCTGTCTGAGACGATCGCGAGAATTCGTGCAACCCAACGGTGGAGTTGTGCGTTTCATAGGCGCGACGAAACGCAGATGGATGCACCTTCCGACTCGAGCCCCGCATCACGACTGAAGCTCGCGCAAGCGGGTGAGCCTGTGGCGAATGCGGAGCACGATGAGAGGGGACTTGGGGGTGACGAACTCGAACGCGTGCTTCGAAGCGCAGTAGGAGGCGATGCGCGCGCATGGGAACGGCTCGTCGCGAATTTCGCGCCTCGCATTCACGGACTTGTGCGGGCGCATGTCGCGGACTCCGACCTTGCGATGGAGATCGTGCAATCAACCTTCACGACCGTCGCGACGAAACTCGCGGAGTATGTGGAGAGTGGACGGTTCGAATCGTGGATTTTTCGCATCGCGATGAACCGACTGCGCGACGAGATGCGTCGCCGTCGTCGCCACGCGAAGCCGATGGATCAAGGCCATTTCGACAGTGCACAAAGAGTGGGTGGCTCGAACTCTAGTGAGGAGCCCGGCGAGGGGTTCGATCGTGCGATCGCTGCCGATCGCCTCACCGCGGCGCTGTCGCAACTGAATTCAGAGGATCGTGAAATCGTCGATCTCCGTCACTTCGGCGGAATGAGTTTCAAGGAACTCGCCGCCTACTTTGAAGAGCCGCTCGGTACGCTCCTCGCTCGCCATCACCGCGCGCTTCGCAAGCTGCGGGGCATCCTTGAAAGTCGGGGGCATGATGGCTAGGGTGTTTGGACTACGCGGGCAAGCCCGAGAATTCGTGGTTTTGTGCGTGAGAACAAGGAGTTTTTCGCTCCTCTGGCATTTCTTGCGCTTCGGGATTTCACGCAGCAATGTCGCGCATGGTTGCGCGTTCCTACAGGCTGCAGACAGTAACGTCTAGGAAGGAGTTTCGCGATGACAGACCAATCAGCATTCGATGCACACGACCCTGATCTCGACTCCAATCTCGACTCCAATCTCGAGTTGGATCTCACCGCAGCGCTTGATGCGTTGGGCGCGCAATCTCGTCAACTCTCTCCTGAAGCGATCGCTCGCATCGCGCGAGTCTCTGCAGCGTCACTTCCCTCCAATCGGTCTTCTTCCGATGTCGTGAGTTCGTTGCGCTGGTTCAACGCGCGGTCAACCATGCGCTACGCCGTCGCTGCTGGCTTGATCGCCGCGGCTGCTGTGACAACTGCACTCGTGCTCGAACGAAATGCGCAGAAGAGTTCTTCGATAGTGACGCCGCGCGAAGTCGTGATGGTGACACCTTCAGACACCGTGCTTCCTCAGCATGTCGAGACTGCGCTTGCTCGCGTCGCTTCGCTTGACGAACGCTCTCGCTCAAGCGGCATGGAAGCAGCATTGCTCCAACTTGCGTCGCTTGATGTTCCCGCGATCGATTCTTCCGAGCCTTTCGCTGCAGTGCTTGGGTCACGCGCAGTGAGTTACGACGAGTTTGAAGCGGAAATGCGTGATCTTGCCGGCGATGGCTCGACCTTCTAGTCCGTGCAGACTATATAGAGCATGCGCACCATGTAGACCATGTAAACTTGGCGCTGAGGCTACCTAATGGGCATCACACAAAATCTTCGAATGCAACTGCGCGTCATCATCCTTGGCGTTGCGAGCACCATTGCACTCTCTCTTGCATCGTGGGCCGCAGCTGCGCCTCCTCCGAACGCGCCACCGGATTGGCCGCGTGCAGGTGGGTTCGGTCCAGGGGGAAGTGGGACGAGCATCATCGACACGATTGTCGGAGACACGAGTCGCCGTGAGTGGAGTGACGAAGATTTCAAGAGCATGATCGAGATCGCCACGCGCATTTCGCCACGGTGGGGAACAGCGATGGAAGAGCGATTTGCGAAAGACCCCGAAGAGATGCGCCGCTCGCTCCGTGGTGGTGCTCGACGGATGGGCGCGATGCTTGTTCTGCGGGAAAAAGCGCCGAAAGTGTTTGAAGCAAAGGTCGCGGAACTTCGTGCTGGCGCAGAGTCACAGCGCGCACTTGATGAACTCATGCAGGGGAAAGCGCGCGGCGCAACGCCAAAAGAACTCACGACGCTCGAAGCCGCGTTGACGCTGTGCGCGAGTACAGAAGTCGATCTCGCGCTCAAGACACGCACGGAAGAATTGAGCGCACTTGCTGATGCGATGGCGCGCTTTCAAGATGAACTCGCGGCTGACGAGCAGCGGCGCGAAGAGTTGACCGCACGATTGCTCGAGCGCTTGCACGCACCCGGGCGCGAAAATCGCGAAAATCGTGAAGGTCGCGAAAATCGTGAAGGTCGCGAAGGTCGAAACCCACGACCCGAGAAGCCGCAGTTGAATCCGCAGCCAGAGCCAGCACCGAGCCGCTAACGCGCGCTGCGGTACGCTCCACGCGTGAGCGCGATTTCGACTTCAGCAACACTTCCTCCGCAGGCGCGAGCGCAACCCCGTCATCGATTCGGCGTGGCAGGTCGTATTGGTTTCATCGTCTTCACCACGATGGTGCTTGTGTGCGTCTTGAGTCTGCCGTGGAGCCTTGGTGCAGTGGGTGGAACGAGTTCAGCAGCACGCATCGCTCGCAGTGAAGCGTCGAATCTCTCGCTCAATTTGCTTCCGCCAGCGTGGAGCACGCTCAACGAAGGCGACACCGCGCGCGTCACGATCGCCACCGACGCTGGTCAGTACATTCCTGGTCGCATACTCGGCACCGATCGACTCGGACGCGATGTGTTCGCGCGATTACTTGCGGGCGGCGCAGTGAGCCTCCTTGTCGGAATTTCTGCGGCAAGTGTGGCAGTCATCATCGGCACGCTCTACGGCGCACTCGCTGGCGCAGCCGGTGGAAAGACGGACGCAGTGCTCATGCGCATCGTCGACATTCTCTTCGGCCTTCCGTCGATCCTGCTTGTCGTGCTGCTCGCGGTCGCAGTGGATGGCTTTCTCGAAAGGCGCGGCGAAGACCTCGGGCCTGTCGCACGCCAACTCCTCAACATCGCAACGCTGCTTGCTGCAATCGGTGGCGTTTCATGGCTCACGATGGCGCGCGTGATTCGCGGTCAAGTGCTTTCGCTGCGCGCGCAACCGTTCATGGAGAGTTGTCGCGCGATCGGAGTGAGTCCGATGCGCCAGTTCTTCCGCCACCTACTTCCGAATCTCATCGGTCCGATCACCGTGTATGCGGCGCTCGCGGTTCCCGCAGCAATTCTGTCGGAAGGGTTCCTGAGTTTTCTCGGCATCGGTGTCAGAGAGCCGCTTCCAAGCTGGGGAAACCTTTGTTCAGACGCGCTTCCCGAACTCAATCCGATTGAGAGTCGCTGGTGGCTTCTCGC
>QWPV01000028.1 GCA_003671055.1 Planctomycetota bacterium
CCTTGCGCGACAAGCACTTCGCCAGCAACGGGAAGCACTCGACGAACACGCATCGAAGTCAGCGAAGAAACTTTGAGTCCAGGCGTATAGGCCTTAGCCATATGAGGAAAACTACCTTGAATCGCAGCTCGTCACACACAACAGCTCAGCCAAATGCCGGCTCAGGCGAAGGCGATTCACTCGCCGAGCCGTACGAAAGCGCGTGATGATTTTGCCGCTTGGGGCAGAAATCATCAGAAGCGCTCAAACACGCGCTCAACTACGCCCTCAAACATGCCAAGCCTTCGCCCAGCTTGCAACCGCAAGTCGGCGCTCAGTAGCATTAGAAGGGAGTGTGAGTGCGCGGCCGCGTGCGTCGAAGAAAATTCCGACAGCGCCGCCCTTCACTCGCCGCGTCACTGCCTTTCCTGAACCTGCGCCGAAATCAAAGCCCTTCTCGGGTTCGACAGTCACTTCAACTTCGCCACCGCCGGGCACGCGCACGAGCGCTACTTCGCCGCAACTCAGACTGCCAGACGCCGTGGCTGCGCCGTTGACCTTGAATCGGAAGCAGGGCTTTCCCCACCGAACCTCGCCCTTCGCAGCAACGCACCAACCGAGCCGCACGAGGCAATCGCGCTCGAACACTTCCATCGCCGCCTGTGGATGCACGCTCGCGAGCACGCCGAGGTGCGGCATCATGAAGATGGAGTCCTTCGCGAGTTCCGTGAATCCTTCGGGCTCGAAACTATCGATGAGCATTGCCGCCGTCTGCTCGAACTTCGGCGCGTGAGACAGCACGCCTCCGCTTGCGACGAGTAAGTGCAACTGCATCGAATCGACAATCGTGTCAGTGCCACCCTGCTCAAAGAGATCGCCGACCGTGCGCTGCTTCTGCACGCCTTTGAGCTTCGTCGCGAACTCCTTGTGCTGTTGATACGCAAGGCGAAGTGCTTCGCGTGCAACTGCCTGCTCAAACGCCAACGCGTCGAGGTTCTCTGGAATCGTCGTCGGGCGAATCATCTTGTTCTTCACGCGATTTCGAAGTTCGCCTTCATCCATCTCGATATGCACCCAGCGAAGCACATTGTCCATGCCCGCTTCTGCACAGACATTCGAGATGGAATAACTCATGCCTAAGTTCGCACTCACTGTGCGATTGAACGTGCCGTCAAACACGCTGAACACATCGGTGGTGGCGCCACCAATGTCCACGCACACCGCGTTCACGCGATCGCGCGCCGCAATGCGTTGCAGAATGTCACCCACTGCGCCTGGCGTTGGCATGATCGGCGCATCCGACATACTCATGAGTCGGTCGTAACCCGGCGCATGCGCCATCACGTGTTCGAGAAACACATCGTGAATGCGATCGCGTGCTGGACCGAGA
Source organism: Planctomycetota bacterium (assembly GCA_003671055.1). GTDB lineage: Bacteria > Planctomycetota > Phycisphaerae > Phycisphaerales > SM1A02 > F1-140-MAGs142. The sequence continues at coordinate 1,370 of QWPV01000028.1, forward strand.
TTCTCCAACTCGAGTGTTGGTCGAAGATTCTCGACAACGGAGAGATCGAAGCCAGTTGAAAAAATCTCTCGCACACGCGGCGCTGCATCACGATTGCCCGCGAAAATCACGGGCAATGAGTAGTCGCTGCCGAATCGTGGTCTCGGCTTGGCTGGCGCGATGAGTTCCGCAATCTGCACGACTTGCTGCACATTGCCGCCATCGGTGCCGCCAGAAATCAGCACCATGTCGGGGCGCAACTCGCGAATGCGCTGAATCTGTTCGTGTGGCCTGCGACGATCGTTCGATGCGATTGTCTCCATCACGATTGCGCCCGCGCCGAGTGCAGCCCGCTTCGCGCTTGCTGCAGTCATCTGCGCGACCACGCCTGCAACCACCATCTGCAATCCACCGCCCGCGCTCGAGGTTGAAATGTAGAGATCGCAACCTTCCGACTCCGTCAATGAGGTTCGGCGAATGATGCGACCGTCGTCGTCGATGAAACGACGACCCGCGAGTTCGCCGACTTCTGTGAGCGAATTCACGACACCGATCGTGACATCCGCGAACGGCTCTTCAACAGTCGTTGGCGCTTCACCGCGCTGCGTTTGTGAATAGGAGCCGTCGGGTTGCCGTTCAATCAACACGGCCTTCGTCGTGGTGGAACCGCAATCTGTCGCGAGGATGATGGCGATCTTCGCAGGATCAAGTGTCGGATACGCACGGGAGTGTGATGGCGCGGACATAGGTAAGTCGCGCAGTATGACTTGAAAACCGCGCTTGCGTAATGCGCTCGTCAAAGTCATCCTGCACACATGGCAGTGACCGAGCAGAAATGCGTGACGACCGAACTTCGCTGGCGCGTGTGGCCAGCGTGCGAATGGCCGCGCCGAACATGTGTTGCGGTCGTCGTGATCAGCGCGCTTGCAGTTGCAGCGGCAATGCTGCTCGAATCAAGTACCGCCGCTGGGATTGCGATCGGCGTGCTGATTCTCGCGAACATTCGATTCTTCGCGCCAAGCAACTATCTGGTCCATGATGGCGTCATCACGCTCGCGAATTGCTTCGGCACGCGATCACTTGCGCTGCAGCAGGTGCGCCTCCAACGCTTCGACCATCTTGGCGGTCTGCTCGCAGATCGGAAGCGCCCAGGACCTTTCGCGAGTTTGCGCGGGATTCCGCTGCTTTTCCCACGCGAAGGTGGCGAAGCGATCGCTGCAGCGCTGCACCTCGCACTCCGCACTGCGCAGAGCAACACACAATGAGTACCTGGCGCGAGAATCTCAAACGCGCATTCGCGCTCGACGACGGAGCAGTGTGTGTGCCTGATGAGCATGAGCGCGAAGTGCTCGAGAAACTCGCTCGCGAAATCGCGAAACGAGAACTCACAGGTCCCGCGCTCGCCTTTCTCGAAATGTCGCGGCCACTCAATGCGCTGTCTGCTGCGGCGATCCACTTTTTTACGCCGATCGCATCCGTGCTCGCAAGCCCAGTCGCACTTCGACGCTTCGCTGAGTTTCTCGAAAAGCGTGGCTCCATCGATGTGCTGTGCGGCATGCTTGAAGACGCACAATCCGCGCTCGAGCGAGAGTCGCGTCCGCCCACGCTTTAATCCTATTCTTTGAGCGTGAAGACCTGCATGTTCTCGCGCAGAGTGATACTCGCGTGCTGCAGTTCTGTCGCAGTCTTCCCAAACTCTTCCGCGCTCTCGACCGTGCGCTTGGCAGCATCCACGAGCGAAGACATCGACTCCGAAATACTCGTCGCGCCTTCGGATTGACTCTGCATACCGACCGAGACTGTGCCGAAGCGCACTGAGTTCGCGGCGACTTGCTCAATGATCTCGCCCATCTGCCGACTCGTTCGAACGACTTCGTCAACGCCACGGCGAACCTTCTCGCTGAATCGATCCATCTCCATCACGCCAGCACCAACTGCTGATTGCATCTCGCGCACCATCTCTTCGATGTCGACGGTCGCCCCCGCAGTCTGATCTGCGAGGCGACGAATCTCTCGCGCAACAACCAAGAATCCGCGTCCCTGTTCTCCAGCTTTCTCCGCTTCAATCGCGGCGTTCACAGAGAGCAGGTTCGTCTGATCCGCGACTTTGGCGATTGTTGTAACAACGGTGTTAATCGCACTCGCGCGATCACTGATCGCAGAGAGCTTCGTTGCAATCGACGCCGTGGCGCTCTGCAATTCGCGCATTGTTCCATCCACTGCGATCAAGCCGCTTCGACTGTCGTTGGCGACGTGCGACGTTCGCTCCACTGCCTTGTCGACTTCCGACATCGTGCGCGAGAGCTCCGTGCCAGTCGCGCTGATTTGGCGCGTGGCTGCGGCGATCTGGCTCGTGGACTCACCGAAAGACTGCGAGAGATGCTGCTGCTCTCGGCTCGTCGCAGTAAGTTCAAGTGCGGAAGAATCGAGCGTCACACCCGCGCCCTTCACCGCCATCATCAACGCGTTCAAGTTTCGTTGCATGAGATCAAGGCTTCGCAGCAGCACCCCAGCTTCGTCGCGCGTGTTGCTCGATGGAACTACGGTTCGCAAATCTCCTGCGGCGATGTGCTGAGCTGAGAGCGCAGCGCTTCGCAAGCGTGCGCCAGTCTGCACCGCAATCCATGCGATGAGCCCAACTGCAACGGAAATCGCGAGCAGGAAGATCAATCCAGTGCGCCACGCTGCGGTCGAAGCTGCGGCGAGTACCTCTGTCTCTGCCTTCGTGAACACGAGCGTCCAATCGCCCGCCGGAATCTTGACGGCCGCCGCGAAGTAGCGCGTGTGCGACTTTGGATCCTCAGCAAGTTTGCACACGCCTTCTTCAGTCGCTTCAGCAATGAGCGGCTGCACGAGCCATTCGAGTCGGCTGCCCTTCACTGTGGTGGTGCGAAGGTCTTCGACTGCGCCGAGCACTTGCGCGGAACCGATCGCGCTGTCTGTCGATGCAACAACAAATCGCCCGCGTCCGGAGATGAGATACGCAACAGCGCCGCTCGCGTACGCGCTCTCGCGAACCTGTGCCTCGATTTTCGCGAGCGCTCGATCCGTCGCGCCAACACCCTTGAACTTTCCATCAATGACGATCGGGTACGCGGCTTCAACAATCAACTGTCCGTCGTACACATACGGCTCGGTGACGATTGTCCGTGCAATGCCGGACTGCGCGAAGTCGCGTCGAACGCCGTCGTAGTAGAGACTCGTTTCGTAGTCCACAAGTTGCTTGACGCTGATTGCATCCGCTTTGCGCCAATCGCGAAACGGGTACGCGATGAAACGGCCTGAGAGCTCCATCCACTCCTTCGGGTCGCCCGCAGTAAGTGCTGCCGCATCGTTGTTGTCTGCGTTGGGTTCGTAGCACGCATACGCGGCTGTGACGTTTTCATCTGCTACAAGCATCGCGGTGTTCACAGCGACCGAGAGCGCGCGCTTGCCGAACAGTGCTGCGACCTGCTGATGAGCAATCGACTCCGCAAGTTCCATTGCTCGCTTGTTCGAGGCCTGCACGTTTCCCGCAGCGATGTTCGCATGGCGAAGCAGTCTTTCTTCGCCAATCGTTCGCATGTTGTCGAACTTGTCGAATGCCCCCCAAGCGAGCAGTGATCCGAGGAGAAGCGTTGCGGGCAGCACGCCGAAAGTCAACAGTCGACCTGCGAGGCTGTGAAAGAAACGAATCCGCTCTGTTTCGCGTGCATCTGCCATTGTGTTTGCTCTCGGTAAGTGGACGAGTGCGAATACTACGGGAAGTCTCGCCGCTCCTGATAGGGCTGCGGACGCTTCCATTCGCGCGCCTTCCTTCTTACCATTCATGCATGAGCCTGGCGCACACCACTCCGACCATCACGAATCCAGACACGCCTCACGAGATGAACGGCTGGAACGCCGATGGAAGCGTGCAATCCCCCTTCCATCTTCTCTCGTGGATCATGGCGAACCGCGCGCACTTCAAGCCTCCGGTGGCGAACAAGTATCTTTACTCCGGTCGCGACTTCTTCGTGATGATCATCGTGGGTCCGAACGCGCGCAATGATTTTCATCAAGTCAATAGCGAGGAATTCTTCCTCCAACTCAAGGGCGACATTGTTGTAAAAACCATCGAGAACGGGCGCGTTCGCGATAATGTCATCAAGGAAGGCGAAGTGTTCTTCATTCCGCCAAATGTCATTCACTCTCCTCGCCGCGGACCGGACACCATTGGCCTTGTGGTGGAGAAGCGGCGGCCAGACGGCGAGTCCGAGCACCTCATCTTCTACTGCGAGAAGTGCGAGACGCTCGTGCACGACAAGGTCTTCGACTGCAAGGACATCGTGCAACACTTTGCGCAAGCGATGGAAGATTTCTGGGCCGACACTGCGCTCTGCACATGTAAGAACTGTGGTCACGTCATCACGAAGCCGCGCGCTTGATCGTGCGCGTGTCTGACTGTGTCACAATTCAACTTGCGAACCGAAGTCGACCACGCGCGATGGCGGAAGGCTGAACGATCGCGTCGCATCCGTTGCGTTGCGCGAGAGCGCTGCGAAGAGACGCTTGCGCCACGGAGCCATCTTCGCTGGGCCCGTCGGCAGCACCTGCGTTCGGCGTGTGAAGTAGGTCGTTTCTTCTGGGATGTAGTTGAACCCACCTGAGCGTGAACGCTCGAGGAAACGTGGGATATTCGGATTCTCCATGAATCCGCAGCGCGCGGTGATCTTCCACACTCCATCGGGCAACCACTCCACATGCACTTGCCTCCATGGAGGAACGATCGGCAAGTTCGACGAGATGATCGTGAGTAGTACGACCTGTCGATGCACGACATGCGCGTGCTCGACGAAGTGCTTGAGCGCAATCGGCGTGCTGTAGTTCGTCGTCAAGAACACAGCAGTGCCATCCACCCGCGGTGTTGCATCTGTCCAGAGTTCCGCGAGAAATTCGTGAATCGACTGGCTGTCTTCTGCGATCCGCTTGCCGATGTGGAAACTTCCTTGCACCCATGTCGCCATCACGATGAATGTGCCAAACGCGATCGCGAGCGTGAACCACCCACCCGAGAGGACCTTAATCGCGTTCGCGCCAAAGAGCAGGAGATCAACACTTAGGAATGCGCCGCCCATGAGAAGCACCCAGTGCAAGCGCCAGCGCCATAGTCGATGTGCAACCGTGCAGAAAAGGAATGTCGTTACGCCCATGACCGCCGTCACTGCGATGCCGTATGCAGACGCGAGTGATGTCGATGACGGAAACAAGAGCACGGTGACGAGGCAACCAACAAGCATGAGCCCATTGATCGTCGGCAAATAGATCTGTCCTTCGTGCTCATCCGATGTATGCACAATCTCCAAGCGTGGAAGGAGATTCAATCGCACTGCTTGCCGCGCCATCGAGAACACGCCACTGATCATCGCTTGGCTCGCAATCACCGCAGCGCACGTCGAAAGCAGCACCATCGGGATAAGCAAGCCGTCGGGGACAAGTTCAAAGAACGGATTGAATCCCACGGGGAGCGTTTCGCCTGCTTTGAGCTTGGAAAGCGCAAGCGCGCCTTGTCCGAAGTAACTCAATGTAAGCGCAGGACCGACGAGCAGATACCAACCGAGTCGAATGGAACGAATGCCGAAGTGACCCATGTCCGCATAGAGCGCCTCTGCACCAGTGACCACAAGCACGACTGCGCTGAGCAAGAGGAAACACTCGAGCGGATATGCGTAGATGAGATACGCCGCGTGCATCGGGTTGAATGCGTGGAGCACTGAGGGGTCCATCGCAATACCGCGCACACCAAGCAGCGCGATGACGGTGAACCACACGATCATGACGGGACCGAAGAATCTTCCGATGGTGCCGGTTCCCCACTGCTGCGCGAAGAAGATCGCAACAAGAATGATGAGCGTTCCAGGAACCACCGCGACCTTGAGCGCGGGGTTGAAGACGACGAGCCCTTCCATTGCCGAAAGCACCGACATCGACGGTGTAATGATGCCATCACCAAACAGAAGCCCGCCACCGAGCACCGCAAGCATCAGATAGAAGAGCGTGCTTCGGCGAACACCGCGCGCAAGTCCACGCGGAATGAGCGACATGAGTGCAAAGATTCCGCCCTCGCCACGATTCGACGCGCGCGTGATTCCGAAGATGTACTTCACGTTGACGACGAACACGAGCAACCACAACACAAGCGACATCAACCCAAGCATGAAGTCTTGAATCGGTTGGCCGTGCGCTTGCAAGTGCGCGATGCTTTCTTTGATCGCGTAGAGCGGACTCGTGCCGATGTCGCCGAAGACGACTCCTATTGCGCCAACGGCGAGCCCAGCGACCCCTGTTGCTTTCAAGGTGTCGTGCGTCGAGACGGTTGTATGTTCAGGCGGGGTGCTCACGGGAAGTCGGGAAGGGTATCGCCTTCACCTCGCATAATGGGGGGAGCGCAGCACAACATGTGCCGACCAAGAAACTCGCGTTCCACGCAAGAGTGACGGCGCCCAAACCCCTGCTAGCATCAGCGATGTGCACGCAGGACCACTCGACATTCACACGCACATGCTGCCGCCGGAGTGGCCAGATCTCGCGGCGCAGGCCGGAGGCAGTGGCTGGCTCGGCATCGAACACTGCGGCTGCGATCGCGCGCGACTGCTGCTCGACGGCAAGAGCTTTCGTGAGATCGAATCAAATTGCTGGGATGCACCGCGACGATTGACGGAGTGCGACGCAGACGGCGTGGGAGCGCAAGTACTCTCGACGGTTCCCGTCATGTTCATGTATCAGCAGAGCGCAACCCACGCACTCGCGTTGCATCGCTACCTCAATGATCATCTCGCGACGGTGGTGCGAAGTGCCCCCACGCGATTTGCTGCACTTGGTTGCGTGCCGATGCAAGATCCTGATCTTGCAACCCGCGAACTCGAACGATGCGTGCAAGACCTCGGCATGCGCGGCGTGCAGATCGGTTCCAACATTGCAGGGGTGAATCTTGACGACCGTCGATTCTTCCCTTTCTTCCGCCGCTGCGCTGAACTGAACGCTGGCGTGTTCATTCATCCATGGAACATGCTCGGTCAATCTGAGTTGCCGAAGTATTGGCTGCCGTGGTTAGTGGGGATGCCCGCTGAAACTGCGCGTGCCGCATGCGCGCTCATGATGGGCGGCGTGCTTGAGCGATTGCCCACACTGCGCGTGTGTCTCGCACATGGTGGCGGCTCCCTGCCGTTCACAATTGGTCGCATCGCGCACGGCTTCGATGAGCGACCTGACTTGTGCGCGGTCGATTGCGACGTTTCGCCGCAAACACAATTCTCGCGCTTCTACTTCGACACGCTCGTGCATGACGCAGAGGCGTTGCGCTTTCTGATCGCACGCGCTGGCGTTGCGCGACTTGCGCTCGGCAGCGACTACCCGTTCCCACTCGGTGAACGACATCCAGGCGCGCTCATTCGCTCGCTCAAGCTTGATGCGCGTGATGAGACTCGCTTGCTCCGAGGGACTGCACTCGAGTTCCTTGGTCTCCCTGAAAAACCGTTTGCGTAGGTACACAAGAATCCGATGAGCACACCTTCTCCCGCGATGCCCACCGCACTTGACCGCGTGCAAGTTTCACACTTCGTCGCGGAGGAATCGTTCGCGCGTCACCTTGATGACCTCGATCCGTGCTCTGCGTTTCGCTCGCGATTTGCAGTGCCCTGCGGCAATGCTGCGCAACCCAACGTCTACTTCGTGGGCAATTCGCTCGGCGCGATGCCGCTCGCTACGCGCACGATGTTGATGGAAGAACTTGATGATTGGTCGACGCTAGGCGTCGAAGGTCACTTCCATGCGAAGCGCCCGTGGTACTCGTGGCACGAACAAGTGCGTGAGCCACTCGCGCGACTTGTGGGCGCAAAGCCGTCGGAAGTAGTCGCGATGAATTCACTCACCACGAATTTGCACTTGATGCTCACGACGTTCTATCGCCCTGAGGGCAATCGAACAAAGATCCTCATCGAGAAGGGTGCGTTCCCGAGCGACATCTTCGCGCTGCGGAGTCATGTTGCCGCGCGTGGACTTGACCCTGATGTGCATGTGATTGAAATTGCAGCGCGAGTAGACGAATGGTTGCTTGACGAAACCGACATCGAAGCGGAGTGCGAACGACTCGGCGATACCCTCGCATGCGCTGTGCTTCCTGGCGTGCAATATCGCACCGGCCAAGCATTCGATCTCGCGCGACTCACGCGAGCGGTGCATGCCGTTGGCGCAACATGTGGCTTCGATCTCGCACACGCAGCAGGGAACATCGACGTGCAACTCACCGCGTCGATGTGCGACTTCGCAGTGTGGTGTTCCTACAAATATCTCAACGCTGGTGCGGGCGCGGTTGGTGGCTGCTTCGTTGCGGAACGACATGGGCGCGATACGAGTCTTCCGCGATTGGCTGGTTGGTGGGGCAATGATCCAACCACACGCTTTCAAATGTCCGACCGCTTCATCCCTGTTGCAAGCGCGGATGCGTGGCAACTTTCCAACCCACCGATTCTCTCGCTTGTGCCGTTGCTGGCATCGCTGCAGATCTTCGATGAAGCGACCATCCCTGTACTGCGGCGCAAGTCGATCGTCATGACTGGCTACCTTGAGTATCTCATTCGTGATGCATTGCGTGGGCACGCTGAACTTCTCACTCCAGCCTCCGCCTCGCGACGCGGATGCCAACTCTCCTTGCTCTTCAAGGACAACGCGCGAGCGCGATTTGGCGCGCTGACTGCAGCGGGCATTGTGTGCGACTATCGCGAGCCTGGAATTGTGCGACTTGCACCCACACCGCTCTACAACACCTTCCACGAAGTGTGGCGTGCAGCGCAGGCGGTGAAGTCGGCGTGCGTGTCATAGAATCCGCAGCTATGCAGGACGTCGAAGGTCGTAGCGCACTCATCGTTGGTACTGGACTCGCAGGCAGTCTGCTCGCTGTGTTTCTTGCACGCGCTGGTTGGACTGTGCGCCTTGTCGAGCGCCGACACGATCCACGCGAGAAGCGATTTGCGGAAGGGCGTTCCATCAATCTCGCGATCAGTGCGCGCGGTATTAAAGCGCTTCAACGCGCGGGACTTGAAGATCGCGTGATGAAGGACGCGTTGCGGATGTATTGCCGAATGATTCATCCAGTGCAAGGCGCATCGCACGCGCATCCGTATTCGAACGATCCCACGCGTGGCATCAACTCTGTTTCACGCAGCGCACTCAATCTCGCGCTGCTCGACGCAGCAGCGAGTGAGGCGCGCGTATCACTTTTGTTTGCACGGCGATGCACGCATGTTGATTCTGTGAAAGGCACCGCGACCTTCGTCGACGAAGCCTCTGGCAACGCCGAAACCTTCAGCGCAGATCTCATCGTCGGCGCAGACGGCGCATACTCCGCTGTGCGCGACGCACTACTGAAGAGTGGACGCGTGGATTTCTCGCAGACCTTTCTGACGCATGGCTACAAAGAACTTGTGATTCCGCCAGTGACAAGCGGGAAGTACGCGCCGCACGCACTCGAACCGGACGCGCTGCACATCTGGCCGCGTGGTGCGTCGATGATGATCGCGCTGCCTAATCCCGATGGCTCGTTTACATGCACGCTTTTCTGGCCGTGGGAAGATGCAGCGAATACGCCGAGCTTCGCGACAGTTCGTTCCGCTGCAGACGCGCGTGCAGTCTTCGAGCGCGATTATCAGGATGCGCTTCCACTCATGCCCACGCTCGCAGAAGACTTCGAGCGCAACGCCGCAGGCAGCATGGTCACTGTGCGTTGCTCACCATGGACTGCGAACGGACGCGTGACACTCATCGGTGACGCTGCGCATGCTGTTGTGCCGTTCTATGGACAAGGCGCCAACGCGAGCTTCGAAGATTGCGAAGCATTGACGGATGCGTTGGCTGCCCACGCGAACATCGCTGATGCATTGCGTGCGTACGAACTTGCGCGCAAAGCAAACTCGAATGCGATCGCGGATATGGCGCTCGCAAACTTTGTCGAGATGCGCGATCACAGCGCGAAAGCGAGTTTCCGTCGGAAGAAGGCGTACGGTCGATTCCTGAGCCGCATCTTTGGTCGATACCTCGAACCTGAATACGACCTCGTGAGTTTCTCTACGGTTCCGTATACAGAAGCGCAATCGCGTGGGAAACGGACTTCGACATTCATGTTCGCCTCGATTGTGCTGCCGATTATGCTTGCTGGCGCTGGACTCTTCTTCTATGTCGAGCGGGAGTACGGGAAAGACACGGCGACGGACCTCGTGCTCAAAGTGCTTGTCCTTGTGTTTGGCATCGGCGCAATTGTCGACGTCGCGAGGCGAATCTCCACCGCGAGCGCTCGACCATGATTCCGTTCTTCCTTGCACAAGCGCGCGAGGAAATCGATGCGGGTGGAGCACGCGCATGAGTGCTGCGCTCATCGACATCACGCCGCGTATCTCTGAGCGACTTGCAGTCTGGCCAGGTGACACGCCGCTCTCGCGACAGATCCTCTGCGCGCTTGGCGATGGCGCATCGGTCACGCTCTCGTCGCTGCACGCAACCGTCCACCTCGGAGCGCACGCGGACGGCGCGAATCACTACGGCGTGAACGGCGCGTCGATTGATGCGATGCCGATTGAGCGCTACATCGGGCCGTGTGAAGTCGTGCGCGCGAAAGTTGCTCGGGGCATGCGCGTGTGTGCTTCTGATCTTGAAGTGCCTGTCCAGTCACTTCGGCATACACGCGTACTGATTTGTACTGGGACGTTTCCAGACTGCGAAAATTGGAACAGCGACTTCGCGGCGATGGATCCCGCGCTCGTGGATCAACTCGCCGATCACGGCGTCACGCTCGTCGGCATCGACACGCCCAGCGTCGACACGCAAGACTCCAAAGATCTTCCTGCGCACCAACGATTTCTCGCGCGCGACATGTCCATTCTCGAAGGACTTCGACTCGATCACGTGCAGAGCGGTGAGTACGAACTCATCGCACTCCCGCTTCCACTCGTTGGATTTGACGCAAGTCCGGTCCGCGCCATTCTGCGATCACTCCACAGGAGCACGCCATGACAGACATCGTTTCCCATCGCGCTCCCGAACCCGTTGGCGCATATCCCCACGCAAAGCGCGTGGGAAACCTCGTTTTTCTTTCGGGCATCGGTCCTCGTCAACGAGGCGTGAAGGCGATTCCTGGTGTCACGCTCGATGCGAGCGGCGCTGTCATCGCCAAAGACATTGAGCTGCAATGTCGCGCGTGCTTCGACAACCTTCGCGCAGTCGTTGCTGATGCTGGTCTGCCTTGGACGAGCATTGCGGATGTCACGATGTTCCTCACCGACATGAAGAACGACTTCGCGATCTACAACCGCATCTACGCAGAATATTTCGCGGGCGAAGGGAATCCGAATCCCACGCGCACCACGATCGAAATCAATTGCTTGCCCACGCCGATTGCGGTTGAAGTGAAAGCGATCTGCTTCAGCGGCTGAGACCGAGGATCGTGACACTTCGACGAATCCTGTCGAGTGCACACGCGTCCGGAAGCAATCCCCACTGCTCGAAGCCGCGCGAACGGAAGAGTTTGAGGCTTGGTTCATTGTGTGAGAAGCAGATCGCGAGGATGCGATCGATGCCGCATGTGTCCGCGCGCTCGAGAAGATCATCAAGGATCGCGCGACCAACGCCTTGATGCGCTGCGGCATCGCTGACATACACCGAGACTTCCGCGGTCGGCGCGTATGCGCTGCGCTCTTTGAAGTTCGTGAAACTCCCCCACCCCACCACCTTTTCATCGCGCACTGCGACCACGATTGGACGCGTGGCGAAGTCGTGGCTCTTGAACCATGCCATGCGGACATCGAATGTTTGAGGAACAAGATCAGCAGTCGCGATGCGCTTTGGAATCGACTCGTTGTAAATCGCGAGAATGGACGACACATCGCCCTTGATCGCGAGACGAATCTCCACTGTACTCATAGGCGTACTCATAGCCGCGCTCCAAGTGCGATGCACACATTGGTCGGCTCAGTAAAGAAGCGCAGCGCTTCCGTGCCGCCCTCGCGCCCAACTCCCGAATCCTTCATGCCACCAAACGGCGTGCGGAGATCGCGGAGCATCCAACAATTCACCCACACGATGCCTGCTTCGAGTGCGCCCGCCATGCGATGCGCGCGCGAAAGGTCACGCGTCCAGATCGTCGCAGCCAATCCATAACGCGTTCCATTCGCCATCCGCACCGCGTCTGCGTGTCGATCAAACGACTGCACCGTGACAACTGGTCCGAAGATTTCTTCCTGCACACACTGCGAGTCTTGCGGTGGCGCGAGCAGAACCGTCGGGCTCAAGAACGCACCCTTGGCAACGCGCGATGCAAGTCGCGCGGGCGGTGCTCCTCCGGTCACGATCTTCGCGCCATCCTTCACGCCTCGTGCGATCATTGCAGTCACCTTCGCTAGGTGTTCCATCGACACAAGACTTCCGAGGTCGCTCTCCGCATCGAGTGGATCACCCACACGCAGCGCAGAAACGAGCGCGGTGAACTGCTCCATGAATTCTGCGAGCCGCGTCTTGTGCACAAGAATGCGCGAGCCACATAGACAAATCTGTCCTTGATTGAGAAACGCGCTGCGGACAATCTCGGGCATCGCCACCGTGAGATCTGCATCCGCGCAGATGATGGTTGGGTTCTTCCCACCAAGTTCGAGCGAGAGTTTCTTAAACATCGGCGCAGCAACGCCAGCAATCGCCGCGCCTGTTGTGGTGCCGCCTGTGAAACTTATCGCTTTCGTCTGTGGGTGCGCGACGATTGCGTGACCCGCTTCGCTTCCGAGTCCGTGCACAACATTGAGTACACCCGCCGGCAATCCTGCGCGCGCGGCGATCTCGCACAACATCGATGCCGTCGTCGGTGCAAGTTCACTTGGCTTCGCAATCACGGCGTTGCCCGCAGCGAGTGCTGGCGCGATCTTCCATGTGAAGAGATAGAGCGGAAGATTCCATGGAGAGATGCAACCCACAGTACCAACCGGTCGACGCGTGACGTAATTCAACGCATCCTGCGGAACCTCGGTGCGATAGGACTCGCCTGTTTCGTGCAGGATTGCGGTTGCGAAGAATCTGAAGTTCGCAGCCGCGCGCGGAATGTCGAGACTTCGTGCGAGTGAAAGTGGCTTGCCTGTGTCTTCGCACTCCGTCATCGCGAGTGCATCCAACTGCGCGTCGATGCCATCTGCAATCTGCAACAGGATGCGAGATCGTTCCGCTGGACTTGTTGCGCCCCATGCCTTCTGCGCTTTCGCGCATGCGCCAGCAGCTCGCGCGACATCTTCACTCTGACCACGCGCGATCGAACGAAGCGGCGCGCCGGTTGCTGGATTCTCGCGAGGGATCCACGCATCGCTCTCTGATGGACAGAAGGAGCCGCCGATGAAGTGTTGAACTTGCGTTGGACTAGCGTGCATTGGAAACAACCTCAAAGCTCTTCAATCATCAAGCGTTACTGCGCAGCGAGCCGTCCGCCATCTACGGGAAGATTCACGCCATTGACATAACTCGCTGCGGGCGACGCGAGAAACACCGCGACGCGCGCAATCTCTTCGGGGGCTGCAAATCGACCGAGTGGAATGGTTGCCATCGATTCTTCTTCAACCTCGCGCACCGCGATACCTGCGCGTGTCGCTTTGCCCTTGAGCAATGCGTCAAGCCGATTCGTCCGTGTGAACCCTGGCAAAATCGCGTTGACCGTGATGCCGAATCGACCGAGTTCGCTCGCAAGCGTCTTCGTCCAGTTCCCCATCGCCGCGCGCACCGTGTTCGACACACCGAGTCCTTTGATCGGCGTGACAACAGATGTCGACGTGATGCTCACGATTCGACCGTAGTTCGCACCTCGCATAAGTGGCGCGCATGCTTGTGTCCACGCTTGCGCTGTTCCAACGTGCATCGCGATCGCTGCTGCGAAATCATTCGGATTGGCTTCAATGATCGCGCCAGCCGCAGGTCCGCCCGTGTTGTTCACGAGGATGTGCACGACGCCGAGCCGCGCGGCGGTCTCGCGCGCAATGCGAACGGTGTCTTCAAGCTTCGCGAAATCTGCCGTCACCGTTTCGTGCGCGCAGGAAGAGATCTCAAGCAACTCCGCGTGCACCTTTTTGAGCCCATCGTCATTACGGCCAACAGCAACAACTCGTGCTCCAGCGTGCGCGAACGCAAGCGCGATCGCGCGGCCAATGCCTTGTGTTGCGCCACAGACGATGGCGGTCTTGCCATCAAGCGAGAAGGAATCTTCACTCATGCACGCGAGTGTACGGCGGTCGATCAGACGGTGTATGCGCCGAGCAGGATCGCAAGATCCGCTGCGTTGACGATGTTGTTCCCATCAAGATCCGCGACCGACTTCGTGCTTCCCCATGCATTGAGAAGGATTGCGAGATCCGCGCCGTTCACGATGCTGTCGCCGTTGAGGTCACCGACGACAGTGCACGTTCCTGGCACGACGAAACTCTTCGTCGGTCCGTTGCGCACATTCAGCGAGACATCGCGCGCGCGAACGAAGTACTGCACCGTTGCACACACAGCCTGCGCAGGAATCGTGCCACGCCAGAGACTGTTGCCGCTCCAACGCATACTCACTGTCAATGGCTTGCCGCCATCCACCGTGTAGACAAGGTCCACCCCCGCATCGTCGTAGCCGCGATCACTCGAAATGCCGTCGAAGACTTCAGTGCGAACCGTGAATGGCCCTAAGCCTGTCGGCACAACTTGCTCCGTCAACTTGATGTTCGGTGCGATCGTGTCGGCTGGACCACTGTTGATGTAAATGCGATTCTGAAACGCGCCGGATTCACCTTGCGCAGTGATAATGTCTGGCTTTCCATCGCCAGTGAGATCGCCAGCTTTGATGTCGAGTGAGCTATCCGCAAGCGTGGGAACGATGCCCGTGACTTGCGCGAAGAGTCCAGCGCCATTGTTTTGGTACATGCGATCCGCAGCACCGAGCGCTGCGATCACGAGATCAAGATCTCCATCGTTGTCGTAATCGATGAAGCGCGAATCGTTGTCATCGACCACTGGGTTCGGTGTGATTTGCGAAGAGATCACTGTCCATGGGCTTGCGCCGTTGTTGCGCAGCAAGAGTTCGGTGTTGCTTGCGCCAGCGTTCACGCCGATGAGATCGAGGTCGCCATCGCCGTCGATGTCACCTGCGTCGTAGGAGTAGCACGTTGCATCGGTCACGAAAGGTGCGAGCTTCGCAAATGTGCCTACGCCGTTGTTGATCCAGAGTTGGCTTGAGTTCGTGCCTGATGATCGCGTGCCGACGTGAAGGTCAAGATCGAGATCGTTGTCGGCATCGAAGAACAAACAATCCATTTGCTCCGAAAGTGCTGCGGAAGGGAACTGCGTGAGCGCGGCATCGGTGAAGACGCCGCTGCCGTTGTTCAAGAACATGCGCGGACGGCCGGTGGTAGAGAACCGATTCGCGCCTGAATTGCAAAGTGCGATATCGAGATCGCCATCGTTGTCAACGTCACCGAACTGCGCACGCGCAGAACCCATCGTGATGTTGGGAAGTCGCGCGACAGTCTGATCAGTAAATCGCCCGATGCCATCATTGATAAGTAAAAGTGGTCGGCGGTTGTAGTCCTGCGCAAGAATCAAATCCCAATCTCCATCGCGATCCACATCGCCCGCTTCGACGCCACGGAAGCATCCAGTGATTCCAGGAATCTGGGTGTCCGTCGCGTCAGTGAAGATGCCCGTCCCATTGTTCAAGTAGAGCCGCGGCTTCAGCAATGCGCCAAGTGTCGAGTAGCCTTGACCGTTCGCCCACACGATGTCCTTATCGCCATCAGCATCGACGTCGACGATCGTGCATTGATTCGTGTACTCCGCTTGCACCGGAAAGCGCGTCGAGGTCTGATCCGCGAACTGCTGCGCATGTGCAGAGAGAAGAATCGTGGAAGGGAGGATCGCGCTAAGCACGATGGCGATTCGCAGAGGTTGGTCCATTGCAATGAATCTACTTCCGAATTGGACGATATCGAAGTGATTCTCATCTCGAACCCCAATGATTGTTCGATTGAGGAGGCTTGCGGCTGCCCTTGCTGCGTGAAAGAATGCGTTGCATGCGATCCACCCTGTGCCGTCCGAGAATTGCGCGCGTCCTGCAGCACGGAGTCGCGGCGCTTTGCCTGTTCGGCACCGCGCACTTCGCGGCGGCGCAATCACAGTCGGCTGCTGTGTTGTATGAACAACTCGCGGCAAGCGTTGCGCCGCTGAATGAAGCATTTTATGCCGAGGGAAGTGCGAGCCTCGGTTCGGATGTTGCGTTTGAACGAGATGGCGTGGTGGACAGCAACATGGCGCGCTGGCTCGAAGGTGCGCGAGGCATGCGTGCGGATCTCATTCGATCGACGTCGTTGCGGTACTCACGCGCACTCGATCGAACGCAGGGCTTCTCGTTGTTACTCCCGCATCTGAGTGAGAGCCGAACTCTCGCGAAAGCGATTCGCTGGCTCGCGCTTGACGCTGCTCGTCACGGAGACAATGTCAGCTTTGCCGCTTTGCTTCGCGCGCAGTCCGCAATCGCGCAGCGTATGTCGGAGGATCGAGTCGTCATTTCTTCGCTCGTGGGTCTGGCGATTGGGCAGTTTGAAGCCATAACGCTGCAGGAGATGATCGAGCGCGGCGAATTGAATCAAGACGCGGCGAAGTTAGCACTCGCCGCGACAGAAGGTATTCGAACTGCTGCATTCATGAATCTCTCCGGCGCTCTCACTGGTGAGCGAGAGATGCTGCTCATGGAGATCGGCAAACTGAGCGCACTTGAAACGGGTGAACGCAACGCGCGGTTGCTCTCGATTGGTCTCGAAGATTCCTCGATGTTTCCCGAGAGTATGAGTCTCGAAGACGTGACGCGAGATACGAACGCCTACTACGACGCGCTTGATGCGATTGGCGCCGACCCACATGCAGAAGGGGCGAAAAAGGCGATCGCGAAACTTGAAGCGGATGTTGCGTCGGGCAAGTACGGCGAGATGGTGAAACTTTTCGGCGCTGCGATCGGCAGGATGATCGCGAAGTCGGTGGAGTACGACGAGAAGTGGGTCGCGCTCGCCAAGAATCTCGAAGCACTTGCGGATGGAACCAAGAAGCCAGAGGACTTCTTAACTGCGGCGAAGTTCTACATCGCGGCCGCGAATGCGTGTGCTGCATTGAGCATGGAGATGCAAGTGGAGATTGAAACGCTGCGACTCGCGGGCACCGCTACGCCGCACATCGCAGCGCCGCAAGCGCTGTGGCTTCAGCTTGAGAAGCCCATCATCGACAATGTTCTCGCGGGATCGCATTGCGAGAAGTTGATCTTTCCGATGTTCGGACAGTACTCCGATTCTCAACATGTAAACGGGTTTCTTCGTGAGTCGATGCCGGGAATTGTTGGCGCAGTGCGCGTGCTACTTGCGCAAGCGCTCGTTACGTCGAACGAAGAGTCTCTGCTCGCGGCACTACGCGTCTTTTTGCATTACGCGAGCACTGGAACCATCGGGCACTCACTCGTCGCAGAGCAGATTGCAATTGATACTTGCGCAGCCTTTGACGAGATGCGCGCAGGGCGCCCCCTCACTGCAATCACGCGCGCAGCCCTTGGCGAGTTGCTTGGAAAAGTCTCGACTGAGGATCCGTGCAACTTCCGTCGCGCGATTGAACGCGAGCGGCTCACGCTTGCGACGACGAAAGTGTGGCTCGAAGATGACGCGAAGCGCGGCGTGCTTCCCTTCGACGAGCAACGGCTGAAGTCACTGCCACCGAATCAAGTTGCGTTTCTTGTCGCAGTGAAAATGAATCCAGTAGCTGCGCTCACGAGTGCAGGCTGCGCATGTCCACACGATGGCGCGCTCATGGACCTTCGATCATGGTTCAAAATGGATGCGCTTGAGAAGGCGATGGCACAGCACGAACGGTTCATGAAACGAATCGAGCGCTGCGTCCATGAAGGTCAATTCGAAGAAGACGCGCAGCGCGACCTCTCCCCTCTCGCAGGACTTCAAGCGACAGAACCGCTCGATCTCTCACAACACATGCAAGCGCAGTTGATCGTGCTCGCGCGCTTGCAAGCGTTAGCGAATGAAACGGAGCCGACCGAAGTCGGGGACGATCGCAGGCAGCCCAAAGCCTGGTGAAACTGGCGCAGGAAAATACACGCTCCACGCCTTGCCAAGCAGCAGTTCGCGCGGCACAACAAACGGTGCGCCTTCGCCGTAGCGCGAGGCAACCAATTCATGCGCAGCGCCCCACAGTCGTGAATCGCGACTCGCGGGACTGTTGTCGCCGAGCATCAAGAATTGATCTGCTTGCAGTTGCGCAGGATGATGAGGATCGCAACCGAATCCAAGTCCATCGCGTTGATCTGTGGCAAGCGCGCCCTGTTCACGGGGCGCGAGCGCGACAGAGCGATAGAAAATATCGCGATCGACTCGCACGGCGCGAAGCGTCACTGGCGCGCCATCAAACTCCCATCGCACGATGGTCGGCGGCGCGGTTGCGCCCATTGGATTGCGAAGGAAGTCTTCGACTGTACGACCTGGTAGCGACGCTTCGAGACGCGCGTCCACACTCGGGAAGACATAGTCCAAAACCCCGATGCTTTCCCCGTTCATGCGTACTTCGAGTCGCTGATCGACATGCACAAAATCAAGATCAAACGGCGCGCCTGCGCTCGGAACTTCAAACGGAAATTCGCGCGTCATCTCGACATCACCTGATTCGGTGAACACGATCTTCAGCGTGAGCGTTCCGTCGGCAAGCGAGAACACGAAGTTTCGCTTGCGCGCGGCGATGGTGAGTGATGCGCGCACCGCTGCAGGATCCGCGGAGTCAAGCGCAGCGCTCACGCGAACGTCACTCACAGGGTACGGACCGGGAAGCCGATCGCGCCACATGTTGTACGCCGCCCAATCATCGATCGTGAGAATGGAATGATCCCACTCAAGCGTCGCACGACCTGCAGGCTTCGACCACGCGCGCGCGTTGCCTTGCGCGAATTGCGCAGGCTCTGACGCAACACTGCGAAACGGTGTTCCTGGCCAAGGTCGATTCCACATCTTCGCGAGTGCTGCGGGATCGGTCGGCTCGAAGTCGCTGTCGTACACATTGCGCCAGACCGAGTCTTGAATGAACTCCGGCTTGCGCTGAATCACGAACGCTGCAGGATCGGTCGAGCCGAGCGGTGCCGTGAAGATGTCGCCGTCGATGATGACGAACTGTTCATTCGGTAGACCCACGAGACGCTTGATGTAGTTCTGTGAATCGCCAACTGGATCGGTTGGATTCTTGAAGACGACGACATCCCATCGCTCAGGCTCATGGAAGGGATAGAGAAACTTCAGCACCAACACTCGGTCGCCCATACGCGAACTTTGCATGATCTGCCCGTTCTCCAACGCACCCACTGGCCGTTCGTGCGAGAGCATGGGGTCGAAGATCGGGCGCTGCTGCTTGACAACTTGATCGCCGAAGTAGCGATACATCTCAAACGCTGGCCCTGAGTCCACAGGAAACTCAACGCCTGTGGCCTTGCTCTGCAATCGCGCGTGTTGACCCATCAGTGTTGGACCCATCGAGCCCGTTGGGATGACGAATCCTTCTGTCACGAAGCTGCGCACTGCCATTGAAAGCGCGAATGCGACAACAAGCGACTGCACAGTCTCAACAACGTTGGTCTCTTCTCGTTTCGGCGGCGTCGCGCTAGGAGCGTTCATGATGATGTTGGTGGAGGCGTGGGCGAGTTTGCTGGAGCGTCGCCGCCTGCATCAGGTCCACGATTCTTTCGTCGACGTCGACGACGCTTGCGCTTGCCTGTTGATGGTTGTTCAGTGCCGTCACTGTTCAGTGTTGGCGACGACTGTGTTGACGCGGAATCCTCAGCTCCAACATCGGTTGCGTCGTCAACATCATCGCCTTCAATGTCATCGTCACTCGATTCATCCTGCGCACGCGCGGGCGAATGCTGTGGACCGTGCGTGAGCGCAGCGAGATTTCCAGAACCTTCTGCACTTGCTGCGTCTGCGAGTCGCTTCTTCTTGCGTCGGCGGCGCTTCTTCTGTGATGCTGTTTCGCCCACAATCGGCGCACCAGCGCTGTCGGTCTTGCCCGCGATTGGCGCGGCCGAAATGGGCGTGTTCGCAACTGGAGTTGTCGCGTCGAGCCGTTGACTCTTCTCGCGATACGCATCTTGTCGACGATCCTTCGACTGCACCGGCGCCATCGGACTCTTCGGCTCGCCGAGCTTCCGTCGCACGCCGCCCGCGTTCATGCCGCGCATTGGATCCGGCGCAACTGTGGTTTCTGGCGTTGGGCAGGTATCGGGATCACACAACTCTTCGACCGGCACCGCGATGTCGCGTCCATCCGCTTCAAGCCGCACGAGCACGAGTTGCACGAGAATCTTCGACTCAAGAACGATGCCTGGACCTTCAGAAGTTCCCACGCGCGTCTTGTTGCGCGGCAGATTCTTCTTCAGTTGTTCGTACGTTTCATCTTCGTAACGCAAGCAGCACATCAGTCGCCCGCAGCGACCAGAAATCTTCAACGGATCGAGCGTTGCCTTCTGCGTCTTCGCAGACTTCATCGAGATTGGCTTCAGAACTTTGAGGAAGTTCTTGCAGCAGCAGTGCTGACCGCATCGCTCGTAATCCGCAACAAGGCGCGCTTCATCACGCGCGCCCACTTGTCGCATCTCGATGCGACAATTGAAGAGTGGCGACAATCGTTCCACAAAGAAACGGAAATCGATGCGCTCATCGGAGAGGTAGTAGACGACGAGCACGGACTCGTCGAGCACTGGCTCGACATCCACAATCTTTGCGGGAAACCGTGCTTCTTCTGCGGCTTCGCGAATGCGCTGCAGCACGCCCTTCATGCCGGCTTGCACTGCAGACCATCGATTGAGATCTTCAATCGTCGCAACGCGCAAGACTTCGCCTTGTGTTTGGAAGGGATAGTCGCGTCCGCCAGAGTTCTCGACGTACTCAAGCATCTCGCGACGAGACACAGACTTGCCGCAGCCGGAGTTCGAGCACGTTGTCGTGAGCATTTCCGCAACTTCGAGTGCACGGAAACTCTTCACGACGAGCTTCGAACCACAACCTGGCTTCGCATCGCCGCGATAGGGATATTCGCCAACCAATTTCATGCGGCCAAAGCGCACGACGATTGTGGTCGGTGGCTTCAACTTCGCGTAGATCTCTTCGTCGGTGAGTGCCGTCCGATTCGATGGATCGGCGTCGCGCTCAAAGACAGGGAGTGGGAAGATCGACATACGTCGTCAGTCTACCGATCTACGGACGATTGCATTGCGTTACTTCCCGCGCGAGTGTGCCTTTGCGAGTTTCACGCCGGTGAACTTCGCGGGCGCTTTGCCGACTTGCTTCCGATCGGGCTTGCGTGGTGGCTTGCCGAAGGACTTTTCATTCGGATTCTTCTTCGCTTTCGCCTTACCCGGCGTGCGATTGCTTGAGCCAGCCCCTTGCTTGCGCGGCTTCGCTGTCGCGCTGTCCATGACATAGAAGTCGCCGGCGCCTTCGTCGGTCGGTTCCTTTTGGCTTTCCGCAAGCGTCTTTCGCGGCGGCGCGTTTTTCGCGACCATCGCTGAAGAAATCTCGCGACGGGTCGTCTTTCGTCGCTGCGTCTCTGGATTCTCGTCAGCAAGTTCAACACGCTTGCGAGCGCTGAAGGTCAGACGAATCGGCACCTCCGAGAATGGCAATTGCTCATGCAGTTGGTTCAGCAGGTACTTCGCGTATGCACCTTCGAAGAGTTCTGGGCGATTCACAACCATGTGAATGGTTGGCGGTCGAACTGCAAGCTGCGACACATAGAAGACCTTCGCGCGAGATCCGAGACGAGCGCTTGGACCGCGCGCCTCAAGAATGCGCGCGATCGTCGCGTTGAGTCGGCCAGTTGTTTCGCGGTGGCCCGCTTGGTTGAACAAGTTGAAGCAGATCTTCACCATGCTCTGAATCCCATCGGACTTCTCCGCGCTGATGAAAATGATCGGCGCGTAGGAGAGACCGAAAAGTTCCTGCGTGAGGTACTCGGTGTAATCCTCTGGAGAAAGTTCGTTCTCCACGAGATCCCACTTGTTCACGACAATTGCGGTGGGCTTGTGCTGCGTAACAAGCTCGAGTGCGAGACGCTTCTCGATCTGCGAGACTTTTTCACGCGCGTCAAGAAGAAGGACGCACACGTCTGCTCGCTCGATCGCCGCTTGTGCGCGGTGATGCGAGTGCGTTTCGATGTCGTCGCTCCAACTCTTTCGCTTGCGCACGCCTGCGGTGTCGATAGCGACAAACGCGTGGCCGTCCATCTCGAATCGCACGTCGACACAATCGCGCGTTGTGCCTGCAATTTCCGAGACAATCACGCGAGGCTCACCCGCAAGCGAGTTGACGAGCGTGCTCTTGCCCGCGTTACGACGACCAACGATCGCCATACGCATTTCGCTCGGCGTGTCTTCGCTGCCGTGTGCGGGAAGTTCGTTCCACAACCATTCCGTGAAGATGCGTCGACCGAATCCACTCTTCGCACTCAGTGAAAGCGGTTCACCAAATCCAAGGCGCGATGCTTCTTGCGCGGCGGGAATCCAGGTGTCATCGTCGACCTTGTTGGTCACGATGCGAACGCGGGAAGTGACGTTGCGCTGACGAAGCAACTGCGCAATTTTTTGGTCGAGCCCCGTGATGCCAGCTTGCGCATCGACTACGAACAGAATGATGTTCGCGGTGCGGACGGCGGTCTCAATCTGCTGCTCGATCTGCGGCGTGAGCCGAGCGAGATCTTCGCCAGCGTCGTCGTATCGACCGCCCTCGGCGACATAGACGCCGAAGCCGCCGGTATCGACGAGCTCGAACGCGCGAGCATCGTCATCGGATCCAATTTCAGCTGGAGGCGGAACTTCGACAATCTGGGAAACGCGATCTCGTGTGGTTCCTGGAGTCGGGTCGACGATCGATACCCGTCGTCCGACGAGCCTGTTGAACAGACTCGACTTACCGACGTTTGGTCGACCAACAATGGCAACAGTCGGTAGGGGCATTGGGGGCGCGATTCTACGCGCAGCCCAATCAAGGACAGGCACAATTCCCGCAATTGAGGACAGGCACCAGTCAAGAGCCCGAAGCTGAGCCCAATTGCTCCCAATCGAGGACAGGCACCGATCGGTTCGAGCCGTACTACAGGACACGCAATTGAGGACAGGCACCAGTCACGCGCCCCAATCGAGGACAGGCACCGATCGGCTGGGTGCCGTTTCGGTGCGTAGAACTGGGATGACCAGCTTTGCGACTATGAGTTGGTGTGGTTATCGGGCGAGCAGGCTGGCGCCGGTCATTGCTTCGGGCTTCGCGATCCCGATGAGGTCGAGCACCGTTGGTGCTAGGTCGGCGAGCCTGCCGACTTTGTGGAGCCTTGCACTTTCTAGTCCCGGCGCCACGACTGAGCATGGGACCAAGTAGTTCGTGTGGGCGGTGTGCGGGCAAGCGTGGATTGGATCCCACATTTGTTCTGCGTTTCCGTGGTCGGCGGTGATGACGAGACTTCCTCCGCGAGCGAGCGTCGCCTTCACGATCTCGCCCACGCAGCGGTCGACAACCTCAACCGCGGCGATCGCCGCATCCAACTTTCCCGTGTGCCCGACCATGTCGGCATTCGCGAAGTTCACGATGATGACGGCTTCGCAGTCAGGCGCGCCGAGGCGGGCGAGCACTGCGTCGCACACACCGAACGCGCTCATCTCTGGCTTGAGGTCGTACGTCGCGACATCTTTCGGACTCTGCACGATGACGCGAGTCTCGCCGTCGAATGGTTCTTCGCGATAGTCGTTGAAGAAGAATGTGACGTGCGGGAACTTCTCGGTCTCCGCGCAGCGGAACTGCGTCAAGTTCGCGCGCGCGAGTGTTTCGCCGAGAATCATGTTGAGCTTCGGCGGTTTTCTGAAGACGAGTTCTACTGGAAGACCAGCCTCGTACTCCGTCATCGTCGCGTAGAAAAGATTCGTCAATCTCGCACCGCGATCGAACCCACCGCCCTGCACCTTCGACCACGCTGCGTCGTCATACATAAACGCCTTCGTGATCTCGCGCGGTCGATCGCCGCGGAAGTTGAAGAAGATCACACTGTCGCCTGAACGCACACGCGAGTGCGCTGCATCATGTGCACCAGCAGAAGCAATCGTCGTCGGCAGGATGAACTCATCGCCGCCGCGCGAACTGTCGGTTGGATTCGCGTGATACTGACTCGCAGCATGCGCAGCGGAGTCAGCCATTCGAGGCTCGTGCTCCCGACCAACGAGACAGTCATATGCCGCGCGAACGCGATCCCATCGGTGATCGCGATCCATCGCGAAAAAACGGCCAATCACACTTGCAATGCGGCCAACGCCAGCACAACGGAGATGCGCCTCAAGCACTTCAAAGTAGCGAAGCGACGAGAATGGCGCCGTATCGCGGCCATCCGTGATCGCGTGCACGAACAAACGCGCTGCATCGATTCCCTCAAGTTTCGCGAGGTCGATCAGCGCCAGTAGATGCGAGAGATCACTGTGGACTTGACCGTCTGAGACGAGTCCAAGCAGGTGCACGCGACCACCAGTTGCGCTCGCGTGTGCGAACGCCGCGCGAAGCGTTGGGTTCTTCGCGAACTCACCTGTGCGAATCGCGCTCGTGATGCGCATGAGTTCTTGGTCGACAATCCTTCCCGCACCGATGTTCTGATGTCCAACTTCGGAGTTCCCCATGACCGGCCCCTCGGGTCCGACAGGAAGTCCGACATCCTCGCCGCTCGTGCGAAGCAACGTCCTTGGCCAATCGCGCGCGAGCATCGCATCGCACGGGGTCTTCGCGAGTTTCACTGCGTTGAATGCATCATGTGAAGGATGCGGGTTTTCGCCCCAACCATCACGGATGATGAGCACACATGGAGTCTTCGCCGGACGCATCGCGCACATGACGCAAGAGTAGCATCGTCTGCCAATGCCAATGCAGTTGGAAGGATTCACTTGTCGCCACGGCGCACTACGACTACTCTGCTCCGAGATGAAATCCACCGCAACCGGAGTGACAGCGATGGACACGGTCGCCAACGACGACGCAGCACAGCCACCTCAACACATTCCGTTGGGTGCCGAGCTTCGCAGTCGTTACGACAGCGTGATGGATCGCGTCGCGAAAGCCGCCGCTCGAGTCGGTCGTCGTCCCTCCGACATCGTGGTCGTTGCGGTGACAAAATACGCATCGATGGAGCAAGTGCGCGAGTTGATCGCGTTCGGCCACGAGCACCTCGGCGAGAACCGCGTGCAACAACTCGTTCAGCGCGCTGCGCTTGTCGACGAGCAGATGCTGCGCCGTCGCGAACGGCCAACCGCTGCTCAAGATGGCTCGACACCAACCGTGCGATGGCATCTCATCGGTACGTTGCAGCGCAACAAAGTGAAGAAGGCAGTTGAGATCGCGCGCCTCGTGCACTCGGTGGATTCACTTCGCCTCGCTGAAGAGATTCAAGATTGCTGCCAGAAGCGCACGGAGCCAGTGGATGTGCTTGTTGAAGTCAATGTGAGTGGCGAACGATCAAAGCATGGCGTCGCTCCTGCAG
The DNA here is from genome assembly GCA_003671055.1 of Planctomycetota bacterium. Classification (GTDB taxonomy): domain Bacteria; phylum Planctomycetota; class Phycisphaerae; order Phycisphaerales; family SM1A02; genus F1-140-MAGs142. The sequence continues at coordinate 26,945 of QWPV01000028.1, forward strand.
CGGCTCGTCATGTTGTTGAAATGATCGACACCATGATTCACCTTCGCGCGCGCGGCCTCATGTGCATGGCACCAGAAGGACAAACTGGAGCGTTGGGCGAAGCTGAAACACGACGCATATTCACACGTTGCCATGAACTCTTCGAAGAAATTTGTACTGCTCGCACAGGCATGAGCGCGAACGGATTGCGCTTTGACATTCTCTCCATGGGAATGAGCGACGACTTTGAAATTGCTATTGAATGTGGCGCCAACATGGTGCGCATCGGTAGCGCGATCTTCGGCGACCACGCGACACGCGAACTTGAAACTGATTCGCCTGCAAACGACTAACCGCTTCAGACACCGTTCGATTTTTTCCTCTCACGCGCGCCCGGAACTCCGACCCAGGTGCGCGTGTTTTTTAGCGCGAGCGATGAATTCTGCCCCAAGCGGCAAATTCATCGCTCGCCATTTACACGCGCTCGTAAACGCCTTCCATGAATGGCTGCCATGCGATCGCGTCGCCAGAGACTTCCGCTTTGTATCGAATGATGCCTGCCTGACGAAGGTCCCAACTTGTGCGCATGAATCCGCCTTGCGTGGCCTGCTGTAACACGAGGAGTCCGTGCTCGAAGGTCCCGATGAATAGCGATGGCGCGCCGCCGAAGGAATCGAACCAGTGGAGTTCGTACTGTGACTTCTGCGCGTCGTAGCGAAACACACCGTGTCCGAAGAAACTTGCGATGTCCTCGCGGACTTGCTGGTACTCCTGCACCACTGCGAATCCATCGAGCGATCGTGCGTTGTGGATCATGCCAATAGCACTGCCGCCCTTCGGATCCCAGGGGGATGGATGCATTGTTTCCTCGCCCTGCCAGCGACCGATGAGTGCTTCGAGCGCACGATGCGCATCAGTAGGGTCAAGCATGGCGTATGGACTGCTCATCAAAGACTCCTCGTGTTGCAGGATAAAGACGGCGCAGCGTACTTCAGTCCGAGCGCGGTTGGCTGAATCTTGCAATGATTCACGCTGAAGCCTGTCATGACTGAGCCAAACAAAAATCACTACGACCTCGTGCCGGATGAACCTGATGCCGACGCTGCGCGACTTCATGCTGAACGCGTCGAGCGCGCAGTTGAAGCGCAGTCACGCGCGCCCACTCCGATTCCAGCGAGCGTCGACTCGATTGATGAGGATGCTGACGACACTGACGACGAGGAGTCCAGCCTCAACGCGCCGATCTCTCCGCAGAGCGATGCGCGCACATGGATCATCGCCGCACTCTGTGTGATTGGTGTTGTCGTGCTCGCGTGGCTTGCGGGCGCAAGCGGACTTGTGATTCCAGGCGACTCCGCCGACGCAGCGTCCACCGACCTTTCCATCATGCAGCGACTCGGTGGAGTGATGCGAACTATTTCCTACGCTGTGCTTTCGACAGCGGGATTCACCTTCGGCATCTGCTGCCTTGCATTCGTACGACAGCGTCCGCTCGGCGATGTGCTCTCACTCTTTGCAAAGTGCGCGTTGATCTGCGCCGTTGGTCTTCTCACATGGATCGTTCCGTGCGACTTCCGTGTGCTCAAGCAATTACTCAACAGCGTCGGCCCGCTCGCCATTGCATGCGTGCTTTACATGTTTCTCTTCCGACTTCCACTGAAAGAAGCAATGCTCGCGGTTGCGTACGCCGTCCTCGGCATGGCGCTGCTCGTCTTCTTTTCTTACGCGGTCGTCTTCAGCATGCGCTTCTAGCCGGCACGCCGACAACCGTCGCGTCATCGACAACATCCTTCGTCACAACCGCGCCTGCACCCACGCGGACCCGTGCACCAATTCGAATACCTGGCAGCACGACAGCGCCAGCACCGATGTGCGTGAGTGTGCCCACGCACACAGTTCCGCAGAGAATGCTGCCCGGCGAAACATGCACGCCGTCTTCGAGCACGCAATCATGCTCGACGATTGCGCCACTGTTGATGATGCATGCCGCGCCAATCGTTGCGCGAGCATTCACGATCGCTCGAGATGCAATGAATGTTCCAGCGCCAAGCGATGCGCTCGTCGACACGACTGCGCTCGGATCGATGATCGAATCAAACTGCTCCGCGCCGAATGCTGTCAGCCATCGCATACGCAATTCGCCATCGCCCACCGCGGCATGAAGCCTCGCGCCCACACGCAGAGCGCCCGCAAGTTTCGCGACCGACACCTCACCGAGCCACACGGCTGCGTGCAACGCGCACAGATCACGCGGCTCTGTGTCCGCTGCGAAGGCAATTGAGAATCTCGATGTACGCGTCGCGCAATCGGCAACCACAGCAGCGTGCCCGCCGCCGCCGAGCAAGATGAGTGGAGTACGCGCAGGGGTCGTCATGCAGAGGCTTCCTTGGTTGGCAGTTGCATCGGCAATGCGTCCGCAAGCACCGCAGGGAATGGCTCGAGTTCCTCAGGTCGCGCTTGCTTCATTCGCTCCACCACAGCGCGATCCCATGGTCGCATGTAGCGTGCGATGATTGCGCCTGTGAATGTGGCGTGACAGCGGTAGCAGTGCAATCGACGGCGTGCAACGATCAGCGTGGCGATATCGACAACGAGGAGCAGAATGAGTGCCGCGATCGCGGCAGGATGGTTTGCGAATCCGAGCGCCGCAACGAGCGCACCGATGAACGCGAGAAGAATGATGAACGGCGTCACTTGCGGCGTCGACTTGCGCACATACAACTCGTCGCAACCGCAAATCACGCAGCGACGGAGCGCGCCCGCGTCGTCAATCGCTTCATCCCAACGGAGAAAAACATCGGTGGATTCACCAGGATGTGCAGCACGCGGAAGTGCCACCCGAACAGGTCGCGTCAAAGGGTCGACGTCGATCTGCCCAAGGCGTCGCCCTGCAAGATTGCGCAGTTCAATCCGCATGCAGAGATGATAGTGTGCGGTCATCGATTCTCCTGCCGCAGATACCTTACGCACTTCGATGTCGCCTTCGATGCAAGAATCATTTTCATCAACGCCCCCAGCGCCGATTGACTGGGATCGCTATCTCCGTGGGCGATTCATGGTGTTCGATGGACCGGACGGCTCCGGCAAGAGCACGCAGTTCAGGATGTTTTCGAATTGGGTGAAGGGCAACTGGAACGTTCCTGTCACCGAAGTTCGCGAGCCTGGCGGCACGGAAATCGGCGAACAGATTCGCGCGATCTTGCTCGATCCGAAGAACGATCCAATGACGGTGCGTTGCGAGATGTTGCTGTACATGGCGAGCCGCGCGCAGCTTCTTGAAGAACGCATTCGGCCAGCGCTGACTGCGGGACATCTCGTGCTGAGTGATCGATTCGTGAGTTCAACCCTTGCGTATCAAGGCACCGCAGGCGGCATCGATCGCGACGACATCATTCGTGTTGCGAAGGTCGCGGTCGGAGATCTCTGGCCACACAACACCATCATCTTCGATGTCGATGTGCCCACTGCTGCAAAGCGTTTGAATCCGCTGCTCGATCGCATGGAACAGAAGGGCGCGATTTTTCATGAGCGTGTGCGCCAAGGCTATCTGCAGCAAGCACGCGAGGATCCTGATCGCGTCACTGTGCTTGATGCAACACAGGATGCGGACGCAGTCTTTGGCGATCTCATCCGTTTCTTGACGCAGCAAGCAACTGTCCACGCACAAGGTCAGTGAGTTGATCGATGGCGACCTCAAGGTCGTCATTCACCACGAATGCGTCATACACGCCGCTCGTTTGCGCGAAATCGATTTCCTTCTTCGCTTCTTCAAATCGTCGCTCGATGGCCGCTTCATCTTCGCGACCGCGCGCATGCAATCGTGCGAGCAGCGCGTCTTCGTTCGGAGGAAGAATGAAAACCGCGTACGCGTGCGGAATCCGGCGCTTCACATTCTTCGCGCCTTGCACATCGATGTCGAGTGCGATGAGTTTTCCCGCCTTGAGTGCGTCGGTGACTTGGGCAGTCAACGTGCCGTACCAGTTGCGACCGAAGACTTGCGCAACTTCGATGAAGCGGTCTTCGTCGACATAGCGCTGGAAGGTCGCCTGATCGACGAAGTGATAGTCCACGTCATCTCGTTCGCGAGCTGTCCGAGCTCGCGTCGTCGCGCTCACGCTGAACTCGCCACCAAGTCGGCGCACCACCTCATGCACCATCGTGGTTTTCCCAACGCCACTCGGCCCTGAGATGACGAAGAGCAAGCCACTCATCGCGCTGCTCCTGCGACTTCGAGAATCGGAACAACATCTTCAGCTTCCACGCCAAGCGTGACCACGCTTCCCACATCGAGAGATTCGCGCGGATTGAGTTCGAAGACCTTCAACGCACCAACGCCATCGACATGCACAACATGCTGCGCAACTTCGCCGAGGTACGCGCTCGAGACGACGCGTCCGCGCATCGTGTTCGATCCTTCCGATGCGCGAAGTCGAAGTGCTTCTGGTCGCAACGACAGCGTGACGCTCTCCGCATCACACGGAATCGAAGAATGCAACGCTACTCCTTGCGCGTTCCAATGAAATGCACCCGTTCGCTTTGCTTCGACGAAGTTTGATTCGCCAAGAAAGTCCGCCACAAAGCGTGAGCTCGGACGACGATACAGTTCGCGCGGCGCGCCGAGTTGCGCAATCGATCCAGCGTTCAGCACCGCCATCCCATCCGCAAGCGAGAGCGCTTCCTTCTGATCGTGCGTCACATAGACCGTCGTCACTTTCAACGTATCGACGATGCGACGAATCTCATGACGCATCTCAATGCGCAATTTCGCGTCGAGGTTGGAGAGCGGCTCGTCAAGCAACAGCACTTGCGGCTCAATGACAACCGCGCGCGCGAGTGCAACGCGCTGCTGCTGACCACCAGAAAGTTCGCCTGGTTTACGCGCGGCATACGCCTCCATCCGAACCAACGCGAGCGCCTCTCGCACTCGGCGCTCCTTTTCAGGACGCGCAATCGAACGCACATCGAGACCGAACGCGACATTCTCCACGACACTCATGTGCGGCCACAGCGCATAATTCTGAAACACCATGCCTGTGTTGCGTGCGTTCGGCGGAGTCGCCGTCACGTCTGTTTGATCGAAGAAAATCCGCCCCGCTGTCGGCTCGATGAATCCCGCAATCATGCGCAGCAGCGTGGTTTTCCCACAGCCCGAGGGACCGAGCAGGAAGAACAGCGAGCCAGAGGGAATCGAAAGCGTGACCCCTGCCACCGCGGCGGTCTGACCATAATGCTTCGTAAGGCCCTCGAGTCGGATCGCAGTCATGCGCGCACTGTAGGAAATCGCGCGAAAGTGTGTACCCTCGTTGCACACGAGAGAAACTCCAGTCATGGATCAGCGACAACAGCGAAACTTCGAACAAATGAAAGCCTGGCGCGGACCTCGGGTGCGGGATTTGTCGGTCGGCGCGACCATCACAAGCATCGCGAAGTTCGCCACCAAGCGCCAACGCGACCTCGGCGAAGTGCTGACCACATGGAATGCTCTCTGCCCCGCGAAACTCGCAAGTTCATGCACCGTGGATTCACTCACGGGCGGCATGCTCTCCATCACAGTCACAACCGCAGGCGCAGGCTTCGAAATCTCCCGAGTCCTCCGCGCCTCACTCGAACGCGAACTCGCAACGCGATTCCCCACACGCATCCGCCGCATCAAAGTATCAATCGGCGAGATTGCGCCAACCGCGCAACACCCAGCGCGCACGCCAAAGGGCAAAGGCGCAGAGATCATCGAACCGCGCGAAAAAGCCGTCACCCCCGTGGATGAAGTTCTCTACTTCGATTGAAATCAATCCCCGAGCAGTACACGCCCATTCAGGCGAATGCCGGCGAGCCGTACCAAAGAGAGCGAAACCGCGCGCCTAATACGTACTGAGGCAAACATGGACCAACGCGCGGTCATTCGCGAACGCTCAAAATACTCGCTTACTCGTCGCCGATGCCCTTGCGGACTTGCCAGTACTCGAGTTCGATTGGGGCTTGGCGGCCGAAGATTGTGACAAGCACGCGAACGAGTCCCTTGTCGGGGAGCACTTCGTCGACTTCG
>QWPV01000029.1 GCA_003671055.1 Planctomycetota bacterium
GTGTTGTGCTCTCCTTCAATTCAAACACGCCCCACAAGATGATCCCCTCAGGAATATTCGTGTGGCGGTAGTCGAAGGACAGAGACTCGCGCAGGTAGATTCGCTCTGATCCATCGTGCTGTAACACGTTCACTGAATGCACCGCATCACCAATGGATCCGAACTTTCCGCCAGCATTCATGCGCAGTGCGCCACCGATGCTCGATGGAATACCTGCCATCTGCTCAAGACCAGCGAGTCCTCGACGCGCAAGTTCCGTGATGAGTTGCTCTGTCGCAGCGCCGCCCCATGCGCGCAAAGCTTCCACGCGACCATACTGGTTGTACTCAACGGACTTGAACGCGGGTGCGTTGAGTCGAATGACAACGCCATCTACGCCAGAATCGGAAACCAATAGATTCGCGCCGCTTCCGAGTACACGCACCGGAATCTGATCGCGGTGGCAGCGCCGCATTAACATCGAGAGCGATGCAACATCACGAGGCGAGATGAGTACATCAGCTTTTCCTCCGATGCCGTACCACGTGAGTGGCGCAAGTTGCGCATCAGGAATTGCATCGACCTGAAGGTCGGCGTACAGGCTCGAAGGTGTTGCCACGGTCATTGTTGTATCACGCGCTGCGCACATTCTTCACCCAATCAAGCGGCGCTTGGAGTTCGGACCCAAGAAATGTCTCGGCAATCTTGTAAACCGGACCAGCGCCCATCGTGACGACCAAGTCGCCGTCTTGGCAAATTGCCTCGAGTTCTCGGTTGATGGCCTCGAAGGGATGGTGATGGCGAGCATCGGTTCCGAGCTCGCGAAGTTTGTCGACGAGGTCGCTACTTGTCACGGTCTGCTTATCGATCTCAGAATCACGCGAGAAGAAGATATCGGGGACGAGCACGATGTTGGCATTCGAAAAGCTCGACGCGAATTCAGCCATCAAGTGGCGCGTACGGCTCGCTTGATGTGGTTGAAACACGCAGATGAGTCGTCGTGGACGCTCGCTAACGCGCAGCGCGCGTAGGGTTTTCTCGCACTCGGTGGGATGATGCGCGTAGTCATCGAATACGCGCACTTTGCCGCCGCCCTGAAGCGTGCGTGCGCCTTTGAAATGGCTGCGTCGATCGAGACCGCGGAATTCGCACAGTGCCTCTGCGATCGCTTCCCAATCCGCGCCGAGCCAATGCGAGGTAATTGCAGCAGCTGCACTGTTGAGCGCGTTGTGATCGCCGGGCATCTGATTCGTCCACTGCGCGACCCAGATGCCGTCTTGCAGAATTCCTACGCGCTGCGCCTTCCCGTCGTAAACCACTTGAAAATCCGCGCTTGGCGAGAATCCCCATGTTGCGACTGCGCAGCCAAGATCAGAGCACACTTCGCGGCGATGCGCGCCTTCGTGCGCAATGAGAAGCTTTCCGCCCTTATCACTCGAAGGGAGTAGCCCTGCAAATTCGCGGAACGACTGGATGATCGCTTCGAGATCGCGGTAGCAATCGAGGTGATCCGCTTCGACATTGTTGATGACTGCAATCGTCGGGCGATGCTGATGGAACGAGCGATTGAATTCGCACGCTTCGCAGACCATCACGCCAGGCGCGCCTTGCATCTTGCCGGTTGGAATCCGTGCAGCGCCATTGCGAGACCCGCCGCCGATTTGCTCGCAGGTTGCGCCGACAATCACGCTTGGATCAAGGCCAGTGCGAAGGAGGACCCACGCGGTCATCGCGGTAGTTGTGCTCTTGCCGTGCGTGCCTGCAATCGAGAGCGATGTGCACTGCTGCTGCGCGAGTCCAAGGACTTCCGCGTAGGTCATGGTGCGAATCGAGCGCTCGCTCGCGGCAAGTAGTTCGGGGTGATCGTGCTTGATGGCCGCGGAATACACGACGAGATCAAGATCGTTCGGGAGGACGCTCATGCCGTCACCGACATGCGTGTGAATGCCGAGATTCTCAAGCCGTTCAAGTAACGGTGACCACGACTGGTCGCTTCCCATCACAGCAGCGCCGCGATTGCGCAGCATCTGTGCAAGACCGGACATCCCAGATCCGCCAATGCCAATGAAGTGGATTCGCTTGCCAGCGAAGACCAAATCGTAGGGAGCATGCGCGTGGGAACCGTTGGGCGACTCTGCGTTTCGTTGGGTCATATGGGTTCAGGGCGCGATGGGCGGTTGCGCTCTTCGTTTGGAAAGGGATCACGTGGACGACTGCCTCAATCGCACACGTGCCAGTTGCTCCACATTCGAGCTTATGGAACGCAATTAATCGGCACACAACTAGCTTCGGAGTGAAGATTCTTCACGTGGAATTCATGCTATTTTTTTGGGGACTTCCTTCGGGTTGAAGCGACCTTTTGAGAGGGTTGTTTTGACTTTGGACGAGATGTTTCCGGAGTCTCTCGAGCAGCGCGACTCGCACGGCCTTGTGTGCAAAATTCCTGGCAAATCGCGTCGTTTTCGCATTGCGCGCCTCGTGCTTTACACGCGCGACGGCCGTGGAAGATCAAGAGGTGCGAGAGCATGCACCATTGCGAGCGGGGGAAGAGCGCCATCAAGTCGCGCTCGATCTGCACAGGGGTCGTGGCTCGCGAAAGGCCAAGTCGCGCTGAGAGTCTGACGACGTGCGTGTCCACCACAACGCCAGCGGCGATGCCAAACGCGTTGCCGAGCACGACGTTTGCAGTCTTCCTCGCGACGCCTCGGAGCTCGAGAAGGTGATCAATCTCGGCAGGAACTTCGCCTCCGTGCTTCTCGCAGAGGACGGTGCAGGTTGCATGAATCGCCTTTGCTTTGGCGCGGAAAAGTCCGATCGATCGGATGTGTGGCTCGATCAGCGCTGGAGTTGCGCGCGCGAAATCCGCAGCGACGGGAAACGCTTGGAAGAGCGCGGGAGTTGCGCGATTGACCGCAACGTCGGTGCATTGGGCACTCAAGATTGTCGCGAGAAGAAGTTGCAGCGGCGACTGGGCGTCAAGTTCACAGCGTGCATCGGGGTATTGAGCGCTGAGTGCGTCGAACAATTTCGCAGCGCGTTCTTTCGCAATAGCGCTCTTCTTTGGAAGCGCGAAGGGAATGACAGGTTCCGCGCTATGCGCTTTCGCGGGGACAGGTGTCGTGTGTGCTGGCTTCCGTGCCATGGAGAATCTTAACTGCGTGAACCCGGCGCTATCGTCGTGAAACGCCTACGAAAGAGGGTGCATTTGACGTACCGTCGCGTCGTCGACGAAAGGGCGCAGAGGTAGCGCTCGTGACAACGATGACGAGAAGCGAAGCGAGCGTCGCAGTGCCAAGCGTCGTCGAATACGAGTGGTAGTCATCCACTGTCAGCTTCACGTTGGCCGCAGCAGCGGCATCACCGCTTCGCGCAGTGGTTCGATATGCCTCCAACGACTCGTTGAACTTCGGCACCGACCAGAAAATCGAGATCACGCTCGCGCCTACCGCGATGCACAGCGCGAGTCGCCCGATGCGTTGGCGCCCGAGGCTCGGCGAGATCGATGTTGCGTTTTGCAGCAACACCATGATGAGAAAGACTGGTACGAGAATCCACTGCGCGCGCATCGTGAGATCAAAGACGCTCTGCGCGAGAAATCCCGCGATCAATGCGCGCCCGAGCTCTGGTTCTGCCGCGAGAAACCCTTCGTACCCTTCGAGGGAAAGCGACATTCCGCGTGCGGTTGGGAAGATTGCACTCGCCGCAAGTCCGCCACACAACGCGACAGCAAACCATGCGGTGAGTGCGAGCCAGTACCCAATATCAATAATGCGCGTCACAGCCTTTGGATGATACGCGAGTTCTTGCACTCCTCGTACACTCTCATCCTTCATGCACACGGATCAGCGTCCACCACTTGCTGCGACAATTTCACCGTTGAAGTTGCCACCGAGGGAAGCGCTCGGGTGGGTCTCGAGCATCGGCATTCGAGGCGTTGCTGTGTCCGCGACCGATCCGCGGACGCGACCTCGTGACTTCGATCGCAGCGCGCGCCGGGACCTTGTCGCAGTGATGCAACGCTTTGAACTTCGTTGCGCGTGTATCGATTGTTTCGTGCCGAGCTCGCATTTTCTCGATCCCGCCCAGGTAGATCGTGTGACCGCGGCGGCCGTCGATGCAATTGAACTTGCCGCAGAAATCGCGTCGATCGAAGGGCATGTTGGGGGCGGAATCGTGGTGCTCTCAGCGCCAGCCAAGCCCGAAGGTGTTGCGTGTTTCGCGATCGATGCGATTCGAGCGAGTGCGGAGCATCATGGTGTGTGCGTTGCGATTCCTGCGACGGATCCAGCAAGCATCGCAAGCCCATTCTTCGTCGCACTTGATCCTGCGCAGATTCTCGCCAACAGCGGCGATCCGCAAACTGTTGCGCTCGCCGCAAATGGCCGCATCGGTGCCGTACGCATCGTCGATCTTCTCCGCAGCGGTTCGCGCGGTCCGATTCACGAGCCGCAAGAGTCGCAACTGGATTGCAGAGGCTTCGTCGCTGGCTGTCGAGCCGCCGGATTTGCAGGCGATTTCGTGGTGGATTTGCGGCAGTGGATCGAACCCGAACGCGGTTTGCTCGCGACGCTTCAACGCTGGCGCACGGAGGTCGACGCATGAGTGCACGAGTTCCCTTTCGCGTGGGTATTGATTTCATTGAAATCGCGCGAATCGAAAAATTGCTCAATGAGCATGGTGAACGATTCGCCGAGCGTGTCTACACCGAAAGTGAGCGTGCGTATTGTGACGCTGGCGGTCTGCAGCGAAGTGCGCGCTACGCCGCAAGATTTGCCGTGAAAGAGGCGGTTCTCAAAGCACTCGGCACAGGAATGACCATCGGTTTCGCGTGGACGGATGTGGAGACCATTCGCGCCGCCAACGGTGAACCAAGTATTGCGCTGCACGGCGGGGCGCGAGCACACGCGGAAACCTTGGGCATCGCGGGTTGGAGCGTGAGCCTCACGCACGCACGCGAACTTGCTGGCGCGACGGTCGCATGTTGGACCGAGCCCTAAACATCCCTTGATTTCCCATCCAAGCCCTGATCACCGTAGAGAGGATGATGGAGGGAGTGGCTTTTGCATCGCGCATATGTACCGCGATTGAAGAACGCCGTACACTTCGTCGCATGGCTCGCAACAAATCTCCAGCGCTGTATGAGCTCTACGGCAGCGTGCCTACGCGAACTGCTGCCCAGCCTCGTCGAGAACTTCGCATCGCTCCGTGGGCACCGATTGCGTTCATCGCGGTTGCAGTACTGTTGTTCGTGGGTGCATTTCTGCTCGGCGTCAGCCGGGGCGAACGCGTCGGTCGAGCCGAAGCGCAAGCAGAGCGCGATGAACTTCTCTCGAGGGTTGATCAGTCGGGGGGTGGATTTGTGAACTCGCCGCAGCAAGCGAGCGCGAATGAGGGATCGCCGGAACAGCCAGTCGGGACTGCCGCCACCAGCGCAGGCTCAACGGGAAGCAATCGTTATCCTCCCGTTGACCCTGAACTCGATCCTCGCGAAGTTGGCAAGCTTTATCTGACTGTCTGCACTGTGCCCACCGAGAACGCGCCGAAGGTTGCTAATTTCCTTCGTGAACAGGGGCTTGAAGCATTCGTCGTTCCATGCAATACTGCTCGGTCCCGCGAAGTGATCGTCTTACCCGGTTTTTCCGACCGAGGCGACTCTGGAGCAATCGAGAGACTGAAGGATCGAGTTCGAACAGTCGGACTCATCTGGAAGCAAACGACGCGGGATACTCGAGGCTTCAGCGACTGTTACGCGAAGCCGTTCTCTGGTCGCTCGTAATGCGACAGTGAGTGAGTGTTCTGTTTGCAACCGTCCGTAGAAAATTTTTGAGTTTAGCTATGAGCATCCACAGCAGCCTGAAGACTAAGTCCGGCAACCTCGCCTCTCACCGCGGCGTGTTCACACGCGAAGAGCGCATCTCGAAGTTGACCGAAGCCGAAAAGTTTGGCGCAGGCAAGAGCCCGCTCGGACTTCCAAAGGTCCTGAGTGTGAAGCTCGGTGGCGCCAAGAAGGAGAAGGCCGCCGTTGATGGCGCCGCAGCTCCAGCAGCAGCCGGAGGCAAGAAGGCTGCAGCGAAGCCAGCAGCGAAGCCAGCAGCGAAGAAGTAATTTCGGTCTTGGCCTCCAGTATGAAATTTTCAACGACCTCCGTGCACTCACGGAGGTCGTTGTGTTGTTGAGCGGTGTACGCTTCACACGAACGCACACCATGACAGTCACCGAACCACACACAGCAACCACAAAGCTCGACGTCGCATCTCTTCTGTCTCGGCGCGCGAACGCGATCGACGCGAGTGGCATCCGCAAAGTGTTCGACCTCGCAGCGCACTTGAAGAATCCGATCAACCTCTCAATCGGTCAGCCAGACTTTCCCGTGCCGCAGGTGATCAAGGATGCTGCAATTGCCGCGATTCAAGGCGATAAGAACGGCTACACGCCGACACAAGGTTGTCCAGAGTTACTGCATGCGATTTGGACTCGTCTTGAGCATGAGTTCCAGTGGCAGCGTGAACCTCAACATGGACTCAGTGTGATTGCGACAAGTGGCACGAGCGGTGGATTGCTGCTCGCACTGCTCTGCCTTCTCGATGAAGGCGATGAAGCAATCATTCCCGATCCATACTTTGTGATGTACCCCGCGATGGGGCCACTCACAGCAGGCAAGATGGTCGCAGTTGATACCTATCCAGATTTCCGTCTCACTGCTGCACGCATCGAACGCCACATCACGCCGCGTACGAAGGTCGTGTTGCTGAATAGTCCCGGCAACCCCACGGGTGTCGTACTCAACCAACAAGAGATCAGCGACATCGTCGATCTCTGTCGCGCGAAGAACATCCTCATTATGTCTGATGAGATCTACGACGAGTTCACATTCGCCGAAGCACGCGAAGGTGGACGATTCCCTTCACCCGCATCTTTCACGCGCGATTGTTTACTTGTGCGCGGATTCGGAAAAACCTACGGCTGCACAGGTTGGCGATTGGGCTACGTCGCAGGTCCACACGAACTCGTGCAAGCGATGGCTCGATTGCAACAATTCAGCTACGTCTGCCCACCAAGCATGGCGCAATACGGCGTCGCAAAAGCATTCGATGTCGACATGCAACCGTGGGTTGATCGCTTCGAGAAGCGCCGCGACATGATGCTCGATGCATTCAAGGGAATCGCCGAAGTGACACGACCAGGCGGCGCCTTCTACGGCTTCGTCGAAGTACCAAAGCGCCTCGGTCTCACAGGCACAGCATTCGTCGAGAAGGCAATCGCGAACAATGTGCTCATCATCCCCGGCAAAGTCTTCAGCGCACGCGACACCCACTTCCGAATTTCATTCGCACAAAAAGATGAAGTCCTCGCTGAAGGCCTCGGCGTTCTACGCGGCTTGATGGTTTGATTCTGTGCCTGATGAAAACCAAACCGCCGCTTGGATTGTGGTCCAAAGCGGCAGCGGGTGGATGGCTAGGTTTCAACTTGAGGTTGCGCAGAGGAGCGCTCGATCAAGGTGTGGGAGTCCGCGAGGGATAAACCCCTTTTTGATCTCGCACACATCTCCTATCCGTTGGAAACGCTTGCGAGTTCACTCCTCGCGTGCGTTTGTTTATTTTTGGCGTGAATCGTGATGCGGTCTGTGCGGGAAGGTGCGAGAACTCATTTCGTCGCGCAACTGCGGTTGGCTTCCCGAAGGCAAAAAGAACGCCGCCTCACGGATGCGAGGCGGCGTGCATGAACAGTTGTGGGACGGTCGAATTTACTTCTTGCCGTCTTCGTTGCCGCTGAACTTCACAGTGTTGCCTGGCGCGCCCACGGTTTCCTTTGGTGCGGGACGAACCTTTTCGGAGTCGATTGCCGTGACAGATCCTGAGTCAGGACCGCCGCAAGAGGCGAGGAGGAGGGCAACAGCGATCGTGGCGCTGGCAGTGAGAATCTTCTTCATAGTGAGCTCCTTATTCGTGCGTTCTATTCGTGAGTACTGGGCCAGAAGTTGCTCCGAGTTCCACGACAACCGTGAGATGCTCGGAATGTTTCTGAGGGTTGGAAGCGGGCGACTTCGACCGATTCCGACCGCAGACCTGAAAAGGTATTTGACGATTTTTTGAGCGATTGGTCAAGGCGAGGGTGCGCAAAAGGTGGATCAGGGAAGCACGAGGGTCGCAGGAACCGCTTTTGGTGCAAGCCAACGCCACTGCGTGTGGTAGTGGCCATCGTTGTCGGCGATCCCGAGATTGATCGGCAGCGGTCGCTCTGTCGGCAGGAGGTTCGGTGGAAGAGTCAGCCGCAGCGTCCAGATTCCAAGCATCGGATCCAGAATCGGCATGGGTGCGCCGGATGCAACGAGTTTGTCGTCCTTCAGTTCTTGCAACGAGATTCCACCTCCCGAAATCGGCACGCACACGAACGTTCGCTTCTCCTTTCCCGCGCCGAGCTCGAGCCGAACTACATCTTGCGCCGGATCGCTGAACGCTTTCGCGCCGGATGCGATCGGTCCATCGGTAGACAGAAGATCATCAGGGACCGCGAGATTGATCGTGACGATGCCGTTGGTGTCGATCTCGAACTGCGCGCTTGCGTTCGCTTCAGGTTCGTCGTACTCCGAGAATTCCCACGCAGCGATGGGATAGCGATAGCCATCGTTGGGCGTGATGCTGCGCGCGATGGGAACGCGACGGCGTAGATGCAAGGGAACGGTTCGATTCTGCGAGTCCATGAACGTGCACACGAAGTCGTACTCGGGGCCGACAACAGGCTGCGCAGATTGATCACTTTCGTAGCGAAGCGAAATCGTTTTCTTCTCACCCGGCGCAAGCGTCACGCCATCGATAGGAAGAAATCGATACGGCGTGTTGAGGTCGGTGACGAGTGGATTGAAGGTGTCAATCGGTGTGCGTGAAATCCAGTTGAGATCAGCAACTTCCCACACCGAAGGCATCGCAGTGATCTGCCGCGGTGAAACATTGATGTCAACATCGAGCGGATTCTCAAGCGCAACTTCAATCGTTCCCTTTGTCGCCGCTGGCAACGCATCAACGAGCGCGCCTTTGAAGTTCACCGCATTCCGACTTCCCTTGAGCTTGAATGCTTTCTTTTGATCATCGACCTTAATCCAATCGACCGGCAGCGTCGTGCCCACAACTTGGTGATACGGCTCGATCGTTCCATCCGCACGAACGACAAGAAACGTGAGGTGCTGCAGTTGACCTGCGAGCGGGTGCTGATCGATGGAACCGCCGCATGTGCCAAGGATCAGATAGCGCGCGTCTCCACGCTTCCCTTCATCCTGCAATGCGTGAAAATGTCCAGCAATCACCCAATCCACGCCGTACTTCGCAATAAGAGGATCAATGCGTGTCTCCCAGTTCGTCGCACGATCATGCCAGAGGGGACGGTGCATCAACATCACGATCGGCTTCGCACGCTTTGCAGCGGATGCGAGCGTTGCATCAAGCCATTCCACCTGCTTGTCAGAGATTCCGGGCTTGATGAGTCCATCGCCATCTTCAGTAAAGATCGAAACGATCGTTACAAGTTCAAGCTCCACCGCAAACCACAGCGGCCCAAACTTCGCTCGATAGATGTCGGCGTACGTGCGATCCTTTGCATCGCGAGTTCCACTCACGACATCATGATTTCCAGGGGTCGGAAAATACGGCGCACGAAGTTGCTGAACAATCGAAAGGTAATCCCGTTGCTCCTGTTCGTATGTACTGGTGATACGCGTGTAACCCTGCACAAGATCTCCCACCGAAAACACCGCATCCGGTTGAATCCGGTTGAGATCCGCCACACCTTCCCGCAAGTACCGCAACCCCCAATCCCGACCAGTGGTCCGATCAGGAAAAATAGCGATGATCTGTTGCTTCGCAACAGGCGCGACCTGCACTGTGGCGCCATCCGGATTCCCCGCAAACGCAGGGAGTTCCTGGCCAAATGTGGAACCAGACAGAAGGGAAGTCGCAAGGAGCACGAGAGCGCGAAACAGCATCGTGAGATCCTACACCGCCAAAGAAAAACCCCGTTGATAGGTATGTCCTGTCAGCGGGGCGGAGGGGAGAAAGATGCGTATTTAGGGTCTTTAGATGCGCGCGGTGTCTGAACGCAACCTTGACCTGAGGAGAACTCTGTCTGTACATAAAACTGTCGGCTCACCGTTGCGTTTGGCTTCAAAAGAATTTGAATGGGGAACCTGCCGTAGTCAGTTTCTGCCTTCACGCTTCACTGCGCGCGATCGGCGACACGAGTGGGTCAAGCCACGCCTGCCATGCACTGGGCATGGCGGTTGGTTTTCTTGACGCGAGGTCGACGAAGGCCCAGCGGGACATTGCGCGGAGGAGCACCCGTGGGGGTTGACCTTCGCGCTCGATGCGAAGCACTTCGGTGGCGCGCATGAGGGTGGTGCGACCCATCGATTGAATCCAGGTCGCGCCGATGAGGGTGTCGTTGAGGAATGCTTCGCCGAGATAGTCGATCTCGTGACGCGCAACGAACCAAACTTGGCCCTGCGCGGCTTGCTGCGCGCGCGTGATGTTGTGAGCATCGGCGTGGAGTTGCGCGAGTCGATCGATCCAGTTAGCCATCGCAATATTGTTCGCGTGCGGAACCGTTGGTGACAATTCATGTGCAAGCAGCATGATTGGTGCGAGAAACGGGCGCGGGTGCTCGATCGCAGCGCGAACGATTGCGGCGTGCGACTCGTTCAAGGCGTTCATGACGCGTGCGTTCCGCAGAGTTCGTGCAGGTAGTCCCACGCATAGATACCCGTGGAATGTCCATCGCTGAAATGGATTCTGAGCGCGTAGTTGCCGACGAACTCAGCGCCGAGCGCAGTAAGCGGCGCGTCGTTGGCGCTGTTTGGTAGTACGGTGAGCGGATTGGCAGCCATTGCTTTGCGCAGTTCCCTCGCATCAGCCGACGGCGAATAGCGCCGCAAGACAGCGAGCGTGAGGAAAAATTTCGTGCCGTCGCCCCATTCGATCGCGAGACCGCGTTCACGGTCGAGATCTAGATGGGTTGGACGCGTCATGGGCATGAAAACATGGTAGCGATTGAAGGCAATACACTTGCCGCGCTATGAGCACTTCGCCTGCCGCCACGCATCCGACCGACCTCTTACTCGACGCACTCAAACGTGCAGGAAGCCCCGTTTGCGTTGGACTTGATCCAGTGCTTGAGCGGTTGCCTGAGCCCTTGAAGCCGCAGGACGCGACCAATGCGAGTGCTGCCTATGCAATCGCGGCGTTCTCGTGTGCGGTGCTGCATGCGGTGCGAGGAACTGTGGGTGCGGTGAAGGTGCAGTCCGCTTGCTACGAGCGGTTCGGTGCGGAGGGTGCGGCGGCGCTTGATTGCGTATGTCGTGAAGCGCGTGAGCTCGGTTTCGTTGTCATCTTCGATGCAAAGCGCGCGGATATCGGCGTTAGCACGGAGCACTACGCCGCAGCGAGTCGCGCGCTCGATGCGCAATTCACAACCTGTTCGCCGTACCTAGGCGCGGATGGCATCGAGCCATTTCTCGCGCATGGTCAGGGCGCGTTCGCGTTGGTGCGCACAAGCAATCTCAGCGGCGATCTTCTGCAGTCACTCGCGCTTGCAGATGGTCGCACTGTGGCTGAAGCAGTTGCGGATCTTGTTGCCGCGCTTGGTGCGAAACACATTGGCGCATCGGGCTTTTCAAGTTTGGGCGCAGTCGTCGGCGCAACCAAACGTGATGATGCTGTGAAGTTGCGCGCGCGAATGCCACACGCGATATTCCTCGTGCCAGGCTACGGCACGCAGGGCGGCACTGCGGACGATGTGCGCGCATGCTTCCGAGAAGATGGTCGTGGTGCGGTTGTCAATGCGAGTCGAAGCATTCTCTATCCGCGTCGCGCGGGTGGGCAGTCTTTCGAAGATGCGATTCGCGAAGCAGCGTGCACATTCCGTGATGAAGTTGCAGCTGTCGTGCGGCCACTGGAGACAGCGTGCGGCTGATGAGCGCAAGTGCGATCAAGGCATGTGTGTTGCCGCTGTGTTTGGTCGCGCTCGCGGCGTTGCCTGTCGTATTGTCGCAGCGCGCGCCGATTTCTCGCGACACTGCGCGTGCGGAAGTCATCATCTATACGCCGCATAATGAGCAGATTCGTCGCGAGTTTGCGGATGGATTTGCCAAGTGGCATGCGGCGAAGTACGGACAGACCGCAGAAGTCATTTGGAACACTCCCGGCGGCACAAGCGAGATTCGCAAGATGCTCGAAGCGAATGTGATCGCAGCGTTGCGCAACGGCGTGCCGGTTGGTGGCAACGCGGATCTGGTTTTTGGCGGCGGAAGTTATGAGTACACGCAGTTCAAGAAGGAACTGTCCTATGGCGTTGAACCCGATGTGCGCAAGGGGAGAATCGTCGAGCAGGTTCCGTTCGAACAGAGTGCGCTCGATGCGATCTATGGCGAGAACAAAGTCGGTGATGCAACGCTCTACGACCCCGATCGCTATTGGTTTGGCACAGCGCTCAGCGGATTCGGCATCGTCTACAACCGCAAGTGTTTGCGCACGCTTGGACTTGAGGATCCCACGCACTGGGAAGATTTGACGGACGCGCGCTTGCGAGGATGGATCACACTTGTGAATCCGTCGCAATCGGGCAGCGTTACTACCGCGTTCGAGGCGATTCTGCAACGACTCGGATGGGATCGCGGTTGGCAGATCATCCGACGCATGGCAGCGAACTCGCGATCGATTGCGTCGAGTGCGCCGAAGGTTCCGCTTGATGTTGTCGCGGGCGATGCTGCAGCGGGTCCTTCGATTGATTTCTACGGAAGATTCGAAGAACAGGCTGTTGCAGACGCTGGTGATCCTGATCGCATTGGCTACATCGATCCCAAGGGCGAAACGGTCATCGATCCTGATCCGATCGCGCTTCTGGCGAACGCGCCTCACCGCGCGACTGCATTGCACTTCATCGAATTCTGTTTGAGCGACGAAGGACAAGCGCTCTGGCAATTCGCAGCGCGGCACGGCGCACCCGGTCTCGGTCCAGAGGAATTTGAATTGCGTCGCATGCCTGTGCGCAGAGATTTCATCGCGCGAATGCTTCCGCAGTTTCGTGACAAGGTCGATCCGTTCTTGCTTGCAAGCGCGGTGGAGAATCCAGATCCCAACGCGCGTGCGTTCATTCCGATTCTCTTCAGCGCTCTGTGCGCGGATCGGCGCGCTTCGCTGCACGCCGCGTGGAAAGCGATCACTGAGCATCCCGCGTATCCGAAAGATCACGCGCTCGTCACGGCAGCTGATGTGACGGATCCAACCTTGCACGCGATGTTGCTTGCGTTTGATGCGATGCCGACCGCGCAATCGCCAGACGGCG
Organism: Planctomycetota bacterium; assembly: GCA_003671055.1. GTDB lineage: Bacteria > Planctomycetota > Phycisphaerae > Phycisphaerales > SM1A02 > F1-140-MAGs142. Next base: position 13,309 of record QWPV01000029.1, read on the forward strand.
CGATTGCGCTTGATTCGCCGAAAGGACGCGCAGCGATTCGCGATGGTTGGTTGAAGAGCAAATGGAAGAGCGCCAAGTTGTGGGATGTGAATAGCGCGCCTGCGGAAGAGTTGCGCCGTGCATGGGGCGAGTTCTTCGAGGGTCAATACACTGCAATTGTCGAGGCAAGCGCGCAGTGACACAATTACGCATCGCGATTCTTAGTGTTGGCGATGAGCTCGTGCTCGGACAGATTGATGATACGAACGCGAGTTGGCTCGCGCGTCGTATTCCCGCGCTCGGCGTGATGGCGGGGGAACGTCGAACCGTTGGTGATGATCAAGCGAGTATTGCGCGGGCGATCGTCGAACTTTCGCGGACGCATTCGGCGGTCGTCGTGACTGGTGGACTTGGTCCCACGCTTGATGATCTCACACGCGAGGCATTGGCTGATGCGATTGCGCTTGCGTCAGGCGAATCGCGCGCGCCACTCGAGGAAGACCCTGCTGGAATCGCGCATCTCCGCAAATGGTTTGAAGAGAAGGGGCGCGTGATGCCGCCACTCAACCGCAGGCAAGCGCTGCGACCGCCAGGCACATCGTTGCTTGCAAATCCCAACGGCACTGCGCCTGGAATCGCAACGTGGTCGTCCGCGCCGCTTTGCGTCTTCTGTCTACCAGGACCGCCGCGTGAGATGCAGCCGATGTTTGACGCAGAAGTCGCGCCAAAGATTGCAGTCGATGGTGCGGTGGTGCTCACCGCGGCGCTGCATACCGTTGGACTTGGCGAGAGCTCGCTTGCGGCGATTCTCGGCGAACTCATGGATCGCTCGCGCATGCCTTCTGTCGGAACGACTGCGAAGGCGGGCATTGTGACGATTCGCATTCGCGCTGAAGGAAACGTAATCGACGCGCAGCGTGCACTTGATGCGACAGTGGATGTCTGTCGATCGCGCGTTTCCAACATTATCTTCGGTCGTGATGAAGATACGCTTGAATCCTCGGTCGGCGCGCTACTCCTCGCATACGGCGCGACTCTCGCAACAGCGGAGAGCTGCACTGGCGGATTGGTGAGCGCGCGACTCACAGATGTTCCGGGTTCAAGCGCGTGGTTCAAGGGTGGATTCGTCGTCTACGCGAACGAGCGCAAGATGGAAGACCTCGGCGTTCCATCCTCTGTGCTCGACGAGTTCGGCGCAGTGAGCCACGCCACAGCAGTCGCGCTTGCACGCGGCGCGTTGCGTCGAACGACGAGCGACTACGCAATCTCGACAACCGGCGTTGCTGGTCCAACTGGTGGTTCGCTGGAGAAGCCAGTCGGGACCGTGTTCATCGCGATTGCGGATCGCGCGCGAGCCGAAGTCTGCTCGCGCCGATTTCAAATGACAGGTTCGCGACAGACGATTCGCGAACGAAGCACCGTGATGGCACTCGCAGCATTGCGCAACGCGCTGCTCGATAATCCTTTGCAATCGCTGTTGTGGGCGGAATCGGAGCGCGTGCATGTCGAGCCACTCTGAATCTGTTGACGCGATCATCGCGCTCGGTTCGAATCTTGATTCGTGTGCGGGTTCACCTTTAGCGACATTGTGCGCCGCACGCGATGCACTCGCGAAGTTGCCGAATGCAACAGTGGAAAAATCAAGCGCAGTGTGGAAGACCGCGCCGGTTGGTATCGTCGATCAGCCGGACTTCTTCAATGCTGCGCTCATCCTTCGGACTGCACTTTCACCCCATGCGCTCCTCCAATGTCTGCAAGAGGTCGAGCGACAGTTCGGACGCGATCGTTCGCACGAATTGCGCTGGGGGCCTCGCTCCCTCGATTTAGACATCATTTTTTACGGCACACGCATTATCGACGAGCCTGACTTCAGTATCCCGCATCCACGCTTCGCAGAACGAGCATTCGTGCTGTTTCCGCTCATGGAATTGGCTCCAACCTTGGTGGATCCGCGATCGGGACTCTCGGTAGAATCTCTCCTTCGGTCTTTGCCCTGCCACGATGGAGTGGTGCGGTTAGGACAACTCACCGGACGCGACAACGACGAGTCGCAAGAAAGACTGACATGAAAATTGTGATGGCTTCCATGCTCGCCTGCGGAGCGCTGACAACTGCTCTCGCGTTCAACACGACGTACGCACAAGATGCAGAGCAACGCCCCGGAGTTGCGCCTGGCGTAACACTCCCGACTGCTCCAGACTTTGCGAGCAAGTTCACCGATGCGATGAAGACGCCTGAAGCACTCGCCGCTGGCGAAGCTGCACTCAAGGCAACTGCTGATGCATACGCAGGTGCGACTGCAATCGAAGACACGCTCACGATGACAGTCTCAATGGGCGAGCGCAAGGAAACACAGGCGTTCACGATCGCACGCGATGCGACTGGAATGCGACTGAACTTGCAGTCCATCGTCATCACCGCGACTGGCGAGAAGATCTTCATTGAAACCGAAGAAGTCGCTGACAAGTACGTTGGTTTCGCTATCGAGGAATCGATGCTCGCGACGCTCACCACGAAGTTGCCAGGCTTTGAGCTTCCATTCCCTCGCATGCTTGTCGATTCAAAGGCTACAGCAGGCGCGCGCATGCAAGGTGCGTTCCTTTCTGAGCCAACGCTCGCCGCATACGACGCAGCAACGAACGCGCTCTACTTTACGAGCATGGGCGGTTCAGACGCGATCATTTCGATCGATCCAAAGACGCGCTTCTTGGCTTCCGCTGCATACGGTTTCACACCACCCGGAGCGCCAGAAGGATTCAAAGTTCCGATCACAGTGACCTTTGCACCAATCACGATGGCGACACTTTCAACGCCGATCGCGTTCGTTGCGGGCTCGCGCAAAGAAGTGGACAGCATCGAGAAGCTTGCACCAACGCCATTCGAAATCGGTTCGAGCGTTCCTAATGCGACCTTCAAGAACTTCGATGGCACAGAAATCACACTCGCTTCACTCCGTGGCAAAGTTGTTGTAATGGACATGTGGGCAACCTGGTGTGGACCATGCCGCAAGGGTCTTCCTTCGATCGGCAAGTTTGCTGCACTCGTGAAGGATGACGCGAAGATCGCGGTCTTCGGCGTAAACACGCTTGAGAATGTGAAGGGCGATGAGCAAATGGCGCTTGCAAAGAAGTTCTGGGAAGACCAGAAGTTCGCTTTCCCTTGCATCGTTGACGATGGCTCGTTCTTCAAGACCTTCGGCGTGGGCGGCATCCCGCTGACCATCGTCATCGGACCAGATGGCACGCTTGCAGCCAAGCATGAGGGCATTGACCCGAAAAATATTGACGGCATCATCATGCTTCTGAAGACTGAGTGCGACATCGCCCTCGGTCGCGCAGTTGCGGCGCCCGTCGCACCTGCGGATGCAACGCCAGCGGTCGCTCCTGCAGGGATGTGACCAACAAGATTGCAAAGATTTCGAGGCCGAGCGAGCAATCGCTCGGCCTCTTTCATTACCGCAGCACTTGCAAGATTCGCGATTGCGCGGACAATCTCGACATGCAGCCGGCGCACCGAATTTCCCACATCTTCTTCATCGTGGTCGTGTTGGTGCTGTTCTCTGTCAACGCATCAATCGCACAAGCTCAGGACGACGCCGAGACTCCCGCGCAGCGCGAGGTGCGTCGCACAACCGAGCGCGCCGAAGCGCATGCACTGTTGAAGACCGTCATCGAAGCGTATCGATCTGCGCCGTTATTGGAGGTGTCGACCACGGTGTCGGTGCTTGCTGAGGGCGCGGCGGCAGCAGCGAACGCACGCACATCGAAAGCTGATTTCCAATTTGTCGTTGGTCGTGAAGGCGTGCTTACATTCAATGGTTACACGCTGCATTTGCGTGGGGGGAAGATTCGCGCATTCCATGCGTCGAACACTGAGTCGTATGTGGAAGCAGCGGATGATGGAAGTCCGTTCTACGCGCTCTTCAATGCGTTTGGCGATTTACCCTTTCTCGAGATCGCGCTCGCGCTCGGCGAAGATTCGGTGGAGGACGTGTGTATGCAGTTGCAATCGCATGCGCCCGATGTTGTGCCGTCACTAGTGACACGCCGACTTGCTGCGGATGGAAGTGTGGAAACGCTGCAATTGTTTCTTGAAGCGGAGGGGCAGCGAATCGAATGTGAAATCGATCCTAAAACAAAGCTCGTTCGCGCTTCAGTGACGACGGTGACAGAGGGTGCGGAAACTGAAGATGGAACAATGTTGGTGTGGAAGACTTCGTCCACATTCGCTCGCGCTGAAGAAGTGCTCCCACAAGAAGAACTTTGGCCAGACGTCGGCGCGCGACAGAAGGTCGATGGTTTGCAGTCGCTTATCAAACGACCTCCACCGCGTGAAAGTGACGACGCGAACGACGATGGTGGAGGGGATCAAGATGGCGCGGGAGCTCCCGCAGCCAGTGATGCGCCCAAGGTTGGCGACGCCGCGCCCGAATTCGAACTGCCGCAACTTGATGCAACGAACTGTTCACTCAAGTCGCTGCGTGGGAAATTCGTGTTGCTCGATTTCTGGGCAACCTGGTGTGGTCCGTGCCGCGCAGCGATGCCCGCGATGACGGCGATGCTGCAGGACTTGCACGGTGCGTGTGTCGGGGTGCTTGTGAATTCGGGCGAGCAGGGAAGCGTGGAAGATCGCAAGACGCGCGTTCGTGCAGTGCTCGAAACCGCGAAGGTTCCGCTGACTGGCGAACATGCGGAACGCGTGTTGCTTGATCTTGATGGCGCTGCGGCGAGGTCGTATGGAGTGCGTGCGTTCCCGACGATTCTGCTCGTCTCACCTGAAGGCGTGATCGTGGAGCGATTCGAGGGTTGGTCGAAAAGTGCGGAAACAAAGATTCGCGCCGCGGTGACTGCGAAGAAGCCTGCACCGAAGGATGGCGCTTGAGTTCTTCGTTGAGCCTTCCGCTTGCGAGTGATCGTGAAAGCCTTGACGCTGAAAGACTTCGCATCCGCGCGCTCATCACGCAATGTGCACGAGGTGACGCGAGATTCGGTCGCCACGATCGCATGCTGTACGCGACTGATGCGAGCCTCTATCAAGTTGAACCGATCGGCGTGTTCATTCCTGCGACCGTTGAAGATGGCGCGAAGGCTGTGCGCGCGCTGTTGCATGCGGGTGTGCCGATCCTTCCCCGTGGTGGCGGTACCGCGCTTGCTGGTCAGACGGTCAATCACGCGGTCGTCATCGATTTCTCCGCGCACTGTCGAGGCATTGGCGCGTTCGACGCTGCTGCGCGCACAGTGGAAGTTGAAGCCGGCGTCGTGCTCGATCAACTCAATGCCTTTCTCGCGCCGTCGGAATTGATGTTCGGCGCCGATGTTGCCACGAGTTCGCACGCCACGCTCGGTGGAATGATCGGCAACAACAGCGCTGGCGCAAATTCGATTCTTTACGGTCGCACTGTGGAAAATCTCGAGGCGGTCGAGGTGCTCTTGCCCGATGGCTCACAGTTGTGGCTCACCGAGGGCGGCGCGGAACATGATCCGCGCCAGCGAGTGCTGGTGGAGTCTCTCGCGCGAGTCGTGCGTGGTGTGGAGAGCGAGATTCGCGAGCGCATTCCGAAGATTCTCCGCCATGTGGATGGATACAACTTCGATCTTTTGCTGGCTCAACTCGATGCTTCCTCGAAGGGGACATATGACCGCGTGAATCTCGCGCATCTCGTGTGCGGCAGCGAAGGAACGCTTGCGACTGTCTTGCGCGCTCGGTTGCGTTTGGTTGATCGACCGAAACAGCGCGCGCTTGCGGTGCTCGGCTTTGCGTCAGTGTCGGACGCACTCGCGCCGCTGCAGTCAATTCTTGCAACGCATCCCGCTGCCGTAGAACTCGTCGATGATGTGATTCTCTCGGTGGCGCGTGCGAATATTGAATATCGCAAGTATGTCGAACTGATGCCCTCACCAGCAAGCGGCACGCTCGGCGCGGTGTTGTATGTCGAGTATTTCGGCGATCACGCCGCGAGTGTGACGGCGAAGGCGCAGGCTCTCGCAAGCATGTTTCCTCACGCAGCGTTCCGTTTGGCGATGAACGGAACCGAGCGGTTGGAATTGTGGAAGTTGCGCAAGGCAGGGGAGCCGCTTCTGCACGCGCTGCCAGGCGTACGCAAGCCTGTCACGTTCGTCGAAGACACTGCAGTCGATCCCGCGCGCCTTCCTGAATTCGTCGAGCGATTCCGAAGCGTCGTGACGAAGCACGGCACGCAAGCGGCGTACTACGCACATGCATCAGTGGGCTGTTTGCATATTCGTCCGCTCATTGCGGTTGAGGATCGACTTGATCGCGCAGTGATGTTGCGTATCGCAGAAGACATCGCCGATCTCGTTGCAGAGTTTCGAGGTGCGCTTTCAGGCGAACATGGTGATGGGCGCGTGCGATCACCGCTCCTCGAACGTGTGTTGGGTAAGCCGCTCTGCGACGCGCTGCGTGCGGTGAAAGAGATCTTCGATCCGAAGGGGTTGATGAATCCTGGCAACCTTGTCGTCACTGCGCCGAGTGCGTTGATACTCGATAATCTACGCGTCGCGCCGCACGGCGAATCGCTTGCGCATGACGATGTTGCGACTTACTTCGACTTCTCCGCGCAAGAGGGATTTCAACACGCGGCTGCACAGTGCAACGGCGCGGGGCTTTGTCGACGGCTTGAGGGCGGTGCGTCCATGTGCCCGTCCTATCGAGCGCTGCACGATGAGCGGCACGCAACGCGCGGCCGAGCCAACGCGCTTCGTGTTGCGCTCACTGGGCAAGGCACGAGCGCAGGAACTGCTGATTTTCTCGACGAAGAGACGGCTGCGACGCTCGACCTCTGCCTCTCCTGCAAGGCGTGCAAAACGGAATGCCCTTCGGGCGTGGATCTCTCGAAACTCAAATCGGAATTTCTCGCGCAGCGTTACCGAGTGCTCGGCGAAGTGCCGAAGCGCGCGCAATCTTTCGGTCGCATCCGAGAGACACTTGCATTCGCGTCGAAGTGGTCGCGCTTGCTTTCGCCTTTCGCAAAGACGCGCCTCGCGAGCGCCATCGCACACGCAAGGCTCGACATCGATCCGCGTCGATCGCTTCCGCCAATCGGCGCGTCGCTCTTCCGATGGTTTCAACGAAGACCCACGCACACCGCGACGCGCACCGTCATTCTCTTCGGTGATTGCATCGCGGGCTACTCCGAGCCAGACATCGGCAAGAACGCGGTCGCGCTGCTCGAAGCATTCGGCTATCGCGTGGTGCTTGCGGATGTCGGCTGCTGCGGTCGAAGTTTAATTTCTGTGGGCATGCTTGCAGAAGCGACGTCCGCAATCGCGTGCGCATCGAGAGCATTGAGTGAACTTGTGGATGCAGTCGATGCAGACGCTGTCCTTGTGCTCGAACCAAGTTGTGCATCGGCGATCCGCGATGACTGGACCGAACTCGGTGTCGCAGGCAACTCCGATGAGCGGGCGCGACGAGTGCGACTGGCGAGCAAGACGCGACTCGTTGAAGAGTTCCTCGATGAACAGTGGGACGCGCATCCAAAGCGGCCATCGATTCCGGATGCGTGTGACGATGTTCTGTTCCATGCGCATTGCCATCAGAAAGCACTCTGGGGTTCTGCGTCGAGTGCGCGGTTTCTCCGACGATTTTTCGGCGCGCGGCTTCGGGTGCTCGACACGGGATGTTGTGGAATGGCAGGCAGTTTCGGCATGACCACCGAGCATTACGAACTCTCGCTTGCGATCGGCGAAGACCGACTTTTCCCAGCATTGCGCGAGTCTCCGCGTGCCAATGTCTGCGCGTCTGGTGCAAGTTGCCGTCATCAGATCCATGACGGCGTTGCTCGCACTGCGCTGCATCCTGTGGATCTCGCATGGCGATGTTTAGACGCGTGACGAGTGTGCGACGAACGCGGCAGGAGTGCTAGACTCCCGACTATGAGTTCCACAGCCAACGCGCCGTTACCACTCGATGAGGCAGCGCTCGCAGACTTCGCCAACGCGCGCATACTGCTTGTGGATGACAACGTGCAAAATGTTGAACTCATGCAAGCCTACTTGGAGAGTCTTCCGTGCAAGATCTTCACCGCGAAAGATGGTGTTGAAGCAGTCGAAGCAGTGCATCGCGAGAAGCCTGACATGGTGCTGCTCGATGTGATGATGCCGCGCATGTCTGGCTTCGATGTCTGCCGCAAGATCAAGAGCGATCCCATGTCGCGCGACATCGTTGTCATCATGGTGACCGCACTGCATGAAGTGGGCGATCACGAGCGAGCGGTAGAGTGTGGAACGGATGACTTCCTCACGAAGCCCGTGAACAAACTTGAGCTCCTGACCCGCGTTCGCAGTCTGTTGCGCGTGGTGATTCTGAAGAAGAAGCTCAACGCGTTGCTGAAATCCTGATCGCATCCGCAGTTATGCGACCCGTTTCAGTGGAGTCTGGAGTTCTCTTGGCGGTCTTGCCGATCAACAGGTTGCCATGATTGAAACAGCACGCTTGATCGAAGAAATCCGTGACGTAAATCCTTCCGTTTCTGTGGAGTGGCTCTCGCGGTTTTCCGTGCCAGAGCTCTCGCACTATCTCGCGCATCTTCGCGTGATGAGTTTGCCACGCGGAAGTTCTTGGGAACGTCGCGATGATCTTCCTGCAATCTCTGCGTATGAAGCTGCCTAATTCAGTTTTTTGAACTTGGCGGCACCGCGTTTGCTTTCACATGCTCGTCGGCAAACGGCGTTTGCACATCTTTGACTTCGCGGAGATCAAGCGCGATCGGGCCATTGAGATCATCTTGACTCGCGCTGAGGCGACCCTGTTTCATGAGTTCGAGCATCGCGAGGAAGAGTCCAATTCGCTCGTTCTGCGTGCGCCCTTGGAACACGACGCTCAGCGAAAGTTGCGATCCTTCGGCACGCGTGAGTTGATCAATGAGGTCATCTTGGTGGAGCGCGATCGGCGTGTCGTCGTACTCAACCGAGTGCCCTTCGAGCCGCGCGAAATCGACGGCTGCACTGACGCGTTCATACGACTGCACGAGATCAAGCAAGTGCAACTCATCGAGTTCCCAATCTTCAAGAATGTCTTCGATGAGGTCGTCTTCTGACTTTGCGACTGTCTCATCTGCACTCGGCCGCACGCGGACACGAGAACGTTGCGACCACTCTTTGCGTCTCGCCTCAAGTTGCCCCGCGAGTGTTCGAAACTTTTGATACGCGAGAAGTTGCTGAATGAGTTCGCGTCGTGGATCAAGACCACTCGCGCCGTGCGTTGAATCTTCGCCGTCCTCTTCGCTCTGCGTGACGGGCGCAAGTGCGCGAGACTTCATTTCCACCAGCGTTGCAGCCATGACAAGAAACTCGCCAGCAAGATCAATGTCCACGCGGCTTATCTGACGGACATACTCAAGATACTGCTCCGCAATCTGATGAATCGGAATCTCTTGAATGTCGACTTCCGCGCGGCGAATGAGAAAAAGCAGCAGGTCAAGTGGACCTTCGAAGGCGGGGAGTCTGACATTCCAGTCGTCTTGAGACATCGGCGGTGAGGGTACCACGCGTCGGGTGGGGATTGGTGACGCGATACACTTCTCCGATGCGTGCAGATCATTCCGATCAGATACCAGTCCTCGCGCTTGACCTCGCAGCGGAACGGCAATTCCTTGCGGAAGCAATGCTCGCGGAGGCTTCCGCCATCAGCGCGCTTGCGAAGAACACGATGGACGGCAATGTCGAATTCGCAGCAGCCATCGATCTGATGGAAGGCTGCCGTGGGCATGTCGTCATCTCAGGGATGGGTAAGTCCGGACTCATCGGAATGAAGATCAGCGCGACGCTCGCAAGCCTCGGGCAACCTTCACACTTCGTGCATCCTGCGGAAGCCGTGCATGGCGACCTCGGACGATTGCGCGCTGACGATGTCGTCATTCTGCTTTCTTACAGCGGTGAAACAGATGAGGTCGTGAGTCTCGCGGCGATTCTCAAAGCAGACGGCGTCGCGCGCATCGGCATCAGCGGCCGCGCAGATTCAGCACTCGCACGCAATTCAAGCGTGCACATCGACGTGGGCGATGTGATCGAAGCATGTCCACTCAATCTCGCGCCCACTGCATCGACCACTGCGATGCTTGCCGCTGGCGACGCGCTTGCGCTTGGTCTTGCACGGCGACGCGACTTCAAAGCGGACGATTTCCATAAGCATCATCCTGGCGGCATGCTCGGCGCTGGGCTTCGGCCGATTGTCGAAGTGCTGCGTTTCCGTGTCGGTCAAAACCTCGCGTCCGTCAGCGACACACTCACGGTGCGAGACGCACTCGCGCATGCTGGAGAAGGTCGTCGCGCTGGCGCCGTGATAATGGTGAACGCGAGCGGACAGTTGTCTGGCATCCTCACGGATGGGGATCTGCGACGGCTCGTCAACGCACACGGTGCTGCGGCGCTCGATTTACCGCTCACGACTGCTATGACTCGGCATCCTGTCGCGTTGCCAGTGGATGCACTCGTGCGTGATGCAGTGCAACTTGTGCGTGAGCGCCGACTCGACGAGGTACCTGTGGTCGACGCGCAAGGCCGCCCAGTGGGACTCGTTGATGTGCAAGATCTTATTGCAATGCGCGTGGTGCGAGAGTAGTCAGCACCGCCTGCACTGCACGCCCGAGCGCAGCTTCGTCTGCCAAATCAAGCACACCAATCTTGAGATCGCGCGCCTGTGGTGCATCACATGCACGTGCGTCGTCGCTGTGCGGTGCGTCAACATGGACGCCGATGAATTGCGCTTCGCCGATGAGCACACGCGCAGCGTCGCGAACAGCAGCATCCGGTGCTGAGCACGCGGCAAGCACGAGAATTCCTGCGTCGTTGAGCGTCTTCGCAACTTCCATGGAGCGCCGGAGGTTCTCTGATCGATCTTCGCGACTGAAGCCAAGGTCGCGTGAGAGTCCTTGACGCATCGCGTGCGCGTCGAGCACGACGGCAATCTGTCCGAGGTCGAAGAGCGCCCTCTCAACCGCACGCGCGAGTCTGCTCTTGCCACCGCCGTGCGGTCCATAGAAGAGCAAGGTGCGGGGAAGCGTGCCGAAACGAGTGCGTCGTTCTTCACTCGTCACCACCGATGGATTCACATTCATCGCGCCGCTGCGTGGCTTTGCAGTCCAGCGCGCGTTTGGCGGAGTTGCGCCGCGCAGCATCAACGCGCCCGCAGTTTGGTTGGTCCATCGGTCGATCAAGATTGCCGCGCCAGTTGTGCGAATCACGCTGTAGGGATCGAACGCGATCGGTTGCGCAGCAAGCAGCGAGACTTCACCGATCTCGTTGAAGTGAAGCGTGGTAGCCGCTGCGTGCGCAAGCGTTTCGATGTCTAGGCGCGACACGACGCATGCGAGTGTGACTGGCGTTGTATGCACGCCGTGTTTGAGCAAATACTCCTTGCCCACTACCAGCGGACTCGCATCATCCATCCACACGCATGTCGCATCAAACTCTTTCGTGACGATCGGTAGCGTCTGTTTCGACACCAACATGTCACCGCGCGAAAGATCGATCTCGTCCTCGAGCGTGAGCGTGATTGCAAGCGGCGGATAGGCGACATCAAGATCACCATCAAAGGTGACGATGCGCGCGACACGTGAAGCTTTGTGTGAGGGCAACGCGACGACGGTGTCTCCAACGCGCACGCTTCCGGAGGCAAGTGTTCCCGCGTAGCCACGGAAGTCGAGATTCGGCCGATTCACCCACTGCACGCCGAAACGGAATGGTCCATCATCCGTCGCGTTTCGTACGGGCGCATGCTCGAGGAGCTCGAGGAGAGTCGCGCTCGAGTACCACTGCATAGTTGGACTTCTTTCCACTACGAACGCGCCCGTCGTCGCCACAACGGGCACGAATTCCATTTGGCACGATGGAAGCTGTCGCGCAAACGCCTCGTATTGCCCGCGAATCTCATCGAAGCGCGCTTCGCTATATCCCACAAGATCCATCTTGTTCACGGCGATGATGAGATGCTGAATGCCGAGCAAACTTGTGATCACCGTATGGCGTCGCGTTTGACTCACCACGCCTGATCGCGCATCTATCAGAATCACTGCAAGATCTGATGTACTCGCGCCTGTCACCATATTGCGCGTGAATTGCTCGTGTCCTGGCGTGTCGGCGATAATGAACTTGCGGCGCGCAGTTGTGAAGGATCGATACGCGACATCGATCGTGATGCCTTGCTCGCGCTCGGCTTTGAGTCCATCGACGAGCAGCGCGAGATCGAGTTCGCCGCTCTGTGTCCCGAACGATTTCGAATCACGCGTCGTTGCTGCGAGCGTGTCTTCGTGCACCGCATGCACATCGTGCAGAAGTCGTCCGATGAGCGTGCTCTTTCCATCATCAACGCTGCCGCAGGTAAGGAAACGCAGGATGTCCTTGCGTTCATGCTCCGCGAGGTATCGATCAATGTCGGTATAGATGAGGTCCGTGTCCTGCATGGCGAAGGCTAGAAGTAGCCCTCCTTCTTTTTCTCTTCCATCGAACCCGACCCATCGTGATCGATCACACGCCCTTGTCGCTCTGACATTCGCGCGATCATCATCTCGCGGATGATCTCTGGCAATGTGGTCGCGGTGCTGTGTATCGCGCCCGAGAGTGGGTAGCAGCCGAGCGTGCGAAATCGAACCGACTCCATGCGCGGCACTTCACCTGGTTCGAGTCGCATGCGCGCATCATCGACCATGATCGGTACGCCGTGGCGCATCACGATCGGTCGTTGCGCTGCAAAGTACAGCGGCACAATCGGGATCTTCTCAAGGTGGATGTACTGCCACACATCGAGTTCAGTCCAATTCGAAAGCGGGAATACGCGAATGGATTCTCCAGGATTCACCTGCGTGTTGTAGATGTTCCAGAGTTCAGGGCGTTGCGCACGCGGTTCCCAACGGTGTTGCGTATCGCGGAAACTAAACACACGTTCTTTCGCACGCGACTTTTCTTCATCACGACGCGCTCCACCGAATGCTGCGTCGTACTTGCCCGCAGTGAGCGCTTGCTTCAACCCAACTGTCTTCGTGAGGTCGGTGTACTTTCGACTGCCGTGATCAAATGGATTGATGCCCGCCGCGCGTGCCTCTTCATTCACATGCACTCGTACATCAAGCCCGAGTTCCTTCACCGCGTACTCGTCGCGGAACTTGTACATTTCCTGGAACTTCCACGTCGTGTCAACGTGCAGTAGTGGAAACGGAGGCTTCGCCGGGAAGAATGCTTTGCGCGCAAGCTGCAGCAACACGCTCGAATCCTTGCCTATCGAATACAGCATCACTGGCCGTTCGAAACTCGCCACAACCTCACGAAAAATGAAGATCGACTCAGCCTCAAGTTCGCGAAGATGAGAGAGGGTGCGGAGCATTGGAGGTCGGCAGCAAATCAAGGGCACATAGGGGCGCGAATCAGGTAGGGTATCGGCAATCATGGCTGCGGAACCTGACGCAAACAACGCCGGCAATACTCGGTTTATTCGAACTGAACCAGGCGCCGTGACGCGCGAGGTTCGAGTGCAATCGCTCGGCATGCGTGGCGCCACCGTGTGGTTCACTGGACTCTCAGGCGCCGGCAAGAGCACGATTGCGATCGAAGTAGAGCGTCGTCTTGTCGAGCAACGCATCGCCGCCTACCGCGTCGATGGTGACAACCTTCGCGCAGGCCTGTGCAGCGACCTCGGATTCTCACCGGAAGATCGCGCACGCAATGTGGCCCGCGCGGGTGAAGCATGCACGATGCTCGCGGATGCTGGCATCGTCGTGCTCGCGAGTCTCGTGAGTCCATTCCGCGCCGATCGCGATCGAGTTCGTGCAGTCCATGCATCGCGCGGCATTCCGTTCTTCGAAGCGCACGTCGCGGTCTCACTCGAAGTCGCGGAGCAACGCGACACCAAGGGTCTCTATCGTCGCGCGCGCGCAGGGGAGATTGCAGACTTCACCGGCATTCATCAGCCGTACGAAGAGCCGCTCGCGCCTGAGTTGCTGCTTGAATCCGCAGACTCCACTATCGCACAGTGTGTCGAACAAGTGCTCGCTCACCTGCAGAGCGCGGCAAGGAGTTGAGTGATCAGCTCCTCGTCGCCACAGAGCACGCCGAGATTGTTGAAGAGGCGTTCACCCGCGCTGAAGTCGAGGGCGTTGCCGTTGAGATCGCACGCTCGTGCGCCTGCTTCTTGGGCGATGAGTACGCCAGCGGCGTGGTCCCAAATACATTCGAAGTAGCCTGCTCGAGTGGGCATCCGAATGTAGAGATCCGCATCGCCGCGCGCGACGAGTGCGTACTTCGCTTGGCTGTCAAGACGCAAACTTGCGATGGGGCAGGAGAGAAGCGCCAGTGCTTTCGCGCATTCGTCATGCGCACTGTGCGCGGCTTCGACGCTCTCGGCAACGCGAATTGTGGAACCTGACTTCCATTCGCGCGCTCGAATCATCCGAGGACTCGCACTCGGAACTTGCAAGTCGACTTCGAAAGCCCCGTTGGCGCGTTCGGCGTACTGCAGCGTGCCCACCGCGTGGTTGTTGATCGAGTCCATTGCGCCATCAAGCGAGAATGGCGGCAGATGCGGGCATCCAAGCGCCGCGAGTACGGGCGTTCCATCCTCAATCAACGCGAGCGCGATCGCGTACTGCCCGCCGCGCAGAAAGCCCTTCGTTCCATCCACGGGATCAAGTGTGAAGAAGCGTGCTTCACTCGTCGCGTATGGAGAATGCGCATCTTGAATCGCGTTGAGCACATCGTGCTCACGCATCGAGTCGCGCTCGAATGCAAAGGCGACAGCGGATCGCACAAGTTTGCGAAGTTCGGCGTTCTCCGGCCTCGCAAGCGAATCCGCATCTTCCTCGCCAAGAATTGGAATTCCGCGCGCGGCATCATCTTCACTGAGCGTGAGTGAGAGCACGGCTTGACTTGCGAAGTCCGCAGCAGTCACTGGGCTCGTGTCAGATTTGACGAGCGCGGCATGCATGCTCGACGAAACGAATCGCGTGGCTCGCATCGCGCGTCGCTGCGCGAGTAACAACGCAGGCAACATCGGATGCGTGCTCATAGGAAGTACACCGCGGTGATTGAAGTGGCGCCGACGATGCACGCGAGCGGAATGCCGAGTCGCATGTAATCACTTAACCGATAGCCACCAGGTTCTTGCACCATGAGATTTGTTTGATAGCCGAAGGGCGTCGCGAAACTCGTGCTCGCTGCAACCATGACCAACAGCGCGATATGTTGTGGATCGATGCCCGACTGCGTTGCTGCAGCAAGCGCAATCGGCAGCGCGAGTGCAGCAGCAGTTCCATTCGTGAGAAGTTCCGTGAGCAGCCATGTCATGGTGAAGACTGCGATGAGCACGCCGAGTTCTGATGCGCCCGCAAGCGTCACGACTGCTGTTGCCGCGCGCTCAGCCATGCCCGTCTTCTCAAGCGCGAGTCCCAAAGCAATTGCGCCCGCGAGACTCAGCACAAGTCGTGGATTCGCGGCCTTGCGCGCTTCTGGTCCAGTCGTGCAGCGCGTGAAAAGCATGAGCCCAGTGCCGATGAGTGCGGCTTCGAACATGCCGAAGCCGAAGGGACCGATCGTTGCGATCGCGACAACAACGAGGAGTATGAGCCCAGCGATCCACGCGCGTTCACGACGCAATGGTGTCGAGTCATCTACGCGGCGCACGAGCAGGAAGTCGCGCGCATCATGGAATCGATCTATGAAATTTCCCTGCGTGAGGAGCAGTAAAGCATCGCCTTCTTGCAACACAATGTCGCCGAGCTTGATGCCTTCGATGCGCGCACCACCACGGCTCACTGCAAGCACGACCGCGCAGTAACGACCGCGAAATCCTACGCTTCGAATGCTTTGTCCAACAGCAGGAGATGCGCGCGAGATGATCGCTTCGACGAGGAAGCGACAATGCGTCGGGCTCTCAAGTTTGAACACTTGATCGGTCGCGATACGCAAGCCTTCGATCTGGTGGAGCTCTACAACTTTCGCGACAACGCCAACGAATACGAGTCGATCGCCACCGCGTAGTCTCGTAGATGAATCGGTTGACGCAAGCACTTCGCCATCGCGTTCGATCTCCGCAAGAAAGAGCCCGCGCAATCCGCGAAGGCCCGCTTCATCAACGCTCTGTCCAACCAACTTGCTTCCTGGCTCCACCAACATCTCAATGCTGTAGCCGCGCGGATCCGCTTCAAGAAGTCCAGGCGAACGCGTTGTAGGTAGAAGACGCGGCGCGGCGATGATGAGGAACGCAAGGCCCGCAATCGCCGCAGGTATACCGACGGGCGCGAGGTCGAAGAGATGCATCGCCTCGTGTCCAGACTTCTCCCAGAGATCGGCAACCACAAGATTTGTGCTCGTCCCAAGCAGCGTGCACATACCGCCGAGCGAACATGCGAACGCAAGCGGCATCAACATGCTCGATGGACGAATGCCGCTGCGGCGACAGAAATCATTCGCGATAGGGATCGACATCGCCACCAACGGCGTGTTGTTCAGAAACGCGCTGCATCCTGCAATCGGCAGCGTCATGCGAAGTAACGCGCCGCGTTCAGAACTCGTTCGACCAAACACGCGCAGTCCAACTGCTTGCACGAGGCCAGTGCCAATCACGCCTTGCGAGACGATGAGCAGCAGGGGGATCGCGAGAATCGCTGGACTTGAAATGCCGCTCAACGCATCGGAGGGCGCGAGCACGCCGGTGAGCACCAAGAGTCCGATCGTTCCTGCCATGATCAAGTCAAGCGACCAGCGTCCGCGCGCGATGAGCGTCAGCGTGACGAGTGTGATCGCGAGTGCGATCCAACCGTGCATGGTGATTGGGTCAGGGACGGTTGGGACTGGCGTCATCGCGTGTTCATCCACCGAGTGCGTTCACAGAATTTCTGTTGCTCTCAACAAGCGCAGAATGAATCGCGCGAACCACCGCGTCTTGCAATCGCTTGGCGCGATCCACGCGATCTGCTTGCTCAAGCGAGTTTCCAAGCACGGAAAACGCAATGCGAGTTCCATTCGGCGCAATCGCGATACCCGAAAGACAACTCGTGCCACGGATGTATCCCGTCTTGCAATGCACGGTCACCGCGCTGCCAGCGAGATCTTTGAAGCGCTTCTGCACCGTGCCAGATTCGCCAGCTTCCGCCATGCTCTCAATGAATGGCTGTGCAAGTTTGGGATCATTCGCAAAAGACACGATCCAATCGCAAAGTACACGCGCGGTGACGCGATTGGCTGCCGAGAGACCCGAGCCATCATCAACGACGAAGCCACTCAACGCGCTCGGTCCAAGGCGGAGCTGGATTGCCTCGGCGATTGTCGCGGTGCCGTTGCTCCATGAGCCTGGTGTCTTCGTTCGTGCAGCGCCCGCGCGTTTGCACAGGGATTCTGCGTATAAATTGGAACTCTCGGTGTTGGCGCGCTTGAGCACGGTCGCGATCGGCGTTTGAATCACCGGACCAACTTGCGTGCCCGCAGCAGCGGGTTCTCCAACCAGGGCTTTGCGAACACGCGCCACCGTCACGCCTTGTTTGCGCAAACGATCCGCGAGCAGTTCACCGAACAGCGTCGGTGTGTCGTGAAGCGTCAACTCCGCTGCATCGCGTGGTTGCACCTTCGCGTTGCCGCCGAGCGTGAGTGCATTGGAGTTTGGTTCGCGCACCACAGTAAATGTGTGCTTGTCCTTGGCGCCAGTTCTTGATGTTGCTTTGTTACTCGTCACGAGCCACGGCATCGCAGGACTCATCGATGCGATCGCCGGAGCGCCACCAGCGCGCGGTGCGGGAATCACATGCACCACGTTGGCATGAAAATTTAGTCCCCACACTTCAGCGCAATAGCCATTCGAATATTGCTCACGCGGCCAATGCGGTTGGTAGCCGACATCGTCGAAGATGCGCGCATCAATAACGAGTTCACTAATCTTCGTGATTTTTTCCCCGCGTACCGCGTCAACCCAGATGTCGACGAGCGCAGTCGCATCGACTCCGTTTCGCACTTCACCGTTCTGCGCAGTCCACGACATCTTCGACAACAAATCAGGATCGCCAAATGCTGGATCACCATCGCCAACAACGGTGAGCCGATCACCTGCGGGAAGAAACTCGCACAATAACTGCGTGCGAAACAGAAACTCGGTGCCGAGGGTCATGAGCGCAGTGCCTGTTGAGAACAACTTCATGTTGCTCGCAGGCTTCATGGGGCGATCAGCTTCGATCGCGGTGATGGTTTCACCCGTATCCGCATTCTTCAGGACGATTGAATACGTCCCGCTCGGAAGCCCAGACTTTCGCGCCGCGTCCTGCACGGCGGCAGAAATGCTCGCACGCGGGGTGTGAACAGTTGGAGCGGGGGTGGAAGAAACGAGAAGACAGGCGAGCAGGGTGGCCAAACACATGGAGCCTATTATCGGCGGAGTTCAAATTCTTGCTGCAGCGTTCGGGCACGAGCCGAAGCGAAATTTGCAAGTTCGAGTTCCGAGGCAGCGAACTTTGCGTCATGCTGAGGCGACCGCGTTCACTGAGACTTCTTCACGATGACACTTCCCACCTCGACCATGCTCATCACAGGCGGCGCCGGCTTCATCGGCGCCAACTTTGTCCGCGCACTTCTCGCGAAGGACCCGCACGCGAACGTGGTGGTGCTTGACTCCCTCACCTACGCCGGAAACCTCATGAATCTCGAGGGAATCAGCACCGAGCGCTGCACATTCGTGCGAGGAGATATCCGCGACACCTCGCTCGTCTGCGGCCTCCTGCGCAAGCACGCAATCCGCTCACTGGTGCACTTCGCAGCGGAGAGTCATGTCGACCGATCCATCCTCGGTCCAGACCTCTTCATCGAAACGAACATCGTCGGCACACACTCGCTGCTGAAGTCCGCGCGGCTGGTGTGGCTCGAAGAGCAACCCGGCGCGCACCGATTCCACCATGTTTCCACCGACGAGGTCTATGGGTCACTTGAACTCCGAGACGCGCCCTTTACCGAGTCGAGCCCCGTGCGCCCCTCAAGTCCATACGCCGCGAGCAAGGCCGCAAGCGATCACCTCGTGCGCGCGTATCACGAAACTTTCGGACTCGACGCAGTCATCACCAACTGCACGAACAACTACGGTCCGTATCAACTTCCAGAAAAGTTAGTTCCGCTCCTCATCGTGAATTGCCTCCTCGGCGAACGACTGCCCGTCTACGGCGACGGACTCCACGTGCGCGACTGGCTCCATGTGGACGATCACTGCAACGCAATCCTCCTCGCACTCGATCGCGGCGTTGCAGGCGAAACCTACAACATCGGCGGCGAAAACGAACGCACAAGTCTCGAAATCCTACGACTCGTTGTCAGTGAAATCGATCACGCCTTCGAACGCGATGCAACACTCACGCAGCGCTACCCCAACTGCCCCGCAGCAAAGGGAAAGAGCTGCGCCGAACTCGTCGCCTTCGTAAGAGACCGCCCCGGCGCCGATCGCAGATACGCCCTAGACATTACAAAGGCCCGCACCGAACTTCACTACAAC
>QWPV01000003.1 GCA_003671055.1 Planctomycetota bacterium
GGCCCTTCTACTTGACCAAACTCCCCCGGAAAGACAACCCTCGCACTCCCCGGTCTGACGAATGCGCAGAAGTCCGGCGGCGTGGCAGCGTTCATCGATGCGGAGCACGCGCTCGATCCTTCATGGGCGAAGCGACTTGGTGTGAGCCTCGATCAGATGTTGGTGTCGCAACCAGATACTGGCGAGCAGGCGCTTGAAATCTGTGAAATGCTTGTGCGTTCGAATGCTGTTGACATCATCGTGATCGACTCCGTTGCTGCGCTCATTCCGAAGGCTGAAATTGAAGGTGAGATGGGCGATGCGCAGATGGGCCTGCAAGCGCGGCTCATGAGTCAGGCGTTGCGCAAGCTCACAGGCGCGATCGCAAAGAGCGAGTGCATCGTGATCTTCATCAATCAGTTGCGCGACAAGATCGGCGTGATGTTCGGTTCGCCGGAAACCACGACCGGCGGAAAGGCACTCAAGTTCTACGCCACTGTCCGCATCGACATTCGTCGTATCGGCGCCATCAAGGATGGCGATAAGAACATCGGCAACCGCGTGCGTGCGAAGGTCGTGAAGAACAAGGTCGCGCCACCATTCCGCGAGGCGGAGTTCGACATCATGTTCGATGAGGGTATTTCTCTCTCGGGTGATCTCGTCGACCTCGCTGTCGAAGACAACGTGATCGAGAAGAGTGGCTCGTGGTTCAGTTACAAGGGCATGAAAGTGGGTCAAGGTCGTGAGAATGCAAAGCAGTTCTTACGCGAAAACCCAGCGCTGTTCGCAGAGATCCGCCAGCGCGTGCTCGACAAGCGACTTGCTGTTCCTGAAGCGGCGGCGAAGAAGTTTGCGCCGTCAGCTGATGAAACTGACGAGGGCGACGAGAACTGAGTGAGTCCTGCGACTGCCATGAACCGCGCTAGGCTCCAAAGACCTGCGATGCGTTGAACTGAACCGCGTTGATGCAAGTCGATTGCGGGTTTTAGTGGCGCAGAACGAGGTGACGGGGCGAGGTGAGGTGGCAGGCTCTCATGTTGAGCGTTGAGCGAGAAGCAGCCTTTTCCCGCTATACTTTCGACCCCCGCGGTCGTGGCGGAATTGGCAGACGCGCTAGATTCAGGTTCTAGTGGGGTAATACCCGTGGAGGTTCGATCCCTCTCGACCGCAATACAGACCCGACGCTCGCCAACACGAGCGTCGGGTCTTGTGATTTGCCGCTGGGGCGCGCTGACATGCGCTGATGTTGGCTCGCATGCGTTGGCATGCGTTGGCGTGCGTTGGCGCGCGCTGACGCACGCGTGACTGCTTGTGCTCAGTGAGGCGCTGATCCCGGCAAATTGTGCGGTCGTTGGTTTTCCGGTCCTGGAGCGCTTCTGTGGCGTAGTGCTGACTCCATACACTGAGGTTGGTTCGAGTTTCGGGTTCTGATCCTCGCACGCGGAACGCTGTTTTTGAGCGTGAGGATCTTTTTCCGCTTGTACGCCAAATGCGGCAGGCGGGTGATTTCTTTTGATGCGGAGGTTGTGTATGTCGAACTTGATCAATCCTGTCAATCTCGACAACAACGCCACGACGCGTCCGCTTCTTGAGGTTGTGGATGCTGTTGGGCGGGCGCTTCGGGAAGAGTGGGGGAATCCTTCGAGTGTGCATCGGGTTGGAATCGCGGCGCGCCGAATTGTCGAACTCGCGCGTGAATCGATTGCGATGCTCGTCGGTGCGCAGCCACGGGAGCTCATTTTTACGTCAGGCGGAACCGAGGGGGCGAATATCGCGCTTCGTGGTTCTCTGGCGCATGCGATTGCCAGCGACGCTCGTCGCCGTGTTCTCGTGACTTCTCGTTTTGAGCACAGTGCGGTGCGCGAAACCGCTGAGTCGTTGGAGCGGAGCGGAGTTGCTGAGGTGATTTGGCTTGAAGGTTGTTCATTTGGAGTTCCGTCCTTCGACGCGCTTTCCGCGCTGCTCGCAGCGCGCGCGTCCGAAGTTGCGCTTGTCTCGCTCATGTGGGCGAACAACGAAACAGGCGTCGTGACGCCGATCGCGGAGTACGGCGCGCTCTGTCGGTCGCATGGCGTTCGATTCCATTCTGATGCAACGCAATGGGTTGGCAAGATGCACACAGATCTCGCATCGATGCAAGTGGACTTGATGTCCTTTGCTGCACACAAGCTTCACGGTCCTAAAGGCGTAGGCGCACTCTATGTTCGTCGGGGTGTGCATCTTTCGCCCATGCAGTCCGGCGGCCCTCAAGAACGAGATCGCCGCGGTGGAACAGAGAACGTGCCAGGCATTGCTGGCTTTGGCGTTGCAGCAGAGTTCGCCCGAAAGTGGATTGAGCGCGGTGAGATTGATCGTCTTGCTGCACTCCGCGACGGATTTGAGCGCGCAATATGCGAAGCGACGGGCGCTCGTGCCCATGGTAGTTCCGGAGTGCGCCTCTGGAACACGTCGAACATCGCGTTCGCGCGTCTTGAAGCTGAAGCGATCTTGTTGTTGCTGTCGGAGCGTGGCGTGTATGCGTCGGCAGGGGCGGCGTGCTCCTCAGGCTCGCTTGATCCATCCCCAGTGCTGCTTGCGATGGGCGTTTCTCCCGAGGAAGCACACGGCTCCATTCGATTTAGTCTCTCGCGAGAAACGAGTTCGCTTGAACTTGACCGCGCGGTTGCGGTCATCGTGGATTCCATCTTGAAACTGCGACGATCCTCGAGCGCAGCATTGGCGTAGGCCTTGCTTCCACCAAGACGGGTAGGATTTCACGATGCATTTCCTCCGCTCTGCTTGCGCACTCGCTCGAACCAATCTCTTTGTTGCGCTGATCGCAACGCTCGGATTAATGTTCGCACCGACTGCGTCCTCGAACGCGCAAACCGAGCCGACTGCGAATGCAGCTTCGTCTGCCGCGCCTCTCTCGATGCAGCACCAAGAACAATTTGGCATGCAAGGCGGCACTCGCACACTCTCGATGCTCGACTTCATGCGCAGGCTTTCAAATTGGGGGACTTGGCGCGCGCATCCATCGTTCGGTTGGGTATGGCAACCGCGGCAACTTTCGCCAACATGGGAGCCGTATGTGCTCGGCGAATGGCAGGTCGTGCAAGACGGATCGCTCTATTGGAATTCGTACGAGCCATTCGGTTGGGCGACGTATCACTACGGTCGATGGTTCTACGACATCACACTCGGTTGGAATTGGCAGCCCGGTACAGAGTGGGCGCCGGCATGGGTCGCGTGGCGTGGCAGACCAGGCATCGTTGGATGGGCTGCGCTTCCACCGCAGTCTGCAACTCCGCAACTCTGTGAACTCGGCGAAGCGACCGGCGATCGATCGTCTCCCAATCCTCCCGACTTCAGTTGGGTGTTCGTGCGCGAAATTAATCTCCTCAGTTCGAGCGTTCAATCTCAATCGCATGACGCATGGCTGAGTGCTGACCTCTTCGGGACATGGAATCAACTTCCTCTCGCCCCTTATCGCATCGCTTCCGCGCGCAACATAAATCTTGTTCGTGTGTGCGAACTCATTGGCGTGAGTCCCTCGACGCCTCGCATGCTCCTTTCGGTCATTGCCGCAACCGGTCACTCAACCGCAGGCCGACCATTTCGTTCGGTGAGCAGTCCCAGCGCCGCGCGTGCGTTGAGTGGATCGTCTTCGATCATGGTGTACGCGCCGACCATCACAGGACAAGTACCAACCACCTCGGCGCCGCTTGCACTCATTCAGCGCGCGACGCCCGTGCCTAACGCAGCTGCTGCAGTTCCTGTTCCGCGAACGGCTCCCGCCACACGCGCGGCGCCAGCCTCACGAACAATTGCATTCGGTGTGCAAGAGACCATGCTCAATGTGGATCAATCCAATGCGATGGCGAGGCTGACCACCCAGCATGTGAATGATGAAAAAACGCCGCCCTACGAAGGGTTCGACGCCAGTTCGCTTCCCGAGTGGCAGCAGCGAGAACATGATGAGCAAGGTGCAATCAACGCGCGTCAGCAGGCCGTTCTCGCGACGCGCCATCTCGCCGCGGTCCGAGCGCCCAAAGCAACACCCGCAGCGCCTGCTGTGCGTGCAACTCCATAAGAGATGAGAGTGCGGATTCGTTCAGTTCGCTCGGCCGCGCGCTTTTCGGTAATGCCCGATCGCAGCATTCGTGGAACTATCGTGCGCAAGCTTCGGTGCCGCGCTCGATGAAACCTCTGGAATGATGCGGTTTGCGAGAACCTTCCCGAGTTCGACGCCCCACTGATCGAAACTGTTGACGTTCCAAATCGCGCCTTGCACAAAGACTTTGTGCTCATAGAGCGCGATGAGTTTGCCAAGCATTCTCGGTGAGAGCGCTGTGCACAGCAGCAAATTCGTTGGTCGGTTTCCTGGGAATGTCTTGTGCGGTGCGAGCCACGCGGGAACACCTTCCGCGAGCACTTCGCCTCGCGTCTTGCCAAAGGCGAGCGCTTCCGTTTGCGCGAGAACATTCGACGCGAGCATGTCTTGATGCGCGCCGAGATCGTGCACAGGTTTCTCAAACAGGATGAAGTCGCACGGCACAGGCGATGTTCCTTGGTGAATCATCTGATAGAACGCATGTTGTCCGTTCGTGCCGGGCTCTCCCCAAATCGCAGGACACGTATCCCATGCAACTGGTGAACCATCGAGTTGCGTTTGCTTGCCGTTGGATTCCATTTCCAATTGCTGCAGATACGCGCTGAAGCGGTGGAGGTAGTGACAGTAGGGAAGCACTGCAACGGTTGCGTGCTGTCGGAAATTTCGATTCCAAATTCCAACCAGCGCGAGCAGCATCGGAAGATTGTGCTCTGCGGGCGTTGTTCGGAAGTGCTCATCCATCTCGTGAAAGCCAGCGAGTAATTCAGCGAAATGCTTCGGGCCCACCGCGATCATCGTGCTGAGTCCGATGGCTGAATCCATCGAGTAGCGACCGCCAACCCAATCCCAAAATCCAAACATGTTTGCCGTATCGATGCCGAACTCCGCGACCTTCTCCGCATTTGTGGACACCGCGACGAAGTGACGCGCCACACTCTTGGGATCCTTCAGCGTCTTGAGGCTCCATTCGCGTGCGGTCCTCGCGTTCGTCATGGTCTCGAGCGTCGTGAATGTCTTTGAACTCACGACGAAGAGCGTCTCCTCAGCATTGAGGTCTTGCGTTGCTTCGAAGAAATCGTTGCCATCCACGTTGGACACGAATCGCATCGTGAGTCCGCGATCGCTGAAACTTTTCAGGGCTTCGAACGCCATTACTGGTCCGAGATCGCTTCCGCCGATGCCGATGTTCACAATGTTCTTGATGGGCTTGCCCGTGAAGCCGAGCCATTTGCGTGCGCGGATCTTCTTTGCGAATCCCTCCATGCGACCGAGGACTTCGTGCACTGCAGGCACCACATCAACACCATCCACCTTGATGACACTTCCCTTCGGCGCGCGCAGAGCGACATGAAGCACCGCGCGGTCTTCCATCATGTTGATTTTCTCGCCGCGAAACATCGCATCGCGCTTTGCGGTGACTTTGCGTTCCTTCGCAAGCGTGAAGAGCAACTTCAGCGTCGCGCTGTCGAACACGTTCTTCGAGTAGTCGAGGCGAATGCCAAGTGCTTCGGCGGTGAATGTTGCGCCTCGCTTTTTGTCCTTCGCGAAAAGTGTTCGAAGATCGGATGCCTTCGCAACTTTCGCGCGCGTTCCCAACGCTTTCCATGCTTTCGACTTGAGTAAGGATCCATTCCAGGACGGAAGCTTCGGTGCCGCGCTCTCGGTAGAAGCCGTGCGCGTGGTGGGGGTGGACTTTGTGCGTGCTTTTCCGGTGGGCATTTATGCATTCCTTGAGCATGCGCTCGATGTTGATTCAATGTGAGGTGCGGGAATGTCGCATGAATGCGCGCATCAAACAAGGGGCTAAGGGAACGCCTGAGAAATCGGCATGTCTTCAATCTGCTACCGTTCGTGCATCATGACTCCCACCGCCGCGCTTGCTGCTACCGGACAATCCATTTGGCTCGACAACATCACTCGGACGCTCCTTGAGTCTGGGACACTTGCGCATTACATCGCGCAGTTCAATGTGACGGGACTCACATCGAATCCCACCATCTTCGAGAAGGCGATCGCGGGCGGAAGTGTGTATGACCCGCAAGTGCGCGACCTCGCAGCGAAGGGGCTCGGCGTCGAGGCTGCATTCTTTGAGTGCGCGATCGACGATTTGCGCCGCGCCGCTGATCACTTCGGTCCCATTCACTCCGCAACAAACGGCATCGATGGATTCGTCTCGCTTGAAGTTTCGCCGTTGCTCGCGAATGACACGAAGGCAACGATTGAGCAGGCTGTGCAACTGCACGCGAAAGCAAATCGCCGCAATCTCTACATCAAGGTTCCAGGCACGCCCGAAGGATGCCCCGCGATTGAAGAGCTCATCTTCCGCGGTATTCCGATCAACGTGACATTGCTCTTCTCGCGAGAGCATTACATCGCCGCTGCTGAGGCATACACGCGCGGCATCGAACGACGCGTCGCTGCAGGGCTTCCCGCGTTTGTCTCGAGTGTTGCGAGCGTCTTCATTTCGCGTTGGGATCGCGCGACGAGCAAGGCATTGCCCGTGGATCTACAAAACACTGTCGGTATCGCAATGGCAGGGCGGATCCTCAAAGCATCGCTCGATCATGCAGCAACGCCGCGCTGGAAAGCACTGGCTGCGAAGGGCGCGCAAGTGCAGCGCGTGCTGTGGGCAAGTACTGGTACGAAGGATCCTGCGTTGTCGAAGTGCATGTACGTTGATGTCCTAGGCACAACCGACTCTGTCAACACGATGCCAGAAGAGACGCTCCTCGCACTAGTGAGCGGCGGCAAGCCGCAAGGGCGCATGCCTTCAGACGGCGTCGCTGCCGAAGCCGCGCTCGCTGCTGCAACAAATGCTGGAGTGGATCTTGCAAAGGTTGCGGCTGAATTGCAGATCGAAGGACGCGACTCCTTCAACAAGAGTTGGAACGATCTCATCGCGAAGATCGGCGAGAAGATGCAATCGGTTCGCTAAGCGACTCTTGAGATTTGCACATGCTTCCATTTCTCGATGAACTTCAATGGCGTGGGCTGCTGCATCAATCGACATCGCCGCAGCTGGCTGCGCATCTCGCGAGTGGAGTGCGTGCGGGCTACGCAGGGTTTGATCCGACCGCCGATAGTTTGACTATTGGCAACTTCATGGGAATCAAGTTGCTTGCGCACCTGCAACGCGCAGGACATCGACCGATCGTCGTCTCTGGCGGCGGTACGGGACTCATCGGTGATCCGAGTGGAAAGAGCGCTGAGCGTCAACTGCTCTCGCGCGAGCTCGTCGAGCACAACGTTTCGCAGCAACGCAGCATCTTCGAGCGGTTTCTTGACTTTTCTGGTCCTCGTGCCGCCGTGATGCGCAACAACGTCGATTGGCTCGCGGATATGAGTTTCCTCGACATGCTGCGCGATATCGGCAAGCACTTCTCTGTGAATCAGATGATCTCGCGCGACTCCGTTGCATCGCGACTCAGTGGCCGCGAGCAAGGCATCAGCTACACCGAGTTCAGTTACATGATCTTGCAAGCGTATGACTTCTTGCATCTGTATCGCGCTGATGCATGCACAATACAACTCGGCGGCAGCGATCAGTTTGGCAACATCGTGAGCGGCATCGATCTCATTCGACGCGTCGCGCAAGGCGAGAGTTTTGGTGCGACATGTCCGCTCGTCACCACGAGTGATGGACAGAAGATTGGCAAGACGGAGAAGGGTGCAGTCTGGCTCTCCGCCGATCGCACGAGTCCGTATCGCTTCTATCAGTATTGGCTGCAGACCGTGGATGCGGATGCGGTGAAGTTCCTGCAGTGGTTCACGTTTCTCGATGCAGACGCAGTTGGCGCGCTCGCGCAAGCACTCGCGACCGATCCAGCCAAGCGAGACGCGCAGCGAGCGCTCGCAGTCGAGATGACGCGGATCACGCATGGTGAAACGGAACTCGCGCGCGCGCGTGCGACGAGTGAAGCGATCTTCTCAGGTGATGTGAAGAGCCTCGACGCATCGCAGATCGCAGACATCGCTGCGGATCTTCCGTCAAGCGTCGTGAGTGCCGCATCACTCTCAGCGGGCTTGGGCATTGTCGATCTCATCACGGGCACATCGATCGCCGCAAGTAAGCGCGAAGCACGCGAATTCGTGCAGAATGGCGCGGTGAGCGTGAACGGTGAGAAAGTGCTGCTTGAAACCGTCATCCGAAGTAGTGATCTACTTCCGAGCGGCGTCTTGTTGCTTCGTCGCGGCAAGAAGGCGTATCACGCCGTGCGCGTCGAGCAGTGAACGCGTTCACGGTTGTGTGGTTGTCGCAGTTTCGCGCAACCTGATACGAATCGTTGCGGGACTCACGTTGGAAAGATCAACACCGAGTGGCGCGAGCATCGGCGATGCGCTCATGATGTCGAGCACAGGAAGATTGTGTTCGCCAGAACTTGTTGGAACGCCATCTGCGCCTGTCACGAGACGAACTGTTCGTCCGTTGAGCACTTCAAATGCGCTGAGCACCGCTTGTCGCGATCCAACTAACTGCGCAGCAACATGGTGAGGACCGGAGTTTGAAACAATAAGACGCGAGGGGTCATTCGAGTCAATGAGCACGTCGAAGGTCACCGTTCGTGATTGCAAAGTTTGGTTCGACGCCCACAGCCACACGAGTGCGGTGACCGCAGTCACGGTCGCAAGATCGATAAAGCGCTGTCGCCAGGTACGACCTTCAGTGCGTGTCCACGCGCTCATCGGGTTCCCTCCGCGCGCTTGGTAATGCGCGGAGTATTCGCGGCCGCGTTCGCTGCCGCGCGCGCGGTTGCAACCACATCGTTGACGATGGCAGTGCTTCGCGTGAGTCGTTCTGTGAGTTCTGCTTCCACTCGCTCGCGAGCCACAGGCTCACTGAGCTGTCCACCTTCTGCGAATCGAATGAGCCCAGACTCTTCGCTCACCACAAGTACGAGGCAATCCGCATCAAGTGTTGCGCCGACTGCGGCACGGTGGCGCGAACCGAGCGTCGTTGGCACCGCGTCTTCTTGCGCGAGCGGAAGTTGAACATTCGCAGCCCACACTCGACCATTCCGCACCACGATGGCAAGGTCATGCAGCGGGCTACTTGGCCAAAAGATGCTCTGAATCAGCGCAGCACTTGGCGTCGCGTCGAGTTTGATGCCGCTCTCCACGAGGTCACCCATGCCGATCTGTCGCTCGAACACGATGATCGCGCCCATGCGATTCTTTGAGAGAAACTCGGCCGCTTCCGCGAATTCGCGTGCGAGCCCACCGACTTCAGCTTTGTTGCGGGTGAAGAAATTCGTCCGCCCAAGCCGGCTCATCGCCGCGCGCAGTTCCGGTTGAAACACGACGATGATGAGAATCGCGCCGAGTCCGAAGACGCGATCGAACAGAAATCGCAGCCTCACAAGGCCATCGGTCGCATCGCCGAGCACTCGCACGAGCACCGCAACCCCGATGGCGATCACGAGGAATCCTTTGACCACGCCAGCGCCGCGCGTTCCACGCAGAAATCGGAAGACTGTGTAGACGCACACCCAAATCACCAGCAACTCGAGAAAAATCTCGAGCGGGCGATCCGGCGACATGAGTCCACTGAAAGAGTCCAAGGAAGCGATCGTAGCGGGAGCATTGCCCTCTCGCATACACTCAAACTATGTCTCGATTGACTTCAGGATGGGATGTTGGGCGCTCTCTCGGACGATGTTCGATCACGGGAGCGCAACTCGAACCAGGCGCGCGAATCGTCGCGGCTTTGGTCGACGATGCGACGAGCGCCGCAGGATTGCGTCGCGTTGAAGTTGCCGCAGAAGCATGGGATGCGGGGGGGCGACCTGAAAATCTCTTCGCGTTCTGGCGTACGGAAGTTCCCGCACTCGGCGTGAAGCGTCGAGCATTCGTGGATGATGGCGCATTGCTCGATCTCTTCGAGCGACTCGGCAATGATGAACGCCCGCACCGCGTGGGATTTCGCTTCGTGCTGATGCTTCTGCTTGTGCGCAAGCGTCTGTTGCGTGTGCTTGGACAGCGCGATGCTGCAGCGGGCGAGCGGTGGATCGTTGCGCCGAAGGGTGGACCGGAAAATGATCCTGGCGTTGAAGTCGTCAACCCAAAGCTTGACGATGCAGCGATGCAAGAGATCACTGAGCAACTCGGTGAAGTCCTCGATGGCGAGTGGTCCTGATGTGGGCGCGCGCATCTTGCTTATCGTTTGCGACGCTCGTGTTGTTCGCGTGCGAACCCAAACAGATGGTGGATGGAGCGAACGGGACGGGACCAAGCGTGGTTCCACCAACATTGCTTGCTTCACGCGACCAGGTGGAATCGTGGGTGAAGTCGCGCAACAGCGAACTCTCGCACCTCAAGTACCTTGAATCACGCGGCGTCGTGGAGTTTCGCTGGCACGATGCGGAGGGCGATCACTTTGAACAAGTGGATGTCGATCTCTTTCTCGCGCTCCCCGATCGCTCTGCGATGCGACTATCAAAACTCGGCGAGAAATATTTCTGGGCTGGTGGCGATGGCGAACGATGGTGGGTCTTCGATTTGCACGCGAAGCCTTCACGTGTCGAAGTTTTTCGTACGGAAGACGGTCCATCGCGCGGTGGATTCGGATTGCTCGAACCCGCGTGCATCCGCGCGCTTGCTGCACTCGAGGTCGTCACGGAACCGTATGCAATCACCGCGCAAGCAGAAGTGCAATGGAAGCATGGATCAGTTCTTCGCACGATGCGTTTCGCGGACACTGGTTTGCCAGAAGCCGTCACGCTCACCGATGAGCACGGCGCACTCGTCGCCTCAAGCACGCTGAAGGACTATGTGCGAGTTTCAGTGGACGGCACTGCGATTGGCGCATGGCCACGCGTTCCACTTCGCACAAGCGCAACGACTCCAGAAGGCTCCGCAGTGAAACTCGCCTTCGATGAGCCGAGCGGACGCGCATCGCGCATGAAGCCCGCGCTCTTCGATCTCGACACGCTCTTGAAGTCGCTGCATCCAGATGAAGTGATCCTTCGATCGAAGCCGAACGCGAACACCGGACCGCAACCGTGAGCAGAGCGCATTTCATTTCACGCGTGGCGCAAGGCATTTTCCTGTTGCTCGCGCTCTTGCAGTCCGCGCAAGTCGCGCACGCATCGCCTCCCGGCACGATGCCACTTGTCGCAAGTAGCGATGCACATGTGTGGTGGATCGGTGAGGTTGCGCCAGTCAATGGTGAAGAAACTGCGTGGGTTCTCTTCCATCGTGCGCTGAGTGATGTGCAGCCAACCACGCGTCGCGCATGGATTTTTTCGCGCGCACCTGAAGCCATCAGCGCTTACGCACGAGAAGTCTGGCTCATCTTTCCCGCCGAAGGAAATCGTGCGCGCGAAGTTTTTCAACTCGCCGCCGATCGACCGGAAGGATCGACGCACTGGCTCAATGCATCACAAACTCCATCACCGCGACCACCACTCGCGGGCGAAGGATTGCTTCGCGACTTCACGATTGCAAAGGATGGAGCGTTCGCGCTGTTCTCCGATGCACTGCGTGAGGCGCCGAAGTTACTGCGCTGCGACGGTGCGTCATGGGAAGTAGATGCATGGCCGACGGAGTTGCGTGATCCACTCGAGATTGCGAGTCACTTAGGTGTGATGACGGTGGATGCGGATGGCAGTGTGCTTCTCGCGCAAGTTCGTCGCGCAAGCACGCAACGCGAGTCCGCGCACGAGATTGTTCTCGCGAAGCGAACCCAAACGAACGCGACGCCGAGCGCGACACAAAGCGCATCGTGGTCACTGCGCACACTTGCTCTGCCCGCACATGCTGCACGAAGTTTGATCGCGAATCCGCGAATTGGTGCGACGATCGTAGAAGGTCGACTCATCGTCGGCGTCGGCGAATCACCGCAACCTATCGAACTCTTCGACGTCCGCGGCGAATCGCTCCTCGCATGGACATCCCTTGACGCAAGCATGAGCGCATACGACCCTCCGATGCGCGGCAGTTGGTCCGTTGTCGGCATGCAAAGCGGTGCACGCATGATCGCATTCGAAGATACGCAAGACGGTAAAGCGCTCACTGCGCGCATCGCAGTGCTCGATGTCGCGCGCGGAACCGTCGGACCATTCACGACACTCGAAGAAGCGAAACTCTCGCCCGTCCACTTCCTCCCAATGCTGCTCGGCCTCGCAGCCGCCGCGCTCCTTCTGATCACGATGGTCGTCCGCCCATCGCCAGCTGCTGCGGCAATGCTGCCGCCTTCCACTGAAGCCGCCGCAAGTTATTCACGAAGAGCACTCGCCTTCGCAATCGACCTCCTCCCCGGCATCGTCATCGCCGCCTTCGTCTTTGACCTCCACCCGCGCGACTGGACTGCCCTCGGAAACTTCCTCTTCCTCACAGCCGACGTCAGCACCTCAGGCCCCTCATCCCTCATGCTCGGCGCAAGTGGAATACTCACAATCCTCGTCGAAACAATCTCAGGCGCGAGCATCGGCAAATGGATCGTCGGCATCCGAGTCGCAAGCGCAACTGGCGGAGAAGCCTCCATCCCACGACGATTGGCGAGAGCAGTCCTAACTCTCTTCGCAGTCTTCTCCCCAATCCTCCTGCTCGCAACAATCTCCCATCCCCGACTGCGCGGAGTCCCCGAACTCCTGACCAACACAGAAGTTGTGACTCGGCGCTGAGTGAAATCCGCCGCGCGCAACCGCGTGCCGCCCCAAATTTGGGACAGGCACATATCCCCCCCGAGTTTGGGACAGGCACATTTGGACCTGCACATCAATAGTGGACAGGCACCTGTTTCCTGTTCATCGGGGTTGAACATGCCGTTCGGCGCTTCGGGCACTGGCGGCGCCGGGTGGGTCCGACCACGCCCACCCTTCCTTTTCCACTTCCGCGCGATTCTCGCTTGGGGTGAGCAGAAACTGCCTTTGCAGGATTCTCTTCCTGCCGACCGATCTACCGAGACTCCGGTTTGTCGTGAGGGCGAATGGATTCGCCTTCGACCGGATGATTTGGAGCCACCGTACTCTTTGAGTGCGGTCTCACCACAGGACCTCGAGAGGATCTCGAGAACGCCGCGTGACTACAGACCCTGATTCGACTGCCACCTCCCCCAGCGGAACCGCAAGCGCAACTGCGCCGCCGCCATTTCGTTGGGCTGCGCTTTGGCCGCTTCCGACGATCCTTGCTGCCGGCATCGGTGTGTGGCTTGCGTTGGACTGGGGAAAGACCGCCGCGCCGCAGGATGATTTTCCCGCTGCGCTGACGCAAGTTGACGAATTGCTTGCGCGTGGTGAGACGGCAGCTGCTCGATCGATTCTCACGGATGTGGTCGCGCCTCGATTGCTCACTGCGCCAGCAGAAATTAACGCTCGGTACAACGCAACGCTCGGTGACGCGCTCATCGCAGAGCATCGCACGCAGGCGCCGCCGCGCGAAATCGATGAAGCGATCATTGGGCATTACGCCGCTGCGGAACACGCGGGCTGGACGCTTTCTCCCACGCAGTTCGAAGCGCGTGCGGAAGTGTTTGTGCGACTTGGACGACCTGACGAAGCGTTTGCATCGCTCGCGACATCTGCGGATCGAGAGGGCGCATCGAAACTTCGTCGCACCGTGCGTCGTTCGGCGCTTGAGGGTTTGCTTGCGCGCACCGGAAGTTCGCCGACATCACTGCTCGCGGCGATCGATGAATATCGCGCAGATGCCGTGATTACAGCGGAAGAAGAAGCGTGGGCGGTGATGCGCGCTGCGGAGATTCGTCTGAGTGTGAATGATGTGATTGTCGCGCTCGACCGATTGCTTCTTGATATTCGTCGACTTGAAACTGCGCCTGAAGGCATCGAGGCGAAGACCTTTGCCGCGCTCTCTAATCTGCTCGGCGAGTGCTATCGACGTCAAGCGCGCTTCGATGATGCGCTCGTGCAGTTTGAGCATGCGCAATCACTCGCACCAGCAGGCTCACTCGAAGCGGGCGAGTCTGCGCTCGGCATCGGTCGCAGCGAGCATGAACTCGGTAACCTCGAGCATGCGCGCGACGCGTTCAGCCTCGTTGTCGGTGGATCACATAATGATCGCGTCATGAGTGCCGCGCTGTTCGGTCGCGCGAAAGCGTTCGCAGCGGAGCCCGATCACGAAGCGTCGCTCGGTGATTTCAACATGTTGCGCACTCGGTTTCATCAATCGAAGCACGGCGCGCTCAATGGCGCAGAAGTCATTGACACGATCATTGCGATTGCGGATGCGGAACTGCTCAGTGATGCGCCTGGCAACGCACTTGCGTATGCGTTGATCGCGTCGGATCTTCTTCCTGGTGTTGCGCCGACCTCGCCTGTGTTGCTGCGTCTTGCGAGCTCGAGTCGGGCTGAAGCGGATCGATTGCGCGCGAGCGCAGAGGGCGGTGATCCAGGAAAGTTGCCGCCCAATGACCGCATTCGTGTCAATCGACTGTTGAAGAACGCAGCGGATTGGTTCCTCGCGCATGGTCGGCATCCAGCCACCATCGCGCTTGCGGATGGTTCTGCATCAGCGAGTTTGTGGGCTGCTGCGGATTCATTTGACCTTGGTGGTTGGCGCGAGAATGCTGTTGAAGGATTCTCTGCGTTCCTCCGCAGCGTGCAAGAAGGCGATCTCAAGCGCGCAGAAGCAGAGTGGCGACTTGCAGGAATCCTGCATGCAGAAGGGGATTTCGAAGCAGCGGCACAGCATTACGAATCTGCCATTGCAGTTGCGCCCAATGGTCCCTTCGCAGTGCAGTCGATCGTTCCGCTTGCGCGAGCGTTGCACGCTGGTGGTCGAACTGCGGATGCTGCGGTGAAGCTTGGAAGTGTGCTCGATGGATCCTTCGGACTCGAGCCTGCTGCAGATGAATACTGGGATTCGCTTGATGTGCTCTCGCTGCTCATGGCACGCAAAGGTGATCATGCGCGCGCGGTGGAGTTACTGCGTGAAGCACTCGCGCGTCGACCCGATGCGCCGCGCGCGGGCGAACTTGAGTTCCGTCAGGGCGAGAGTTTGCGCGAGTTAGCGAAGTCCATTCGTGCGACGACGACGGCGCAATTGCCTCCGTCAAAGGTCGAAGATGTTCGCGCACAAATCGCGACGCTCTTCACTGAATCTGAGTCGGCGTATCAGCGTGCGATCATTGCGTTTGATCTGATCGCGCCAGCGTCGCGTGACGGACTCGCGACCGACATGCTTCGCGAAGCGCATCTGCACCGTGCGGATAGCGTGTACGAACTTGCGCGATATGAAGACGCGATTGAGCTCTACGAGGTTGTCGATCGAAAGTATTCCGATCACGCAGTCTCCATGGTGGCGCTCATTCAGATCGTGAATTCATGTGATTTACTGCAAGACGCAGAGCGCGCCATCACTGCGCATCGCCGTGCGGAATTGCGGCTGGCACAGTTGTCTGACGACGCGTTTCTTGCGAACGGTGGGATTCTCTCGCGCGAGGCATGGGATCGATGGCTGCGCAATCATCCGCCAGCGCCCCGTGCTTTCGCGACAGGCGAAACACCGCCGCCCACCGAAGGGAGCGGCGGTTGAGCGCGACACTTTCCACATTGACCATCGAACGCATCGAAGCCGCGCGCGCGCTGCTCAAGGCTGCACGCATGCAGGACGCGATCATCGCGCGACTTGACGCTGCGCAGGCGGATTCCACCGAAGCGGAAGTTGCGACCGAGGAACTCGAGCATCTTGTGAGCGTGCGTGGAAGTTTCGTCGACCGTCTCACAGCAGGCGCGCCGTACTGGGCCGAGTGCATTGCCAGTGCAACGCGCGTTGAACTTGAGTGCGTGCGCGCGTTTGCAAGCGAAGCCGAGAGCATCCTGCAAGAGATTCATTCGATCGATCAACGGACCGAGTCACTGCTTGTGGCGCGGCGCATCGATGTGTCTGACGCGATTCGAAAGTCAGGAAACGCAGCACTCGCGCTCCGTGCGTACGGACCAGCAACGCCGCACCCAGCGGATGTCGCATCGCAGTTCACCGATACGCAGGTGTAGTCAACATCTTCCGCAACATTCACGAGCATTCACTTTGTCAGCACTTCCACTCACAACTTTGCATCCGGATGACGCGAGCATCAGCGCGCCGAATCTTTCGCTTGCGGGCGTGAGTGACTTTGCGGAACTCGTTGCAGCATTCAACGAGGCGACACAACGATTGCAGTTGACGCATGCAGCGCTCCAGTCCGAAGTTTCGTCGTTGAAGGCAGACCTTGCGGAGTCTAATGAGCGTCTGCGCCGCTCGCGATCACTTGCAGCACTCGGCGAAATGGCAGCAGGCATCGCGCACGAGATTCGAAATCCGCTCGGTGCGATCGTGCTGCATGCGGAGATGCTCTGTGAGGATCTGCAAGGGAAGAGCGGATCACTTGCGAGCGCTGAGAAGATCACGCGCGCGGCAGAGCGGTTGAATCGCATCGTTGGCGATGTGCTCTCTTTCGCTCGCGACACGCGCCTCTCGCCGGTTGCGATTGACGCTGGTGATCTTTTCAATATGACGATCGCGGACTGTGAAGAAGTCCTTCTTTCAAGCGACACGACGCTCGAGCGAACCGGCGAAAGCGTCGTCTTCGCTGCGGATGCTGCGCTCCTTGCGCAAGCGATGTCCAATCTCGTGCGCAATGCGACGGAGGCGATGCGGAACTGTTCGACGCGCGTGGTGCGAATTGCGGCGTGCCGCGAGAAGCGACGCTGGTCGGATGGTGTTCGACGCGAAACCGTTGTGCTCAGCGTCGAAGACACCGGACCTGGCATTCCGCTCGCGTTGCGTGATTCGATTTTCAATCCCTTCTTCACTACGCGTGAAGAAGGAACGGGTCTTGGACTCGCCATTGTGCATCGGATCGCCGATGCACATGGCGGTCAAGTGTGTGTGACAGACGCACCAGGCGGTGGTGCACGAATTGAATTGTTGCTGCTTCCGAACACGCAAGCGCGTGCGGTTGCGGAAGGTGTTTCGCTCGATGCGGCGGTGCAGCGCCGTATCAGTCAGTAGCTATGTTTCCTGCAAGTTCAGCACGTTTAAGGGCAATCACTATGGCCAGAATTCTCGTGGTCGACGACAAAGAACTCATGCGCGACGGCGTCGCGACGATGCTTTCACGCAAGGGACATTCCGTTGTTGCAGCCTCTGATGCGCGAATGGCGCTGTCTCGCATCGCGGAGAAGCGACCAGACTGCGTCGTGACGGATTTACAGATGCCCACGATGAGTGGTCTTGAGTTGCTTGAAGAGATTCGCAAGTTCGACCCCGAGCTTCCGATCGTCCTCATGACCGCATTCGGCACCGTTGCAACTGCGGTCGAGGCGATGCGCAAGGGCGCGTTCGACTACGTGACGAAGCCTTTCTCTGGTGACGAACTTACGATGAGCGTGGAGAAGGCGCTTGAACACGGCGCGCTCGCGAAAGAGAACGCGGTGTTGAAAGCGTCGCTGCCTCGCGAAGGTTCCAAAGCGCCCGTGCATCGCATGGTTGGTTCAGGTCCTGCGATGCAAACGCTTCGCAGTCTACTCAAGCCCATTGCGGAGAGCCATGGCACCGTGATGGTGACCGGTGAGTCGGGCACTGGTAAGGAAGTTGCCGCGCGCGCGCTGCATGAGGCGAGCCCTCGATCGACGCAGCCATTTCTCGCACTCAACTGCGCCGCGCTTAGCGCTACGTTGCTGGAAAGCGAACTGTTCGGTCACGAGAAGGGCGCCTTCACTGGAGCGGATCGACTGCGCAAGGGACGGTTCGAACTTGCGGACGGTGGCACGCTGTTGTTGGACGAGATCAGCGAGATTCCTACTGAATTGCAGGCAAAACTGCTGCGCGTGCTGCAAGAGAAGAGTTTCGAACGCGTCGGTAGTTCAACGCCGCAGAAGGTAGATGTGCGCATCGTCGCAACCACCAATCGCGACCTCGCGAAAGAAGTGGACGCTGGACGTTTCCGCGGCGACTTGTACTTCCGCCTCAACGTGCTTCCTTTGCGCATGCCTGCGCTTCGCGAGCACACTGAAGACATCGCGGAACTCGCGGAGCACTTCCTCAAACTCGTCGCGAGTCGCGAGGGTGGAAAGGTCAAGCGACTGAGTGCGGATGCGCTGGCTCTGTTCGCGCAATATCCGTGGCCAGGCAATGTCCGCGAGTTGCAGAATCTTTGCGAGCGCGCGGCGGTGTTGTCGAGCGGCGAAGCGATCTCCGGCGAACTTGTTGAGCCATGGCTCACGCTTCCAGCATTCGTGTCGAATACATTTTCGGGAACTGTCGCACCAAGTGGCGGGCTCGGGCTTCCACTCGCGTCTAACGTGGGACGCAGCGAGACGCTCGTCGAAACGATGCCGATTCGATTGCATGCGCCCGCTTCACAGAATGGTCACGGTGCGTCAAGTGAACCAAACACACTCATCGTGTGCGACGGTCGTCTCACGCTCGACGAGATTGAACGTCGGGCCATCGTCGCAACGCTCGAGAAACACCGTGGACATCGCCAGCGCAGCGCTGTTGCGCTCGGCATTGGAGTGCGCACGCTCGGACTGAAACTCAAGAAGTGGAAGGAGGAAGAGCTCGTTCCGCAGTCACTCTAAGACTGCAACGGGTTCCATTACCTATGTCATCGCGACTCTTCGCAGATTCCCCGATCCCCGCACTCGCACGAACTGTCCAGTTCGCTGCAGCGCGACAGAAGCTGATCGCAAGCAACATTGCGAACATCGAGACGCCAGGGTTTCGTCCGAGCGACGTGAATCCGAGGGAGTTTCAGGCGTCACTCGCTGAATCGATCGAGCAGCAGCGGGTTGCGCCCGATGGTGGACTCGCTTTCGATGAAGGCGCGCCCATTTCGTTCGGTCCACAAGGTGTGACGCTCGAACCGGAACCGCTCGGAGACAACGTACTTTTCCACGACGGTAACGATCGAAGTGCAGAGCATCTCATGCAGATGCTGAACGAGAACTTCTACGCGTTCCGCGCCGCGACGCAGTTGGTGCGATTCAATTTCGGAATGATCGACGCAGCGATTCGAGAACGACCGTAAGCAGACCGTTCGGATGACTGGCACATTGTGTGCAGTGAATGGAGCCCCTCATGTTCAGCTCACTTGCTATCTCAAGTTCCGGCCTCTACGCGCAGCGTGTTCGCATGGACGCGATCGCAGCCAATATCGCGAACGCGGATGTTGCTGTGGACCCAAAGAGCAGGGAGGAGCCGTTCTCCGAGCGACTCGTGCTGCTTGCGGCAGGTGGTTCGGATGGCTCGCCGCTCGGGGTGCATGTCGCGGGAGTCGAATCGCGTCAAGCGTTTATTCTTCGAAACGAACCGTGGCATCCCTATGCTGATGCGGACGGTTTCGTGAAGTACGCTGATATTGATCCTGTTGTCCAGCAAGCCAACGCATTGCTCGCAGCGCGCAACTACGATGCAAACCTCGCCGCAGCACAGGCGTCCAAGGCGATGATTGAAGCGGCGATTTCCCTGCTCGCCTGAACAATTTTCCTCGAGCCCTCCTCCTTGGCACGCCACGTGCCGATGGAAGGGAGCAAGACTGACTGAGAAATTGCCATGACTGACCCACTCGGACTCATTTCACGCGCTGGCGCAACCTCGCCAAGCATGCCTCGCTCTCCTGGCGCGGGCGGTGTTGGAGGCTCGGACTTCAAAGATGAGTTGATGAAGCAGATTCAGCAGGTGAATGATGCACAGAAGGACGCGACGAGCGCGACCAATGACCTTCTCACAGGCAAGCGCGATGACCTTGAAGGGGTGATGCTTGCGACGCAGGAAGCGGATTCCGCGTTCCGCGCGTTGCTGGCCGTCCGAAACAAGGTTGTTGCGGCCTACGACGAAATCCGACAAATCCGCGTGTGATCATGTTTAAGCGTGTTTGAGCATGTTTGAGCGGTCGCGACTGACCGCGCGATGACTTCATCTCGACTTCCGGAATTGATGGCGCGCGGTTTCGCTTCCTCCGGTACGGCTTGGTGGCAGAGCCACCTTCGCCTGAGGCGTAGTTGAGCGCTTCTGATGATTTCTGCCCCAAGCGGCAAAATCATCACGCGCTGTGGTACGGCTCGGTGGCAGAGCCACCTTCGCCTGAGCTACGGGTTTCAGGACGCGCGCAGAAATTGCTTCAAAAACCTTTGCAGGTAGTTCCTGCAGGCTGAAACGGCACGATGCCGATGAGCCTTCTCTGACAGTGTTCCTTTGTTGGGTCACACGTGCTTCAGGATGAAGCGCGGTCGGAAACATCCGGCAGTCACGGCATGGAGGCCGTCGCTCTTGCAGGCTATACGCAACATCATCGATTTCATCCGCACGAAGTTGAGCGGACTCACCTCCGCGTCCAAGCTTCTTGTCGGCGCATTGGTTGTCATCATTGCGATGACATTCTTCCTTGTCGCTCAATACTCCTCCACCAAATCCATGGTGGTGTTTGAGGTGCTGCCCACTGGTCGCGACGAGGCGAAGCGTTTTCTCGGCGAGCGAGCGGTTGTGTACGAAGAAACGGGAGGACAGATCCTCGTTCCCGTCGAGCAACACGCAGCACTCGTGAGTGGATTCACGGAAGCGCACGGCGGCGCGTCGGACTTACTCGACTTCAACAAACTCTTTGAGAGTGACAACCCATTCGAAACCGGTCGGCGCAGTGAAGACAAGAAGCACTTCGCGTTACAGAATGTCCTCAGTCGCACGATCACTGGATTCAAAGGTGTGAAGAGTGCGACAGTCGTGATCTCACAGAAGCCCGCACTCACATTCGGCGCGTCGCGACCAGTGCAGACCGCGATGGTGAACGTGGTGATGAAGTCTGGCGAGCTCTCGCAAGATCAAGTGGAAGCGATCGCAGCGATGGTTGCAGGAACGCAATCTGGATTGAAGCCCGAGAGCGTTTCGGTGACGGATCAAGCGCGTCGCTACAAAGTTTCGCGCAGCGGCAGTAACGCAACGGGCGAGAATCTCGAGTACTCACTCAAGGTCGCCGAAGCGGTGCACACGCGCATCGCGGCGTTGCTTGCGAATATTCCTGGCGTGTTCATCAGCGTCAATCCGCAAGTTGTGACGACTGCAGTCACGCGCACGAAAACGGAGTACGGCGAAGGCATCGCAATGCCGCTCTCTGAGTCTTCATCGAGCACCGCATCGCAAGGCGCAGTGGCAGGCCGCGAACCTGGTGTCGTCCCGAATACAGGAATCTCGGTTGGGAACAGTGCGGGCGGCGGGTCGCATCAATCCACCGAGCGTTCCGACAATCGCTATCTGCCAGCGGTTCCTTCGACGCAAGAGACATCGATCGATCCAACGGGTTACGCCGCGAAGATTGATGTCGGCGTCGCACTTCCGTACACCTATTTCCGAGGTGTGTGGAAGCTCAAGAATCCAACTGCAACCGCGGAGCCCGACGAAGCCGCGCTCGCCATCATTCGCGATGAAGAGATCTTGAAGCTTCGCAAACTCCTTGAAACACAGATCACCACCGACGCCTACGAGAAATCGAAGAAGGGTGTTGTTGAAGTGAGCTGGTACTACGACGTCAACACCGTGATCGGAACAGGCGTTGAACCAACTGCGACAGCGGGTCTCGGTATTGCCGAGATCGTGTCGAGCGATGGCATCGGCGGCACCCTCATCAAGCCCGCGCTGCTTGGATTGCTTGCGGTCGGCAGTTTGCTCTTCATGTTCAACATGGTGAAGAAGGCTGCTGTTCCGGAGCAACTGCCAAGCGCGGGCGAACTCGCGGGTATTCCACCAGCGCTCGAGGGTGATGATGCAGACATCGTGGGCGAAGCGGACGAAGCAACGCCAGCACTCGAAGGCATGGAGCTCGATGATGAGAGCCTTCGTCGTCAACAGATGCTCAAGCAACTTAACGACATTGCCAATCATGACGCGACTGATCTCGCGGGCATCCTCAAGCGCTGGATGCGCACTTCTGCCTGATCCATCAGCGAGCAACCACCCATGGCACGAAGTAGCACCGTGAAGCAAACGAAGAGCATCGAAGAACTCGATGGCACGACGAAGTGCGCGATTCTCTTACTCATGCTCGACGAGGGCTCGGCGCAATCCATTCTGCGCGAGATGCCGCAAGAGCAGGTCGAAGAAGTCATGCGCACGCTTGCGAGTCTCGGCGATGTTCCGCGCGAACTCGGTCAACTTGTCATTAGCGAGTTCTATTCACTTGCGATGGCGCAAGGTTACTTACGCGAAGGAGGTCTCGATTATGCAAAGACGCTTCTCAAAAACTCGCTCGATCCTAAGCTCGCTGATAAGGTCATTCAGCAAATCCAAACCCAAGTGCAGCGCACGCCGTTCTCCTTCCTGCAGCGCGCGGAGAGCGGCAATCTCCTCACCTTTATTCAGGAAGAGCACCCGCAGACAATCGCGTTGATCGTGAGCCATCTTCCGCATCACAAAGCGAGTGAGATCCTGGTTGGTCTTCCGCCGCAGAAGCAAGTGGAAGTGGTGCGTCGCGTCGCGAACATGCAGCAGACGAATCCAGAGGTTGTGCGCGAAGTAGAGGCTGCACTCGAGAGTCGATTGTCAAACATGATTTCGTCGTCGATGGAAAAAGTTGGCGGCGTCGAGACCGTTGCGGAGATTCTCAATCTCGTGGATCGCGCAACAGAGCGCACGATCATGCAAGGCGTAGAGAGCGAAGACCCTGATCTTGTGGAAGACATTCGTCGACTCATGTTTGTGTTCGAAGACATTCTTAATGTCAACGACAAGGGCATTCAGACCGTGCTCAAAGAGGTCGACAATGCCGATCTATGCTTGGCACTTAAGACTGCGAGTGAGGAACTCAAGTCGAAGATCTTCACGAATATGTCGAGCCGTGCAGCCGAAGCCGTGCGTGACGACATGGAGTTCATGGGTCCCGTGCGTATGTCCGATGTTGAAGCCGCGCAGCAGCGCATCGTGGACATCGTGCGTCGTCTTGAAGACGCAGGGGAGATCATCATCTCTGGTCGTGGTGGTGAAGGGGATGCCGTCGTCTAATTGAAGTACTCGCGCCTCGCGCGAGGGAGTCGCTCGTGTCTGTCATCAAGCAACATTCCACGCGCATCAGCACGCCTTGCGGCGCGTTTGATCTCACAGATCTTCGTCGCGGCGCGGAAGACACGCTTCGCACTGCGCGCACGGAAGCGGATCACATCATCGCGCAAGCGAAAATGGATGCCGTGCAGATTGTCGAAGTGGAGCGTAAGCGCGCGCAGACTGAGGGATTTGCGCTCGGGCTTGCGAAGGGTGAGGCAGAAGGGCGCACTGCGGGCGTGACTGCGGGTCAAGACGCCGCGCATAAAGATTGGGCAGTGCGATTCGAAGCGCTCGCAACCTCGTACGTCGCAGAACTCGTGCGTTGGCAAGCGGTGCGTGAAGAACGCATCCACGAAGCGGAGCGTGATCTCGCTGCGCTCGCTGTCATGATCGCGGAAAAAGCGGCGCGCACTGCTGTGGCGGTCGACAACACCGCGGTGGTGCGACAAGCGGAAGCAGCGATCGCGCTCGTCTCGCATGCGACAACGCTGCTCGTGCGTTGTCATCCCGATGACTACGTGATTCTCGAGCGTGAACTTCCAGCGCTCGTGGCCATCGTGCGTGGAAATCCTTCCGTGCGACTTGAGCAAGTGGAATCCGTCGGTCGCGGTGGTGTGATTCTTATGACGCCTGAAGGAAGTGTCGACGCTTCACTCGCAACGC
The DNA here is from genome assembly GCA_003671055.1 of Planctomycetota bacterium. Lineage (GTDB taxonomy): Bacteria > Planctomycetota > Phycisphaerae > Phycisphaerales > SM1A02 > F1-140-MAGs142. The sequence goes on from QWPV01000003.1 coordinate 23,705, forward strand.
AGTTCCGACGCATTCAAGAAGCGATTGTCGGCGACCTTCCACGACAATCAACACCTGATCGACGCGCAGTTGGTGAATCTTCGGACGAAGGTCACACCTCATGAATCTCGCAGCCATCCGTGCAGCGATGCCCTCGGTTGAACCACGCGAAATTGTGGGAACAGTGATCGCTGTGAAGGGGCTCGTGGTGGTGGTCGACAGTTTGCCGCTGCCTGTTGGTTCACTCGTGCGGGTTGCGGTGACGACGCGTCGTGAGCATCCTCGCGGCGAGGTCGTTGGATTCGATGGGCCACGCGCGTTGGTGATGTTGCTCAGCGAAGCGGATGGCATCGGCAGTGGAGTGAAGGTCATCGGCGAGCGTCCGATCGCGTCGATTCCAGTCTCGCGTCAACTTCTCGGTCGCGTGGTGGATGCACTTGGTCGACCGCTTGATGGCAAGGGTCCGATCCTGACAGGAACGCCGCAGCCGTTGTGGCCTGCGCGCACTGGCCCGCTTGAACGCGGTGTGATTCGTGAACCATTGCCGACTGGTGTGCGAGCGATTGATGCATTTCTCACGATCGGCAAAGGACAACGCATCGGCATCTTCGCCGGACCTGGTGTTGGCAAGAGCACGCTCTTGGGTTCGATCGCGCGCGGGACTGCCGCGGATGTCAACGTGATTGGATTGATCGGTGAACGAGGTCGTGAAGTGCCGGAGTTTCTCGAGAATGTGCTCGGACCCGAGGGACTTGCGCGAAGTATCGTCGTTGTCGCAACTGGTGACGAGACACCGCTCATGCGAGTGCGAGCTGCGCTTGCCGCATGCTCCATCGCCGAGCATTTTCGTGGCGAAGGGCAAGATGTCTTGCTCATGCTTGATTCGATCACGCGATTCGCGCAAGCGCAGCGACAGATCGGCCTCTCCGCGGGCGAAGCGCCAGCGACGAAGGGATTTACGCCGAGCGTGTTCGCGTTGCTCCCTCGTGTGCTCGAGCGCGCAGGACGATTAGCAGTGGGCGGATCGATCACAGGTTTCTACACGGTGCTTGTGGAAGGCGATGATCTCACCGAACCCATCGCAGATGCCGCGAAGGGAATTCTCGACGGTCACATCGTGCTGAGTCGTAAGTTTGCCGAACGATCGCACTTTCCTGCGATCGATCCATTGCAATCCATCTCTCGCGTCGCGGATCAAGTCTCCGACACCGCGCACACGCAAGCACGGCGGCATGTCATTCGGCTGCTCTCCGCGCATCGCGAAGCAGAAGAGTTGCTCGCGATCGGTGCGTATCAGAAGGGCGCGAACCCCGATGTTGATGCAGCGGTGTTGATGAAGCCGCACATCGATCAGTTCTTGAAGCAAGATCGCGACGAGCGCGCCGACTATCCGCGCACGCTGCGAAGTCTCATCGAACTTTCCATCGCAGCAGATGCATTGCGTCCCGCTGCAGCGCAAGGAACCGCGACTGTCTCGGGTCCCACTACCGGAGGAACGCGACCTCGTCGCTAATCACGCATGGCACGATTCATATTCAAACTCCAACGCGCGCTCGATCGCCGCTTGCAAATCGAGGAAGAGAAGCGTGCCGTGTTCGCGCGCATTGATGCGATGCGCGTGAAACTCGAAGAGGGGCTTCGCACGCGACAAGCGGAGATTCAGCAGAGTCGCGAAGCCTGGCGCGGCGGCATGGTGGGCGCGATTGATCCAGTGGCATTGCGTCAACACGCGAACGCAGGCTTAGGGTTGTTCCGCAAAGCGCAGCGAACCGTGATTGAACTTTCAGGACTCGATCGAGGACTGCAAGCGGCGCGCGCTGCGATGGTTTCAGCTGCGCAAGATCGTCGAGCGCTCGAGATCTTGCGCGAGTCACGGTTTGCGGAGTTCAAAGGTACGGAAGATCGCAAAGAGCGCGATCAACTCGATGAGTTTGGTGCAGACCTTGCAGAGCGACGACGACAAGAGGAACAACGATGAAGACACTCTGGCGATTACTTTCGATCCTCGCAGTCGCGAACCTGTTGGCGTTGAGCGCGTTCGTCGGATGGCTCTGGCAAACAGGTCGCATGAATGAGCAGCGCTTCGAGTTGCTGAAGTCGATTCTTGCGTCAACCACCGATGAAGATGCTGCTCGGCTCGAAGAGGAGAAAGTCATCGGCGCAGAAGCGATGCGCGTTGCTGCTGAAGAGCGCAAACTTCTCGAAGCACCGTTTACGCGTGAAGAGCAAATCGCAGCGGCAGAGCGATTTGAAGAGCGCGCGCAGTTAGCGATGAAGACGCTCAACGATGAGCAGGCGAGGCTCGCAGGAAAGATCGACGAACGCGAAGGCGCTGTTGCCGAACGCGAAGGCGCGCTCGACGCTCGTCGCGAGGCATGGGAGCAAGCAATCGCAGATGAGAAGCAACGCGAGACGAGTGAACAATTCAAGAAGGCAGTGAAGTTGCTCGAAGGCCTGCCGCCTAAACAAGCAAAGGACTGGATTCTCGAACTCGTCGGAAGCGGAAAGATCGAGCAAGCAGTGAAGTACCTTGATGCGATGAGCGCGACGAAGAGCGCGAATCTCTTGAAGTCCTTCAAAACCGCCGCAGAAACAAAGTCCGCCACCGATCTCGTCGAGCGCCTTCGTGTGTTAGGCCTCGAGAGCGAAACGCAAGCGGCCGCGAAGCCAACCGCGCAACCAAAGCCACGCACACCGCCGAAAGAAGTCGCGCCCGCCGCCGCAACTCCCGCTGCGCCAGCGCCATCACCCGCCGCTAACGCACCAGTCAGTGTGAAGTGACGCGAGAAGTGATTTGATCAAGAGATCGAGCGAGACCCCGACGCGGCTTCGGGTTCTCGTGTGAGTTGCACAGATTGCTTCGATCTCTACGGGCAGATGTATCTGGTTTTGTGTGCACATCTGCCCGTAGCGGGGGTAGACACATTCGCCGCGAAACCTTGACCCTTCCAAAGTTCTTGCTCCGCGCTTCGATACGAGGCATCCCCTTTGCAATTGTGTTGGGTCTGAGCCCCTTCGTGGGCTTTGGGTACTTGCCATGGTTGATTTTTCGCCAACTTCACCGTTCCCGGCTGCAGCTTCCGCTCGAAGTGGGGCAGTTTCTGCGCCTTCGAACTCTTCTGCAGCCGCGTCGACGGATGCGCCGCGTTCGAGTGCAGATTTTCGTGATCAGCTTCGTGGGGCTTCGGTGGATCGTCGTCCGAGTGCGCTTCGAAAGACGGCGCGTGAAGATGGCGCGGATGGCGCGGTGGCTCCAGTGGCTGCCGCAGCGCCGGTCGAGCAGTCTGAGGCGACCGCCACTGCGAATGCGGGTGCAGCGTCTTCCTCAGCCACTGCGAGCGCGACTAGCGTCACGATCGATTCGAGTTCCACCACTGTCGCGTTGCTACCGATGGAACTTCCTGCCGGCACGAGCGTCGGGGTCGACACAGAGTTTCCTGAAATGATCCATGAGGTCGCGCCAAGCGCAGGCGCGCAGCTCATTCAAGCGCAAGAGTCTGCGTCGGCGAATGCTTCCGCGCTGACTCTTACCGAAACCGTGCCACAAAGTACGTCGCCGGTGTCCGCGGCACGGCTTTCATCGAAAGAACTCGCGCAACTGCTCGGTGCTTCCTTCGCGCCAACGAATGCGAAGCCTGCAGTTCGAACAGATGCGCAACAGCTGGCTTCTGCAACTTCAACCGTTAGCGCTGAATCGATCGCGCGCTCCACGACACCAGACGCGGCGTCGCGCACCGTTGCGCTGGGAATTCCCGCGGAAATCACGCGAAACACGTTTGTGCGCACGAGGGCTGTGCATGTCGAAGCAGTCCCCACGGAGCAACCAGCCGCGGTGGGTTCGGATGCGAGTGCCCATGTGATCGCTTCGCAGCTTGCAGCGGTCGAGCGTGAAATCGCAGCGCACGCGAATGTAGTAGCACGCGTCGTCACTGACGCAGTGAACAAGGATACGAATGCGCCGCCGACCGCGCAGCCGGCACACGCCGCGTCGATGCAATCAAGCAGCGCGATCTCGATGAGCAACGCAGCAGTGTCTTCTTCGATCCCATTGAGTGTTGACTCTGGCGCGACACGTATCGCGCCGGAGTTCGCCTCACTGACGCCCGAGACTTCCGCGCTTGCGAACCAGTCCAATGGCAAGCTCATGACTCGCGGGCTCTCTGCGCTCACGCAGCAGCGCGGCGGCACGCTGACGATTCGACTTGATCCACCCGAACTCGGCGCAGTGCAAGTGAAGATGGTGATGTCGCAGGGAAGTGTGAGTGTTGACTTCCGCGCGCAAACGCCTGAATCACAGGCGATTTTGGAACTTCATATGGGTGCACTTCGCACCGCACTTGAAGCACAGGGTCTCCATGTCGATCGACTGCGTGTCGAAAGCATGCCGCAAAGCAATGCATCGACTGCGCGCAACGCGGCGAGTGAGCATGCATCGAACACGCTCCTTGCTGCGGACCAACGCAACGCGCCCACAAGCACTTCGCAGAGCGAGACGTCTGGTGATCGCGCGATGCGCCAAGACAATCCGCAAGGCGAGTCACGCGGTCGTCAAGACGGTCATGCGTCGCGCGATCGATCCGACCTCCACCAAATCAACTCTCAGTCCACTGACACTTTCGATTCCTTTGTGCATGCACTCTCTGAAGGAGCACACTCATGAGCGCGATTAACGCCAACGCAGCAGCAGCGACCGCCGGAAATTCCTCCACGCCAAGTCGGTTCAACGAACTGAGCAGCGAGGATTTCATGCGCATCATCTTCACTGAATTGTCGAACCAGGATCCATTCAAGCCGAGCGACTCGTCTGCGCTGCTTGAGCAATTGAATTCGATCCGCTCGATCGAGACCGACATTCAGATGCAAGAGCGTCTGAGTTCGATCGTCTTCCAGAATCAACTTTCGAGCGCGGGCAATCTCATCGGTAAGCGCGTGAGTGGTCTCAACCAAGATTCGATTCGTGTCGGTGGCACAGTGCAGAGTGTCATTCGCGAAGGCGACTCAGTGGGCCTCGTGCTCAACACCGGTTGGGTGCTGCCCATGGACAACGTTGAGTTCATCGACTCGCCACTTCCGCCAGCCACTCCAGCAGGAAATGGCTCAAATACAGGCGGTTCGACGACTGGCGGTACAACGGGCGGTGGCGCAGGTGGTGGCTCGGGCGGCGGCGGCTAATCGCGAATTGCCACTATGACGATCGACCCGCGCCAACTTCTTCGACGACTCGAACCCGCAGTTCGACCGACATCGACAGGGAAGTCTCGCGCCACACGGGTTTCCGTTGCAGATGGAGAGTTTGGCGATCTGCTTGAACTCGCGCGTGATGGCGGCGTGCGGTCTGATCGTGACGTTGACACACGCGGCGCGGCGGACTTGTCGCGCAGCGAACGCGAAGAACTCGCCCTTGTGCTTGATCAAGCAGAGGCTCGCGGATTCAAACGCGCACTCATCGTCACGCACGAAGGTCCATTCGTTGCGGATGTTGTGACCCGCAGTCTTGAGCGTCCACTTGGCGCCGCGCTTGAAGCGATTGATTGCGCCGTGCGCATCGGCGCGAGTGATGAGGCGCAGGCGGCGCGCGTACTGGTGCTTCACGCACTTCCACCGCTGGCTATCCAGGAGCAGATCATTCTTGCGCGCGGCGCGGCAACGGCTGCCGATTCCGTCACTGGCACACAAATTGCAGATCAGGTTGCGGAGCCCGTTTCGTTGGGCTCTCCTTTGCGCAGCGCGTCCGCGGCGTAAACAGTTCGCAGATCACAGGAGGTTTTTCCTATGGCATCAACAACCGCACTCTTCACTGGTCTCTCGGGACTCATTTCGAACTCCCGTCGACTCGATGTGATTGGTAACAACATCTCGAACGTCAACACGACGGCGTTCAAGTCCAACCGCATTCAGTTTACGCCTACTTTTAGCCGCAATTTCTCGCTCGGCAGCGCGCCGAGTGGGAGCACGGGTGGAACGAATCCAGGCCAAATCGGTCTCGGCGTCACCATCGCAGGCACGCAGCGCAACTTCAACAACGGCGCCATCGGTGCGACCGGTGTCGCGACTGACGTTGCGATCGAAGGCGATGGCTTCTTCATCGTGGATGTTGCAGGCTCGCGCGCATTCACGCGTTCGGGCAACTTTGTCCGCAATCCGCAGAACGAGCTCGTCACACAGTCTGGTGCTCGCGTGATGGGATTCTCTGTCGATGAGCAATTCAATGTCATTGAAGGCGATCTCGTCGCGTTGTCAGTACCAGTTGGCACGCTGACGCTCGCGGAAGCAAGTCGCAATGTGATTTTCAACGGCAATCTCAACGCATCGGGAACTGTGGGATCGACTGGCTCGGTTCATCAGGGCCGCGCGTGGTTCACCGATGCTGCGATGACGATCCCTGCCACATCCGCGACTGATCTCACGACAGAAGATGTGTGGATGTCCGACGGCGCGGGCGGTTCGGTCCTTGCGTTTGATAGTTCCACGAATCCGAAGACCCTCACACTCAGCGGCGTTGAGAAGGGCGGCAAGGATCTTGAAACACATGCTTTCGCGTTCAGCGCTTCTGCAGTTGCTGGTACCGATGGCTTCGGCACAACCCTCGGCGACTTCACTGCATACCTCGAAGATATTCTCGGCGTTGACAATTCCGCAGTAGGTGTAAGTTCAAACCTCGGCGGCAGCGTGACGATCAATGCTGGCGGTCAGCTCGTGATCCAAGGCAACGAAGGTACGGTGCAGGAACTTGGGCTTGAAACAGCAGATTTCGTAGTGACTGCAGCGGGCGGCGGCAGTGGGCAACCACTCGTGTTGACCAAGACCGGTTCGGCAACAGGCGAAAGCGTGCGCACGAGTTTCGTTGTTTACGACTCACTCGGCACACCACTCACCATCGATCTCACCTTCGTGCTTCAAGCAACCGCTGCGAGCGGTGGTACGACGTGGCAATTCGTTGCGGAGAGCAATGACAACGATGCTGCAGCGCGCCTCATCGGTTTGGGCGAAGTGAAGTTTGACGCGAGCGGTCGATTCTTGGGTGCGACCAATCAAGCATTCTCCATCACGCGCACGAATGGTGCAGTGTCGCCATTGACTGTCAACATGGACTTCAACTCGGGTGCCGATGCGGTATCGAGTTTGACTGACTCCGCGTCGAATCTCGCAGCCGTCTATCAAGATGGATCTTCCATCGGTACGCTCGCGAACTTCTCCATCGGCGAAGACGGCACGATCGCTGGTTCGTTCACGAACGGTCTCACTCGCGCCATCGGTCAGATCGCGCTTGCGAAGTTCTCGAATCCAGAAGGTCTCGTCGACGGCGGCGACAACGTCTTCCGCACGGGACCAAACTCCGGTACGCCACTCGTCGCGAAGCCACGCGACTTCGGTACTGGTCGACTCGTGGGCGGTGCGTTGGAACTTTCCAATGTCGATCTTTCGCAAGAGTTCATCAACATGATTCTCGCAAGCACCGGTTACTCCGCTGCAAGTCGCGTGATCACGACGACTGATGAACTCATCAACCAGCTCCTCGCGCTCGGTCGCTAGTTGAGCGCTTCTGATGATTTCTGCCCCAAGCGGCAAAATCATCACGCGCTGTGGTACGGCTCGGCGAGTGAATCGCCTTCGCCTTGTTTGAGCGCTTCTGATGATTTCTGCCCCAAGCGGCAAAATCATCACGCGCTGTGGTACGGCTCGGCGAGTGAATCGCCTTCGCCTGAGCGCGAGGTTGAGCGCTCGCGTTCAACGCCGAGGATTGCGATCACTTGCGGAGCGCGGCGCGGGCGGTGGACCTTTCCACTTTGGTTGCTCGGTCGCGAGGCGTGTGACGCTCGCAGTGCTGCCTGGCTCTGGATGCTCTTGCAGGAGTTTCGCGAAGATGATGCGGCCAGCTGCGGTCGTCACGCAGTTGGTGGTGCTCACGCGAACCACAGAACCGATCGCGCGCTCGCCGTTCTCGATGACCACCATCGTTCCATCGTCGAGGTATCCAACGCCTTGCGCAGCAGCGTCGCCTGTGCGAAGGACTTCGACCTCGAGCACATCGCCAGGAATCGCAGCGACGCGCAAGCCTGCAGCGAGTGCATTGAGATTGATCACGCCAACGCCGCCGATGGACGCAATCTTTTCGAGGTTCGCATCAGTGGTGAGGATTCGGTAGCCGTCCTTCTGCGCGAGTTCAACGAGAAGTCGATCCACGCCGCGTCCGCCGACATCCATGTCGAACTCTTCGATGCTTAAGTCAACAAGCGCGTTTGCTTGAAGTTTCTGCACGACTTCAAGGCCGCGTCGACCACGCGCGCGCTTGCCTCGTTCATTGCTATCCGCCAATTTCTGCAGTTCATCGAGCACGAATGAAGGAATCGACAACGGCGCGTCGATCACGCCCGCGAGTCCAAGTTCTTGCACGCGTCCATCGACGAGCGCGCTGGTGTCCACGAGAATCGGCAGCGCGCCGCGGCGTTGACGCTTGAATTCAACATAGGGAATGATGAAGCGGAAATCGTTGCGCGTGGTGAGCACGATGGAAACCGCGATGTAGGAGAGCGTGATCGCAAGCATCGCCTTCACAACCGGAATCCACACGGGCTGCTGCGCGCTTGACCCTGTTGGAACGAGTTCCCACGCGTCCACAACAGTTTCAAGCAACGCGCCGAGGGCGAGCGCGCCGATGAGTCCGAAGCAGACGCCGAGGTATGTGCCGAAAAGCGCAGCGAGCCGCTTGTTCGGCGTCATGATGTCGATGACGAGCACGATGACACCGACAGAAATCGCACTTCCCGCAATCACCACGAGGTTGAGATAGGAGAAGCCTTCGTTGGCACTTGCGCGACTTGCGATCAAGAGCACTGCGGTGGTGACGAGCAGAACAAAGAATAGAAGACGAACGACGAGCAGCACGACGCGGCGAGATTGTTCCTCGCGCAAATAGCGCTCGCTCGAGAGGCGCGCACGCGAAGCGGATTGCGCGGGCGATACGTCGGAGTTCGTTGAATCGTCGGCGGCAACACCCATGAACTGAGTGTACCGAAGGCTGCGCAGATACCTTCGGTCGTGCTACCATCTTCGCCCGTCGGAGTTTCTGAAGATGGTCAGGCGCGACAGTCGGGCGGACCGTGAACCTGGTCAGGGCTTGACCGCAGCAGCCATAAGCGTCGTCGTCCGAGCAGCCGTTGCCTGGCCGTCTTCAGTGACTCCGAGTGTGGAGCGTGTGGATTCATTAGTTCTTGAGCTGCGTTGAATGTTGATGCGAGAGTCGATGGCGAAGAAGTCCGACCGTTCTTCTGAAGCACCGCCGCTCGCGATTGAACCCGCTGAGCATCGACCCTACACCGTCCTCGCGCGGCGCTATCGATCACGCGAATTCGATGATCTCATCGGGCAAGAACCGATCTCGCGCACGCTGAAGAATGCAATGCTCACGGGGAGAACCGCGCATGCGTATCTGTTTTGTGGCACGCGCGGGGTTGGAAAGACTTCGCTCGCTCGCATCTTTGCTCGCGCGTTGAATGCTGGCACTGGTGGCTCAGAACATGTGGCGGTGGGCGAAGCAATTCTTCGTGGCGAAGATCTTGATGTGACGGAGATTGATGGCGCATCCAATCGCGGCATCGATGATGCGCGCGACCTCATCGCGGGCGCAGGCCTCGCACCCACACGTGGGAAGTATCGCATCTACATCATCGATGAAGTGCACATGCTCACCACGCCCGCCTTCAACGCGTTGTTGAAGACGATGGAAGAGCCACCGTCGCACGTGAAGTTCATCCTGTGCACCACCGAGCCGCACAAAGTTCCGCAGACGATTCAATCGCGATGCCAGCGCTTCGACTTCCGCAATATTCCAGCGAGTGAGATCGCGCGTCACCTCGGCGCAGTCGCGACGAAGGAAGGCATGGACGCGAGTGCGGATGCGTTGCTTGCAGTGGCGCGCATGGCGAATGGTTCGATGCGCGATGGACTGAGTTTGCTCGATCGACTCTTTGCAGCTTCGCTCGATCAACGCGTCGACGCGGCATTGCTTGAGCAAGTCTTCGGACTTCCACAGGACGCATTGCTGTTAGACCTTGTTGCTGCAATTGTCGAAGAACGCTGCGCGGATGCGTTGAAGCTCGGCGCACAATTGCTCGAAGGTGGAACTGCTGTCGAGCACGCGCTCGACTTACTCGCCGAACGATTCCGCTGGCTCCTCGTTGCGAGCGCGTGCGGCGGTGCGAGTGAACTGCTTGAGTGTGCGAGTGCATCGCGCGAGCGTCTCACGATACTCGCCAAGCATGTCGATCTCGCGCATTGCGTGCATGCGATCGCTGCGTGTGATGCGATTAGCCGAAGCGTGCGATCTTCAAGTGCGCCGCGTGCGCTCTTTGATGCGTGCCTTGTTCGTCTCGCGCTTGCGTCGAGATTCGCGTCAGGCGCAGCACTGCTTGCGGGCGCCTCGCAGGTTTCCCCACCTGGGGTCGACGCAAAAAAAGCCGTTGACCCCCGAGTGACAAACGCCGGGGGTCGAGTACCACCGGTCGTAGCACCGTCTTCATCGCCCTCACCGCAGATCGCACCTGCGACAGTGCTGCCGCCATCCGTCGAAGGAGCCCGCATCGATTCGAAAGATGCACTCGTGGAATCTCTCGCGCAGCACGCGGTGCAGAGTTCCGCAGACAAAAGTGTTGTCGATGAGATCGCCGTCTTAGAATTCACTCGCACTCGCGATGGTGCGAAGGCAATCATCGATGCGGATCCGTCCACGAGCCAAGGTCGCTACGTCCTCGATCATCCAGAGCGAGTGCGGACACTCCTGCGCAAAGTGCTCGGCGGACCTGTGGAACTCGACTTGCGTCCACGAAGTGGCCGTGAGGCGCCGCGCGCGGTTGACAAAGGCGTTGCAGACGCGGTCGCTCGCGAAGATCCACTAGTGAAAAGCGTGATGGAGTTGTTCGACGCGACTATCGTGGAGATCACGGCTCGCGTCGCGCGTGAAGACTCGCTTGAAGCGTCAAGCGCATCGTCGGATGAATCTGTCGACCAGCACTAAGGACTCTCGATGTTTGAAAAACTCAAATTGGCTGGACAACTCGGCGGCATGATGAAAGATCTGCCGAAACTTCGCGCGCGCGTCGACGAAATTAAGGCGCGTCTCGCGACGACGGAAGTGGTTGCGGAAGTTGGCGGAGGCGCGGTCCGTGTGCGCGCGACTTGCGATTTGCACATCACACATGTGGAACTCGCGCCGAGCACGCTGCGCGGACTTGCGTCCGGAAGCGACGCGGATCTTCAATACGCCAATCGCCTCATCGCCGAGTGCGTGAATGCGGCGCTTGATTTAGCGCGCGCGCGTCTTGCGACCGAACTTTCCTCTGCGGCAGGGGAGATGGACATTCCACTCTCGCCCGAACTGGTGAAGGGGATGATCGGATGAAGGGCTATCCCGAATCAGTCTCTCGTCTCATCGATGCGTTCGCGCGCCTTCCCGGTATCGGTCGGCGCAGCGCGGAGCGACTTGCTTTTCACGTGCTCCGCGAAAGCTCGCAAGAAGCGATGTCGCTCGCGCAGGCGATCACGGATGCGAAGACCCGCATCGTGCATTGCCCCACATGCTGGAATATCTGCGACGACCTCCACTGCGAGATTTGCTCGGATCCTCGGCGCGAGGCGTCGATCGTGCTTGTCGTTGAGCAACCCAAAGATGTACTTGCCATTGAGAAGACCGGTTCCTTTCGTGGGATTTATCACGTGTTGCTCGGCAGACTCGATCCGCTTGCAGGTGTCGGTCCTGAGGGCATCGTGCTTGAGCCGCTGCTCGCGCGTATCGATGATCCAAGCAAGAACGCGCAACAGGTCAAGATCGAAGAGCTTGTGCTCGGCATGAACCCAGATCTCGAGGGTGACACGACTGCGCTGTGGATCGCGCGAGAGGCGACGAAGCGCGGTGTTCGAGTGACGAGGCTCGCGCGCGGGCTTGCAAGTGGAAGTCAGCTCGATTTGGCGAATCCAGGCGTCATCGCGGACGCGATTGCGGGTCGAACTGGCATTTGAGAGGGATTTTCCCTGATTTCCGTTGCGGGAGAACTTGCACGAACTTCGAAACGGCTGCGATGGGAGAAGACTTCTCTTCACGCCTTTCTCGCGAATTGATAGTGAGCATTGCGAAGGGTGTGTCATGCTTCCCGTACGATTGACTGCGTTCATTCGAACTGAGTACATATGAGCGGAATGCGATTTGAAACTTCTCAGGGACTCCGCCAAGGGCAACACCTTGCGCTGACACCGAAGCTCATTCAAGCCGCGGAAATTCTCGAACTTCCGTTGCTTGCGTTGCGTGAACGACTCGATCGCGAATTGGAAACAAATGTCGCGCTTGAAATCGTGGAGCCTGGCGACGATCGACCTCTGAAGCGCGATCTCAGTAATGCGCGCACGTCTGATTCTCGTGAAGATGCACCACAAGGCGGCGGCTCAACCGAGTTCGAACGGCTTCGTCGCATGGAGCGCACCTACGGCGATCAGTGGTCGGGTGATCGTGACTATCGACCAACACGCAGCGGTGGCGATTCCGATGAAGATCCGAAACTCGCTGCGATGAACAACACCGCGGGCAATGGTGCATCGCTCACGGAACAGTTGCTTGAGCAGTGGTCGTTCTCCGATATTCATGACCCTGAACTTCGTGCCGCGGGCGCACGCATCATCGAATACATCTCGCCTGAAGGCATGCTCAACGCAGATCTCGAAACGATCGCGCAGCAATCGATCTCGATACCAGGCTGCGATTGGTCTCCCGCAATTCTCGAACGCGCGCTGCTCCGGTTGCAACATGAACTGAGTCCTCCAGGGATCGCAGCGAGTTCAGTGCGCGAGTGCCTGCGCCTCCAAGCAGAAGCATTGCTTGAAGAGTCGCACACGGAAGCCACTGCATTAGTGTGGAGTGACGCGCTGCTGCTGCTTGAAACCTATTACGACGACTTCCTCGCGAATCGATTGCCGAAGATCTGCGAAGCGAGCGGTATGGACTACGCGCGCATCGACGCAGCGAAGTCAGTGATGCGTCGGCTGACCACCGCGCCTGGCTTCGCGCTTGTTCCACCGTCGAACGAACCCATCATTCCCGATGTCGTGGTTGAACTCGACATCGACGCGAATGAATACACCGTGCGATTGCCCGACGAACTCATTCCGCGCCTGCGCGTGTCGCGTGAGTATCAAGAGCTCGCAGATGACAAGACCGCAGATAAGGCCGCACGAACTTTTGCTGGTGACAGCGTCCGCGCAGCGAAGACCTTGCTCGAAGCGATCGAGCAACGCAAGACAACACTCGCGCGCGTGACGAGAGCCGTGGTCGCTCGACAGCGCGAGTGGTTTGAGCACGGACCAAATTTTCTTCGTCCAATGCCGATGACGGAACTCGCCGAGCAACTCGGTATTCATGTGAGCACCGTGAGCCGCGCCGTTGCAGAGAAGTGGATGGCATCACCGCGAGGACTCGTACGACTCCGCGACTTCTTCGCAGGTGGCACAGAAAACAGTGACGGCGAAGATGTTTCGTGGAACGCGATCAAGGCGATGCTCAAGCAAGTCGTCGACGCCGAAGATCGAAAGCACCCACTCTCCGACCGCGAGATCGCAGAGCAACTCAAAGCTCGCGGCGTAGAAATCGCACGACGCACCGTGGTGAAATACCGCGAGCAACTGAGTATTCCCGCCGCAACCGTCCGCAAAGTGCATGCGTGATGGGGTAGCAGGTTGTCGTTCGGTGCTGACGGAATTTTTTGAATTGCGCAGAGGGGACTTGCTTTTTTTTTTGGGGGGGGTAGGCTTCCTTTATGCGCATGGGGTTGCAAACGTGGAGGTTCAGGGATTTTTGGAATTGCCCTTCGGTTGGCAGCGTTTTCGCATTGATCGCGTTGGCGTCTGCCGTCGTGGTGCTGGATGTAGCTAGCTCCGCCGAAGGAGCATGTAGCGCGGAGGAGCGCGAATGGCTCCAAGATGCAGAGCAGAAGGAGGGTGCGCCGCGGATCTCCGTTGCATCCGCGCAGATGCTTCCGAGCCTTGCGCATGAGTTGATGGTGTTCGTCATGGATGAGCCATCATTCCGAGAGCTTTGCGCAAAATTGAAGTTGTCCTTGGCGCAGCAGAGCGATGCCGACGCGCTCTTCCTCGCGTACCAGATTCGCGTGCAGGCCATTGAAACGAGCATCGCGAAGACACTCGAGCCGGTCGTCCCGCTATTCACCTCGCTCGAATTGATTCCTAGGGAGGAACGAAATGGGCAGACTTCCATTCACCTTGCGCTTGCGGATTGTTTCGGAAAGGCGTTTCACGAAGCGGAATCTGCGATGCGGTCGGCGATGGGAAACTTCGAATCGTCGTTGTTGGCGAGTTTGACAGAAGCGCAGGCACTTCTCGCGTCGTGCGCCACGCGTGATTGGCGGCGAAGCGTCATGCTCAACCGAGGAAACGACCACACGCGCGGCGTGTTCGATCTCGCAGCGCATGTCGACGTCGGGCGCGTTCTTGATGCGAGCGAGTGCGAGGGACGCGCAGTGTCGGCGTGGATTGCGGAGAGTGATGGGGAACCTGCATCAAATGCACAGGAGCGAGCGGATCGTCGGAAGACTGTTGCTCTCGTCGTCGAGCAGTACCATCTTAAGCTTGACGCACAACTCACTCGTCGGTTTTGGTCTGACATCGAGGATCACGATCGTGCGCGCATAGCAGCGATGCGTGGGGATGGCGAACGTCGAACCCAATTGTGGAACAAGATCAGTCAGCGTTGGATGGAGGTTTTCCGAGTGAACGAGCGATTCGCGCGCGTGCTCGAAGACTTGATGAAGCGGAGCGGCGATCTGTCTGCTGCATCTGAGTGGCGGCAGCGTTTTTCCGCGGAGTATTTTCCCTTCACCTACGCCTCGAAGAGCGCGGACGCAGCGTACGACTGGATAGTCCGGAGCAACCCAGAGATGACTTCGCTCGCGGAAGTACACCGCATATATTCAGCGCATTGCGCCCAACGAGAAGAGCTCCGAACCGTATTGATGCAGCGACTGATCGAGAGATGCGGAACATCCGCCGATGCGCACGGTGAGGCGATATCGCTTCGAAACTCAGGAGACCTCGATTGCATCAGGTCAACATTGGATCGGCTCCGAGTCATGAATGACAGCATGGTGCATGCACTCGGGTGCTGTCTCGACATTGAGCATGCGACAGAGTTCGACCGCGTGCTTGCGGCAGCGAAGGTCTCGAGCATCGCGGGCGAGCGAATGGAGTATTGACAGAGTATGGAGAGCCTTGTAGTCGGCTTCGTATCGATGGGATTGAATTCTGAAGGACTAGGAAAAATTTCACACAAGGAATCGGATCTATGTCTCATCGCATCAGTTGCAAGCGTTTGCTGTTCACATTTGGTGGCGTCGCACTCGTGCTCGCTGGAATCGTGCATGGATTGCACGCAGCGCCGCCTTGGCCGGGGATTCCCGAGAAGTGGTTTACCCAATGCGTGAGCACCAGCCCATGCTCAACAACCGCATCGTGTACTGGTCAAGTTCCGGGGAGCATGTGCTCCAAATGTCAGTTTCCATACTCTCGCAGCGTGTGCTTCGAGTGGGATTGGGGAGATTGTCAGGAGCGACAGAATCCAGTTACGAATTGTGGACTTCAGTGGAACGGGTATTGCGAGGCGCTCCCGGGCGGCGCGACGACCTGTGTTGATTTGCAGGTGGGCAACTATTGCTTCCGTGCGCAATGCCAATCCACTTAACGAGAGGGAGTGAGTTCCGATGTTTCACGCTTCTCGCGCGTTTTTGATTCTCGCCTTCGCAATGTCTGTGCGGCAATCGTTGTCGGACAGCACGAGCGAGCCTCCGAACTTCACCGCAGCCGCACTCGCAGACTTGGTAGCGCAATCGAAGGGACTCCTTGTCGGCGACGTAGATACCACCATCGAAGTGCGTTCATTCGGGCGACGTCCGGCAGACAGTGCGCCTCCAAGTGTTGATGCAGTTACTGCGAGTGATGAATGGGACACGTCAAGGGTTGACTACTGGCAGTCCACCCGATTCCTCATCGCTCGGGACGAGATGTACGTTGTGTCCCGCGACTGTTTGCATCCTGATCCGACGTTGTGCTTCGAACAATACAACGTTTGGTCAAACGGCACGTGGAGTCAACGTGTGCGTGGCGATGGAGCCGTCACGCTCTTTGGTGAGATCGCGGCACCTGATCTCTTCGGATACAGCCTGGTGTTCAATGAAATGGATGGCCGGTTCGGCTCTGCTCGGCGCATTGATCAAGAGATCAGGAGTGGAAAATGTATTGATCAATCGTTGGACAAAGGCGTCTTGCGATATCGGTTCGAGTCGCCAGATGCTGCGGGTCGGGGCACGCGAGTCGAAGTGCGGGCTGAGTTGTCCCCACAGTTTCGATTGATGTCCTACACAATTGAGGGGTTCTTCGAAGGCGACCGCGCCCGCCCTCGTGTCCGAGAGACGTACCGCGTCGTCGAGTGGCAAGCGTGGGGAGAAGGCGTCATTCCCGTCGAAGCAGAACTTGTGGGTTGGAGTGCGGCCGATCCATCTCGCGAGCGGCCGACGGCAACCCAGGCGATGAAGACGTATCGGCGCACAGCGATTTGCGAGATTGAAAACATGGATGCGGTCAATCATCTCTTTGTGACGCCGATGCCTGCTGGAACAGCCGTCTACGATGATCGTCTGCGCTTGAGTTATGAAATCGGGAAGCCGATGCTCGCCGTCGAAGGCGTTCTCTATGAATTGCATGCGCCGCTTATGGAGCCACCGGGTGACAACCTCTCGGAGCTGATTCGTTCGGCTGTTCGACACACGGCCATCCCGACTGATACGCAGCGCGAGTCCTCTTCGCGTCTCGTAACGGATGATGTCGCCTCGGATGGGCGCAATGACGGGCGAGCACCGCGGAGTTGGTGGCCAAGCACCTGCGGCGTGTGGATAGTTCTCGGTGGCGCCGTCGTGATGGGAACCGCCGCAGTATTCGTCGTGGCGCGTTGCGTGAGGAAATCAAACGCATGTTGAAGTCGCACTTGCGCCCGCATCTTTCATTGCTCGGTGTCGTTGGTGGAATTTTGGGAGCGTTCGTGCTGCTCTGGAGCGCCCTTCGACCCAACCTAACAACGCTTGCAGGCGCATCGGAGGAGCGGTCGGTTGGAGCACTTGAACTCGTTGGCGGAAGTGCAAAGTATGACTTCGGAGCTGTCGACATCGAGCACGCGCAATCCGAATTGCGTTGCGTGTTTCGGCTGAAGAACATCAGCGACGTTCCTCTACGCATCCTGCCTATATCGACAACCTGCGGGTGTACGGCGGCACGCGTAGAGCGCGAGGTGATCGCGCCCGGCGAAATCGCCGAAGTGAGCGCCGTGCTCCACATCCTCGACGTCGGAGCAAAATCTGCGCAGATTTTCGTTCGACATGATTTGGATCCCGAACATCGAGTGGTGCTTACGGTTGCGGGAACTGGATGGCGTGCCCGCCAACTTCTCTGTGCGCGAGTGCATGTCGACGTGCGAGAAAAATCTGACGCGCGCGTGGACTTGCATCTCACGGATTACAACTCTTCAAGTCCGTTGCCTCCCGTGGAGATCGAAGTCTCCGAGGGGATTGTTGCGCGCTGCTCTCCATGGCGTTGCGTTCAGCCGCTGCAGCGGGAGGGTGGATTGCCGGCGCGTTGGGAGAGCACGCTTGTGATCGGTGTTGATCACAGTTTCCATAGTCCGTCGAGCGCAGTAGAGGCGACAGTTGGAGTGCATGTCGCAGGAATCCCGCACCGAGTGATTCATGCGCGGATTCTTCGTGAGGAAGAATCCGTTCGCTGAACGATCCGAGGACCGAGAGTGTCGTCCGCAAAGTGCATGCGTGAGTGGATGCGTTAGTCTGCGTGCGTTCGTCGCTTTCTTTCGAGTTGTTATCGCATGCGGATCTTTATCACCGGTGCTACTGGAACGATTGGTCGTCGTCTCGTTGCGGACCGTGCGCATCGGGGTGATCGTGTCATTGCGTTGAGTCGGCATCCTGCGCGGGCGCGTGAGTTGTTTGCGCCGATTGGTCGTTCGGTGGAAGTGGTGGCGGGGGATGCGCGCTTCTCTGGGATCTGGCAGCAAAAGCTCGAAGCGTGTGATGCGATTGTGCATCTTGCGGGGCACAACACTTCGCATGAGCGTTGGACTGTGCGCATTCGTCGCGAGATTCGCGTCTCTCGGCTTGAGAGTGCGAAGCGGCTCATCGAAGGCGTGCGGAGTGCGAGTGTGCCGCCGAAGTCTTTCGTTGTGGCTTCGAGTGTGGCGGCGTTTGGTGATCGTGGATCGGAAGTGCTCGATGATCGCGCGTCGTACGGATCTGGATTTCTCGCGGGACTTGCTGCGGAGTTTGAGAGCGAGTGCGCGCGTGGTGAAACGCTTGGTATGCGCGTGGTGACGCTGAGGCTCGGCGCGGTGCTTGATCCTTTCGGCGGCATGCTCGCGCGGCTTGCGCCGTGGTTTCGTCGCGGTTGTGGCGTGATTCCTGGCAAAGGTACGCAGGCTGTGCCGTGGATTCATTGGCGCGATGCGGTCGGAATGTTTGACTGGGCGATCGCGAGTCGCGGCATTCTCGGTTCGGTGAATGCAGTTGCCCCTGAGCTTGTGCAGTGGTCGCGGCTCTCGAATGAATTCGCGACGCGCTGCGGTGCGGGTGGGATGGCTGCGCCTGTGCATGCAGTTCCAGCGATCGTCATGCGCATCCTCCTCGGTCAGGGTGCGTCGGAATATCTCGCGTCGCGTCATGCTGTTGCGAGCCGTGCAACCATGCATGGATTTCGCTTTGAATTCCCGCAACTTGCGGGTGCGCTCGATGAATGCTGCGCGGAATGGAGTCCTTCGCCGCGCAGTTCGTTGCTTGCGAAGTCAAATGGTCAGGTGCTTGTGGAGGTGGATGCGAAACCGCGTGTTGATGCGGTTCCTTTGGAGGGCATCGCATTCGACACACTCGTCAGCGCGCGAGTCGATGCGCCGTTGAGCGCAGTCGAACCGCCGCAACGGACCGACGGCGTGCTCATTGATCTCGATCACGGATTGAGCGCGAGCAACGGTCGATTGCTTCCCGAAGCGCGCGAGATCCTTGAGATCATTGCGCGACATGATCGCGCGCATTTCGGGCTCTTCTCGCAGCGACCATCGTGGGAATTGCCCGACCTCGCTGTCGGTCCACTCGCAACGCGCGCGCAACTGCTTTCCGGCGGGACATTGCTTCGCACCACGCGGCAGGTTGGAAACTTGACAGCAGCACACAAGATCGAATGCTCGCGCATTCCAGTCGAAACCGTGGTTGAGTTGTTGAAACGGCTCGGCGCATTCGCACCGCGCATCGGGCTTGTGTTCGAACATCCCGACGGCTTTGACACGCCCGAACCAAATCGTTTGCGCCATCCGCAGCACGGACATCCGATCTTCATCACACGCGTTTGTGCCATTTCCGAACTTGAGGTTGCCGAGACGATGCGCATTCATCTTGTGGGTGGTGCAGAAGAACGCGGCACGGTTGTCGAGTGGATCATGCGTGAGTTTGTCGCCAATGGCACGCTCTCGCTTGAAGCGAAATCGCCGTGGATCGTGTCGATGTGGGCGACAGTTCCCACGCGAGCGCTCGCGCATGAATTCGCGATGGTTGCTGGATTAGATGAGCATGCGCACGCGATTCCGATCCGCAGCATCACTGAACTTCGGCGCGGATTTCGGCACATTCTCGAGCCACCCGCGAAGGTCATCACGACTGAGCCGACGCGCGACTGATCGCTCCAACCTCTGCTGCGCGAACAACCGTTACAATGCCGCGCCGCAGTTTCGCTGTCCTTTGGAGGTTGCATGAAGGTTTGGATTGATGGAGCACTCGTCGACAAGTCGCAGGCAACAGTCTCGGTCTTTGACCACGGGCTGTTGTACGGCGATGGCGTGTTCGAAGGCATTCGTGCCTACAACGGCCGCATCTTCAAACTACAAACGCATCTCGATCGACTGCTCGCGAGTGCGAAGTCGATTCGCCTCACGATGCACTACACCGAGCGCGAACTTGAGCAGGCTGTGCGTGAGACTGTCGCGGCGAATGGTTCGCCCGATGGGTACATCCGTCTGGTCGTGACTCGAGGCGTTGGTCCACTCGGGCTCTCGCCGTTCACCTGTCCGCGCCCTTGCACGATCGTGATCGCCGATCGCATTCAGCTCTACCCACAGGAGATGTATGACAACGGTATGCCTGTCATCATCGCGCAACGCCCGAGGATTCCGGTCGAGTGCCTTGACCCTTCGGTGAAGAGTTTGAATTACCTCAACAACATTCTCGCGAAGATTGAAGCGATCGACGCAGGCGTGCATGAGGCGATCATGCTCAACACCGACGGCGAAGTGTGTGAGTGCACAGGCGACAACATCTTCTTGGTTGCGGGCGGTCGATTGTTGACGCCACCCACCAGCGCGGGATTGCTCGACGGCGTCACGCGCCGATACGTCATGCAGACACTCGCGCCAGCATTGGGGCTTTCGGTGGAGGAGCGGCGATTCCGCATCGAAGATCTTTTCACTGCGGATGAAGTGTTTCTCACAGGCACCGCTGCGGAAGTCATCGGCGTCACGCGCATTGATGGCGAGCAGTTCGGTGATGGAACAGTCGGACCGATCACGCAGAAGTTGATGGCAGAGTTCCGTCGGCGTGTGTCGAAAGACGCGCCGGAAGATTGAGCGCGAACGATCGAAGGAGTAAAGAACGATGCGTTGCAAAGGTTGCAGTCACTCACTTTGGAATCTGACTGGCAACATCTGCCCCGAGTGCGGGAAAGAGTTCACGCGCGCAGAGTTTGAATTTCAGCCGTATTCGGTGATGTTCAAATGCCCATCGTGCGCGCAGCCTTATTACGGTGCAGGCGAGAAGGGGCATCTCGTGCCGACTGCGTTTGAATGCACATCGTGCCACCACGCGATCGACATGGAATCATGCGTGCTCGTACCCGCGAAAGGCAGAGAAGAAGACGCTGTTGCAGTGGGTGCGCCGGTGCCGTGGACAACGGAGGCAAGTTTCTTCCGCAGATTGTGGGAGACCTCGATTGCTGCACTCGTCAAACCGCGCAGCCTCGGGATTGCTATCGCCGCACACGAACCACGATTGAAAAGCGCGATGGCATTCTTCGGTGTCGTGATGGGAATATTGTTGGTGATCTCACTCGTGTGCGCCGTCGCGCAGGGCGGATTCATGATGCTCATGATGGGCGGATTGGGTGGGCTCGGTGGTGGTGGCGGCGGGGCTCCCGTAGTTCCGGGCACTTTCCTGCTCGCATCACAGATGGGACCAGGTTTGATCCTTTCCGTTGGCATGCCGCTTTTCTACGGCATTTACATTCCCATCAGCGCGGCAGTCGCAGTCGTACTGTGGCGGATACTCGGCGGCGAGTCGACGCGAGAGTCGCATCAACCTCCAACACTAACATTCGTGCGTGCGGTTGAAATCTTGCTCTGGTCGAGCGGATCATTGCTCGTCACGCTCGTGCCATGCGTCGGAAGTTTCGCATCTGTCTGGTGGATCGTGAGTGCTGCAATAGTGACGAGCGCGTTCGTGGGTGCGCGACTCGGTGCAGCATCAACAGGCAAATCCGCATGGTCAATGGTCCTCGGCATGCTCGCGCCACTGCTCTTGATTTGCGGAGGAGTGATTGCCTTCGCGATGGTGATCGCAGGGATGGGGATGTCGAGCGCGCGGGCGAGTGCGCGGGCCAACCTGTCGGGCGCGCAGGCTCCGGCACCTATGGTCGCGCCTGCATCAGCGCCTGAACCTGAGCCCGTCGCCGAGCCTGCTCTCGTGGAAGACGCCGTTCCAACGCCGAATTGATCACACCCGCAGTTTTTCCCATGCGCCGTAGCGGAATCTGGCGAGGAAGAGCATGCCGCGGACGGCGATTTCGAGCATGAGTGCCCACCAGATGCCGACGAGTCCACAGCTGAGCGAGATGCCGAAGTACCACGCGAGTGGGAGTCGAATCGCGTAGCAACCGAACACCGTGATGCCGAGGATCCACTTGGTGTCGCCGACGCCGCGCAAGCCGTTGCGCACCACCATCGCGAGTGCGAAGAACACTTGGAGTGCGCCGCTTGCGAAGAGGCACTGTGGGACGAGTGCGAGATGAATCGGATCATCGGAGATCACGCTGCATAACGCGCGGCCGAAGAGCATGAAGATGACGCCTGCGCTCACCATGATCGCCATGCCAATGAATGTGCAGCGCCAGATTGCTTCGCGTGCGAGGCGTGCGTTGCCTGCGCCGAGATATTGACCAGCGAGCGCGCCTGCGGCTGTGCCCATCGCGAAGCCTGGAAGAAACGAAAACGCTTCCCACTGCACCGTGATGATGTGTGCGCCGACGAGACCATCCTTTGCTTCCGTCCCGATCCCGCGACTCGCAACTTCGCCAATGATGCCGAGGATGAAGAGATTCACCGACCACATCGCGAGGCCTTCGAAGAAATTCGGTATGCCCACGATCGCGATGCGCTTCGTCATCACTGGATCAAACCGCAATGCACTCGCATGGAGTTTGAGATCCTGCACGCCACGTCGCAGCACGCGAATCGTCATCCATGCGCCGAATGCGTAGCTGATCACGCTGCCGAGTGCGATGCCGAACACGCCCCAGGTGTATGGATCTGTGGGCGAAGGATTCGGGATCTC
Organism: Planctomycetota bacterium; assembly: GCA_003671055.1. Taxonomy (GTDB): domain Bacteria; phylum Planctomycetota; class Phycisphaerae; order Phycisphaerales; family SM1A02; genus F1-140-MAGs142. Next base: position 46,381 of record QWPV01000003.1, read on the forward strand.
AGCACCGAGCGCGGAAATCGTCACGCCCGAAAGCAGCCACGCTGCGATGCAGTTGACGACATTCACCCACACTGCGATTTGAAACGGCTTGTGTGTTTCACCCGCGCCATGCAAACACATCGCGCCCACCATCATCACGCCGCTGAAGGGGATGCCCCACGCGAGTGTTTGCACATAGGTCACGCACGCGGCGGAGCCTTCGGGACTGAGATTTGAAAAACGCGCGAGTGGTTCGGCGATGAGTGCCATCACGAGCGCAACCAACACACCCCACGCGAGCGAGAGCAGCATCGATTGACCGAGCGCGCGCTCGCCTTCGCCACGTTCACCACTGCCCATCGAACGCGCGATGATCACTTGACCGCCGACACCGAGACCTGCCATCGCGATGCCGATGAACCATCCGACGAAACTGCCGAGTCCGACACCGTCCATCGCGCTGCGTGCAATCTCGTGCGGAAGATTTCCCGCGATGAGTTTGTCGACGAAGCCCACGCCAGCCGCCATGGTTTGTTGCAGCAGGATCGGAATCGCGAGGATCCAAATCGCTTCTTGCATCGTCTTGCCGGCGAGTCTTCCCGCTCTGATCTGTCCCGCTTCTTGGGCGGGCGCATCGACAATCTCCGTCGCACCCAATGCAGACATGGGGTCTTCGGGTGAGAGTCCAGCGGCGATGAATTTCTCGGCGCGTGCGGTGTTATCAGAGGGAGACGCGCGCATGCCTTAGGGCGCGATCATAGGCGGCGTTGCTTCGAGCAAGTTGCCTGGAGTCCATTCCATTCCTGCGGGAAAATCAGGTCTCTCAAAGACAACTGGATTCCAGAACATCATGTAGTCCCACGCGTCTTTGTCGCGCAGGAAGACTGGATATGCGTACACAAGATCTTGCTTGAAGATTTCAGGCACCGAGCGCGACCATTCGAGCCAGTCTGTGCGATTGCCACCGAAATCCATCGCGGTCATTGTCGTGAGGCTGTCACTCGCTGCGACGTTGACAGCGAGTTCAGGATGATCAAGTGCAGAAACAAGCGCTTGAAACACGCTCGCAGTGCGATATTGCGCAAGTGCAATTGCGAGTTCAACGCGAACATCTGAATCTTCCGTCTCGCGAATGAGGATGGGCCAGATGTCGTCGGCAACGGCGGGCGCGTGCAATCGCTGCAGCGCTTTTGCGCTTGCGAGTTTCACTTGACGAAACGGACTCGCGAGTTGCTTCGCGATAAGCGCGGCATCTGCAGCATCACCGTGACGACCGAGCGCATCAATTGCTGCAGCGCGCACGAGTGGATCTTGCGCTTCTTGCACATAGAGACGATAGAGATCGAGGTAGACGCTGCTGCCACCCCACGGCGCACTCGCGAGAAGGAGCGTGCCTCGTCGCTGATTTTCAGGATCGGTGGAATCTGCGGCCCATGTTGCTGCTTCAGCGGGAGTGGGCGGCATGAACGATGCGCTGAAGGCGGAGAAGTCGGAACCCATCGTGTCGCAGCCGCCTACGCACAGCGCAACGACGGCGCACATGGTCGAAGCAAGGCTGCTCTGGATGTGCTGACGCAGCGTCATTCGCATGGATCGGAGCGTACCTCTCTTGCGCAATGTCTGCACGGTGAAGCTACCCTTCACGCGATGACTTTGACCCCGTCCCTCCATGTGAAGAGCTTTGAACTCGGTGACTTCGCGACCAATGGCTTTGTCGTGTTTGACTCGAGTGATGCAGGGAAGTCCTGTTGGATCGTGGACTGTCCGTACGAGCCGGGTGCGATGATTGACTTCATCCTTCACGAAGGATTGAAGCCCGAACTCTGCATCCTCACGCATTGCCATTGCGATCACATCGCCGGCCTTGGAGAGATGCGTCTCAAACTCGGGCCCGTGCCTGTGCTGTGTCATGTGCTTGAGAAGGACTTCAATCAAGATCCCCATCTCAATCTCTCCGCGTTCATTCCGCCGGGCATTCGTGCGCCTGAAGTCGAGGGTTACCTTGTGCATGGTCAGCTCATGCAATTGCCAGGACTCGGCGCGTACACATTTCAAATGGTGCATGTGCCAGGGCATAGTCCGGGGATGCTCACGCTTTGGTGTGCGGATGCGGCGATCGCGATTGTGGGGGACACTTTGTTCGAAGGATCCATCGGGCGCACGGATTTTCCAACGAGTGATCCTGACGCGATGACCCGTTCGCTTCAACTCTTGATGACCTTGCCGGACGCGACGCGGATTTATCCAGGACACGGTCGCGAGACGACAATTTTGCAGGAACGCCAAACGAATCCGTACCTCCGCGGACTCGTCTGAACAAGCCACCGTGCATGCCGCTGACGCTGCGACTGCCGATATACTCACCCTCCTAGTTATGCCGTACACATTGCAACCAGACCAGGGCTACGGGCTCGATATTGAGTCGACCGATTACCTGAAAGACCACGTCCAATCGCCCGACCGTTGGGTACTGAACTTTGGTCCTCAGCATCCCGCGACGCACACCACCATTCGCTTGGTGCTCGAGCTCGATGGCGAGCGCATTGCCCGATGCACGCCGCACATCGGCTACCTCCATTCGGGCTTCGAGAAGCTCGGCGAGCATCACGATTACAACCAGTATGTCGCCACGATTAGTCGGATGGATTACTCCTCTCCGATCGTGAATGACATTGCGTGGCATCATGCGGTCGAGAAACTTCTCGATGTGCAACTCACGCCGCGCGCGACTGTCTTGCGCACGATTCTCTGTGAACTCGGTCGCATTCAGAATCACCTTCTGACGGTCGGTGCAGCAGCACTCGACCTCGGTGCGTTCACCGGATTCCTCTACGGCTTCAACGAACGCGAGTTCATCTACGACATCCTTGATTATGTGTCCGGGCAACGCTTCCATCCCGATTGGACTCGCGTGGGTGGTGCGTGGCGCGATGTGCCAGATGACGAAGTCTTCATCCGCATGGTGCGCGAGTTCATCGACGTGCGCATGCCCAAGGCGATCAAAGATGTGGAGATGCTCTGCTCGCGCAACCGCATCTTTGTCGATCGACTTGACGGCGTGGGCGTGCTCTCGAAGGAAGACGCGATTCGCTGGAGCGCGACGGGACCGATGGCGCGCGCGTCCGGTGTTGCACGTGATTTGCGCAAGGATCAGCCGTATCTCTGCTACGCGGACAACTGGGATGGCGCGGGTGCTGAGCGCGTGAAGTTCACCGTGCCGATTGCAACCGGCGGTTGCTGCCTTTCGCGATACTTAGTGCGCGTTGAAGAACTCAAGCAGTCGATGCGCATCATCGATCAACTCATCAACAAGATTCCAAAGGGTCCGCTGAATGCGGTCGCTGATGCGAAGTTCATCATCCCTGAGAAGGGCGATGTCTACGGCAGTATCGAAGGGACCATTCAACTCTTCCAGTTGAACATGCACAACCGCGGGTTCACGTCTCCCGTCGGCGAATGCTACGGCGCGATTGAAGGGGCGAATGGCGAACTCGGGTACTACATCGTTTCCAACGGCACGAAGTTTCCGTGGCGCGTGCGCGTGCGCCCTCCGATTTTTATCAACTTCCAAGTCTTCCCGAAGATGATGGAAGGGCACCAACTTGCGGACATCGTCGCGGTGTTGGGCAGTGTTAACGTGATTGCCGCCGAACTTGATCGCTGAGATTTTCTTATGAGCTGGCACACAAAGCCTTCTGCCACAACCCGAGTTCCGAAGAGCACCACGCCTTTCGTCACTGCCGCGCATGCTGCGCGTTGGACGACGGAGATTCTGCCGAAGTACGCAGTGAAGCACGGCGCGCTCATGCCCATCTTGCATGAAGTGCAACATGAGCATCGCCACATTCCGCTCCAAGCGATGGTGGAGATCGCGGCGTTTCTGGAGATTCATCCTTCACAAGTCTTCGACACCGTGAGTTTCTACGAAGAGTTTCACACGGAGAAAGTCGGGAAGTGCGTCATCGGCGTCTGCCAATCGATTGCGTGCGAAGTGTGCAATCACAAGGAGATTCTCGATCGTGTGCGCACTCGACTTGGCATCGAGCCACACGAGACGACTGCGGATGGCAAGTTCACATTGCTCACGATGGAGTGCCTTGGCAGTTGCGACACCGCGCCTGTTGCGCTGTTTGGTGAGACGCTGCATGAGAATCTCACGGTTGCGAAACTCGATGCGCTGCTTGACGAAGCAGTAGCGAATGTCAGCGGATCCCACTAGATGAGCGTTGCGAAGGAGCGCGCGCGATGAGCGATGAGAACTCTCTCTTCCGCAACATAGGACAGTTCTTTGGTCACGTGGTAAACGCGATCAAGCATGATCCAACAGTTCCGACTGAGCCTAGCGCGTCAGCAACAGTGCCGACAGAAGTGAACCGAGAGGTTCAAGAAGCGAGACAGGGTGAGTTCATCCTGCGACGCACAACGATTGATGAGGTCTTGCGCGCGCCGCAAGTTCCTCAAGATGAAGCAACTTCGACTTCGAAGCACGAGACCGACCAATGCCAATGACCGAACCCGTCCTCACAAAGCGTATTCCGAGTTGGCCGTGGAGCGATCCCAAGGGTCGACACATCGTTGGCTACGACGAGTTCGTCAACACGGGCGGCTATAACGCGCTCGACAAAGCCCTGAGCATGCAGCCGAGCGAGATCGTGTCGCTCGTGAAGGATGCGAATCTTCGTGGTCGTGGTGGTGCGGGCTTTTCTGCAGGATTAAAGTGGACATTCCTTCCACCAGTCGATGGTGGTCGACGCTATCTCTGCATCAACTGCGATGAAGCGGAGCCTGGAACATTCAAGGATCGATTGCTCGTGGACTTCGATCCGCATCAGGTGCTTGAAGGCATCGCAATCGCATGCTTCGCGTGTCAACTCGACACTGCGTACTTCTTCATTCGCGGTGAGTATCACCATCAAGCGAAGGTGATGGAGCGCGCGATTCAAGAGGCGTATGCGAAGGGGATCTTCGGCAAGCAGGGTTTGATGAACGGGAAGTCGAAGTTCGCTGTCGATTGCCATATGCATCGCAGCGCAGGCGCGTACATCTGCGGCGAAGAAACTGGATTGCTTGAGGCGATCGAAGGCAAGCGTGGTTGGCCGCGCATCAAGCCGCCATTTCCTGCGGTCAAAGGCCTGTTTGGTCGACCAACGATCATCAACAATGTCGAAACGCTCGCTGCGGTTTCGCCGATTGTTGAGCACGGTCTCGCATGGTGGAAGAGTCTCGGATGCGAGAGCAACATCGGTGGCGCACCCAGTTACGGTCCCAAACTCATGGGCGTGAGCGGTCACGTGACGCGACCTGGTACCTACGAATGCGACCTCGGTACTCCGCTCTCAACGCTCGTGAACACGCATTGTCTCGGCATGCGCAATGGAAAGAAGTTCAAGGGCGCGATCGCTGGCGGTGTCTCGATGGGCATCCTCGGACCAGATCAGTTTGATGCGCCAATGGACTTTGACATCGGCCGCCGATGTGATGTGCTCGGCCTTGGTACCGCGTGCCCCACGGTGTTCGACGAGGACACTGACATGGTCGCCGTCGCACGCAACATCGCGCGCTTCTTCAAGAACGAGTCGTGTGGGCAGTGCACACCGTGCCGCGAAGGTGCAGGGTGGATCTTCAAGCTCATCACGCGCATCGAACGCTACGACGCGACCACGCGCGACCTCGACATGCTCGTGGAGATTGCAACATCGATGGGACTCACGCCAGGCACCACCATCTGCGGACTCGCAGACGGCAACAACTGGGCGATCCGCACGATTGTCAGCAAGTACCGTTCGGAGTTCGAAGCACGCGTGAAGCGTGTGAGCATTCCTGTGACGCTCTCCGCGTCGCGCGCGTAAGTGTTCGCAACAGGATTTTCATGGATGAGTCCGCCGAACTTCCACCGCGTCCTTCCTTCGAACTAACCGTTCGCTGTGAACGCGCGGTGGTGGGAATGCTTGGCGCAGCGGCATGCGCCACGCTCGAACACGGGCTCACTCATTCACTCGTGCGTGCTTGCGGACAACTCGCTTATCCGATCCACGCGATTCACATCAAAGTGATCGACGATACGCAAATGTCCTCGCTGCACGAGCAGTTTTCTCGCGTTGCAGGCACGACCGATGTGCTGACATTTCCTTCCAACGAGTGCGGCGCGCCAGTGGATGCGAGTATCGCGATCTGCTGCGATGTCGCGGCGCGCGCAGCAATCGAGCGCGGGCACTCGCTCGAACGCGAATTGCTGCTCTACGCGCTGCACGGAGTTCTGCACTGCGCAGGCTACGATGATCACGACGACGAGGCGCACACGCGCATGCACGCAGAAGAGGATCGCATCCTCGAAGCGATTGGAGTTGGGCGAACCTTTCGCGCCGACACCTCAAGTGAGAACGCCTAAATGCCCGCACAAGACCTTCAACCTTGGATCCTGCTCGCGATCCTGCTGGTCACCGTGTGCACGACCTACTTCTCTGCACTCAACCTCGCACTCACCCGCGCATCGCGCAGCGGGCTTGAGCGCGAGTTTGCGGAGCGTGGTCGCAGCGTTCCTGGTAGTTGGCTGTTGCGTCGAACGATTGAAGGTGCGCATGCAGCGAGTTTGCTGCGCACGATTGGGCGCGTCACGATTTCAGGCTTACTGCTCATAGCCTTCACCGGTGTCGGCGAAGGCGCGCATCTCGCAGTCGACACGCTGCTCTACACCGCACTTTGCGCGATCAGCATCATCTGGGTCATTACGAGTGTGCTCGCCGCGTCCATCGCGCGTCACGCTGCTTATCCACTCATCACAGGCAGTCTCGGCTTCATTCGATTCTGCGTGCTGCTCTTCAGCCCATTCCTCGCAGCGGTGAGTGTGCTCGACGAAGCAGTGCATCGATTGACTGGCGCGAACCTTCGCGACGATGAGAGCGATGAAGAACTTCTCGATTCGATTCAGGACTTACGGCAGGATGGCGACATCGATCCTGTAGCAGCGACGCTGCTTGAGAATGCGGTTGCGTTTGGCGACCTCGAAGTCGGCAGCGTCATGACGCCGCGCACGGACATCGAAGGCATGCCGCTCACCGATGACCTTGCGGAGATCCGCGCGTTTCTCGGCGATGTTCGACACTCGCGCATTCCAGTGTTCGATGAAAGTCTCGATGAGATCATCGGCATCTTGTATGTGCGCGATCTGGTGCGGTACTTCGGTGAAGCGCCGCAGAACTTCACCCTCCGACCCTTGCTGCGCGAACCGATTCGCGTGCCGGAGTCGAAGTTAGTGGGGGAGTTGCTGCGTGATTTTCAACGACATGAAGTGCATCTCGCAGTTGTGGTCGACGAGTACGGCGGCACCGCAGGAATCTGCACGATTGAAGATGTTCTCGAAGAACTCGTGGGCGAGATTCACGATGAGCACGAGCACGAAGGGGAAGTTGCCGCCGCGATCTTCTCGCGTCCAGACGGCATCTACGAGGCGCATGGCCGCGTGACAGTTGCGGAAGTCAACGATCGACTCGGTCTCGAAATCCCCGACGATGGCGACTACGCAACCATCGCTGGATTCCTCCTCGACCGCTTCGGTCGCGTTCCGCAAGTCGGTGACCGTGAGGAGACTGCGGGCGCCGCGTTTGTCATTCTCGCCGCGACGCCGACAACAATCGTGAGCCTGTCGATCGAGCCTCGCGCATCCGCGTAGCCGCAAGATTCCCGTACACTCACGCGCGTGACGTTGCTTGCTGCGCATGGACTTGTCAAGAGTTACAACGGTCGACGAGTGGTCGACGGTGTGGGCTTTCACGTTGAAGCGGGTGAAGTCGTTGGCATCCTCGGTCGTAATGGCGCGGGCAAGACGACTTCGTTTCGCATGACGATCGGCATGATCACGCCCGAAGCTGGACGCGTGGAGTTTGCCGGTCGTGATGTCACCTTTGAACCGATGTATCGCCACGCACTCGCGGGCATGGGCTATCTCTCGCAAGAGCCGAGCGTGTTTCAGCGACTGACATGCGAAGAAAATTTGCTCGCGATCCTTGAGACGATTGGACTGCCGCGCGGTGAACGCCGACGACGCTGCGACGCGCTGCTGTTGCAGTTTGGACTGCGTCACAAAGCGAAGGATGAGGCGCGGACATGTTCGGGTGGTGAGCGCCGTCGCTTAGAAATCGCGCGCGCTCTCGTGACTGAGCCCAAACTCATGCTGCTCGATGAGCCGTTTGCTGCGGTTGATCCGCACACTGTCGAAGAGTTGCAAGCCGAAGTGCGTCGACTCGCGGATGACGGCATCGCGATGCTCGTTACCGATCACAACGTGCAACAAACGCTACGAATCTGCGATCGCGCGTACATCATTCACGAAGGCAAGAATCTTCGCGAGGGGACGCCTAAAGCGATCATCAACGATCCAGTGGTTCGCGAGGCGTACCTCGCGTCAAGCTTCCGAGGAGATGAATTCGATTGAACCGCATGCACGCAGCCATCGCTTCTCTCGCACTTGCAGCGACGCTCGCTTCGACGAGTGGTTGCGTGGAGCGCAAGATCTCCTTCACAAGCACTCCACCTGGGGCACTTGTCTGGCTCAATGAACGCGAGATCGGTCGCACGCCTTGCGAGACTGAGATCGTGTACTTCGGTGAATACGATGTGCGCGTGGAACTCGATGGCTTCGAGCCGATCGTCACTCATCGCGCTGCTGATGGTGGTGCGTGGGAGAATCCGCCGCTCGACTTCTTCGCAGAGATCTGGCCAGGCAAAGTGCTCAGCGAGACGCTGTTTCACTTCGACCTCGTCACGCGCGATGATTCCGAGCCCGCGTTACTTGATCGAGCGACGATGCTTCGTGATCGCATTGAAGCCGAGCATGCGGCGCAGCCAGAGACAGGGCAAGAGATTCTGGATGATCTCAAGAACGAGGTGGAAGATCGTCCCGCGCAGACTCCAGCGCAGTTCTAAGCATGGGAATGACCTTCGCGTTTGCGGCTGGCCATGCAAACTCATGCATTTGAGCAATCGGGATCCATCGAATCTCAGCGCTTCCAATCGGTGATGGAACGCACGCATTCGTCGCGCGTGCCATATGCACAATCAATCGCACCGATCGCTCGCTTTGCAACTCGTGATCGGTGTGTTCAACAACACCAAGCATCTGCGTCGATTTCATGTCGAATGCATTCGATGCAAGTCCCGTCTCCTCACGCAGTTCGCGCACCGCTGCATCGAGTGGAAGTTCTCCAGAATTCACTTTGCCGCCAGGGAACTCCCAGAGGCCTCCGCGGATCGCGTTCTCGTGTCGGCGGGAGCAAAGGAACTCAACTGCGCCCTGTGGAGAAGTGCGCCATAACGCGAGAATGGCGACCTCTGTCGGAGCGGTCAAATCCATAAACTCCTCCAAAAACGAGACTTAAGATTTCTTCGGAATCTTGATTCCATGCATTGACCCATCCGCATTCGAGCGCGTACCGTGGAACGCAGCACAGGTGAAGCGCGGAGAGCAGTTCTCGCAATCAACGCTTCATTCGTGTTCACCACATCATCTTCTTTGCATGCGCGCCTCTTCTGGAGACGCAACTGTGAAAACCGTCGTCTAGCCGTGTCGGAGCGTGCTGGACGACGTTTTTTTTGGCGCAAATTTTTTGCGCGCAAGAATCTCAGAATCCAAAGCTGAGCCCAACGTAACACGCGAGCGAATCAATCGCGGGATTCGTCTCACCTAGTTGCGCGTTGGAGATGTGAAACCAACCGATCGCCGTAAGCAGTCGTGTGTCCTCAGCGATCTCGAACGACGCACCAAAGAACGCGCGCGGTGTGAAGTTGATGCTGGTGCCACCATTGGGAAGGTCATCGCTCGTCGCAAGCACGCCAACGCCGAACTCCGCGTAGAGGGACCATGTCTCTTCACGAAGGAAGTGCCAGCGAAGGGTTGTTGAAATGCCGCCGCCGCCAACGTCACCACCGGAGTCGCCCGGATCTGGTTCTGGCTGCGACGCGTAGAGTCCTTCTGCAGCGAGTGAAATAGAGAACCCGTCGGCAACAAACCAACTCGCCGCAACTGAACCGAGACCGAGCGTTGTTTGATTGAGATTACTCGCAAGCATCGCGGTGGTGTCGAGGCGGAAACTTCCCGCGCTTCCAAATGCCTGTGGAATTGGCGCACTCGTAGGTTCAGTCGTGGCCGCTGCAGTCGTCGACTCCTCTTGCACCGGATTGAAGTTGAGTCGAAACGGTTCCGCTGCATGCGCGATCGAAGTATGTGCGAACGCGAGTGCAGTCGATGCAAGTGCGAGTCGAAGGAGCGAGGTCTGCGCGGTGGAGTGCTTCATGCAGTGGGAACGCTACCACGGTTCATCCACTTCCATGCGCTCGCGGTGATCGCATCGAGAGAACTGAACTTCGCGTGCCAACCAAGGTCACGCTTGATGGCAGAGGGATCCGCGTAGAGCACCGCAGGATCTCCAGCGCGGCGCGGCGCAAACTGCACATCAATTCGGCGCGCTGAAACTCGACGGCAACTTTCCACCACATCACGCACAGAGTGGCCACAGCCCAGACCCACATTCCACGCCTTGCATTGCCCGATTTCAAGCGCAGCGAGTGCAGCGAGATGCGCGTCGACAAGGTCACTCACATGCACATAGTCGCGAATGCATGTGCCGTCCTGCGTGGGGTAGTCATCGCCAAAGATCGTCAGCGCACTGCGCCGACCAAGCGCGACCTCGAGCGTGATGGGAATAAGATGCGTCTCCGGTTGATGCTGCTCGCCAATGCGACACTGCGCATCCGCCCCCGCAACATTGAAGTAGCGCAGCGCCGCAGCAGCAAGAGGCGTCCCACTTGCGCACGCGCTGCGAAGCAATCCTTCCATCACTAACTTCGTGTCGCCGTAAGGGTTGACCGGTACCTGCGGGGCATCCTCACGCAGCGGAAGTTGCGCAGCAGTCGGCGCACCATACGTTGCACAACTCGAACTAAAGATGATCCGTGAAATCTTCGCGTCCACCATCGCACGCAACAGAGAAATGCCGCCGCCAACATTGCAGTCGTAGTAGCGCAGCGGTTCCGTCACGCTTTCCCCAACATACGCAAGCGCCGCAAAGTGCAGCACCGCATCAATCGCATGATCGCGCAACACCGAAGTCAGTTTCGCAGTCTCACGCACATCCATCTCTTCAAAGTGAAAGCGGCCACCACCGAGCGAGCCCAACGTCGCAATCGACGCACGACACCCACGCTCAAGCGAATCAACCACAACCACCGTGTGTCCCGCCTCAAGCAGCGCAAGCGCCGCATGACTCCCGATGTACCCGGCTCCGCCTGTGACCAGTAGACGCATCCGAGCATTGTGATCGCTTTTGTGAGCGTGCGGGGTGACTGGGGGTGCAGCAGCGACTTTGCGACGCGTGAAATGGGCGGTTTCTGAAGGACGACGGTCGCGAGCGGGTTGTCCCTTAGACGAGGTCCGGATTCCCTTGATGGAAGGCTGCTCGGAAGCCGATATCGAAGAGCGCAGCGAACGCAGTTTCCTTTCCCTTTGGTGACTCAATGAAGACCGCGATTCTTGTTGGAACTCCTGCAGCTTGCGATCAACTTGAGCGGCAACTCGGCGCGCTCGCAGCGGCACCTGTGATTCTTGGGCGCGTGCATTGCGGGCCGGATGGCGGGGGCAGTGGATCGCCTGTGCTCGGCACACTGCCAGATCTCGAACTTGTGTGCGCGCGCCGTCATCCGCAAGGCGTGTTGATCGCACTTCCCTCCGTGATGAAGGATCTCATCGCGAGCATTCGCACGCGTGTTCGTCGAATGGGGATTCCTGATCGGTTCCTCCCGACGCTTGAAGATCAACTCGCTGGTGTTGGACCGCGTACGGAATTCGAAGTCGATCTCACCGAACTTGTTGGTCGACCGCAACGACATCTTGATGAAGCGCTCGTGCGGAGTGCAGTCGAAGGTCGTCGCGTACTTGTCACTGGCGCGGGCGGTTCCATCGGCGGCGAACTCTGTCGAATACTCGCGAACTTCTCGCCCGCGAAACTCATTCTTGTGGAGCGCAGTGAAAACGCGCTGTTCGAAATCGATCGTCAGATCGCACGACGATCTCCAACGCTTGCACGCCGTGCATGCTTGCATGATGTTGTTGACGCAGACGCGACGCATGATCTCTGGCAAGAAGAATGTCCTGATCTCGTCATTCACGCCGCAGCGCACAAGCATGTGCCGATGATGGAAGATCATCCAGGTCTCGCTGTCGACAACAATTTGTTCGGTACGAAATCTGCGCTGGATGCGAGTCTCGCGTGCAACGCGGAACGCTTCGTGATGGTGTCGACGGATAAGGCGGTGAATCCAACATCGATCATGGGGATGACGAAGCGACTTGCGGAGTTGTATGTGCAACATCGCAATCGAAGCGCGTCGACCGCGTGCTCCGTCGTGCGCTTCGGCAATGTGCTCGGGAGTTCTGGATCGGTGCTTGAAACATGGAAGAAGCAGATCGCCGATGGCGGTCCGCTGACGGTCACAGATCCGCGCATGACGCGCTATTTCATGTCGATTCCGGAAGCTGCATCACTCGTCATTCAAGCCGCGGCGTTGACTGCGCGCGATGCGAAATCGGGCGAAGTCTTCGTGCTCGACATGGGTGCACCGTTTCGGATCGTTGATCTCGCAGAACGATTCGTGCGCATGCATGGACTCGATCCAGTGCTTGAAGATCTGCACGGCGAGCGCATGTCAGCGCATCGAGGCGGTTCGCGCGCGGGCGAGATGTCGATTGTGTGCACAGGTGCACGACCAGGCGAGAAGCTCTTCGAAGAACTCGCGCTCGATGCGGAGACGATTCACGAAACGCGCCATCCAGACATTCGCATTTGGGGTCTTCCAACGCCGCAATCGAGTTTCATCGAACGCATGCTGACCACGCTCGCGCCACAGCGTCGATCGCGTGACGGTGCGCAAGTCGCCCGAGTGGTGCGAGAACTCGTGCCCGAAGCGCCTGTCGGTGCGGCGAACCTACCTCTCGTCGCGTGAGGCGTCATTTTCTCGACCCTCGCCCACGAGCGCAGGCGCGAACTTGCCCGATCTTGATGTCCGTGCGATCATCTGCACCCATGGCTTCGTTCGAACGCACCAAGCAGGCGAGTGGATTTACGGCAACGGAGCCGAAGTCCTTGCTCGGCTCAGCGCATGGAGAGGCTGCTTTCATCGATCCCACGCACGCACACAACATGCTGACTGAGGCCAAGGCTGTGCTTGTGGAGCTCGAAGCCGGGCGCCGCGTGATCGAGAGCAAGCTCGAAGAGGAACGCCGTGGCGACGCGATGAAGGGTGTTCGCGGGGCTTCAAGCCTTGACGAAGCGATTCGTTCGACGGAAGAACTCATTGCGGTGCTTGAGCAGCAGATGCAGCGCCAAGCCTGATGATGGATCGATTGATCCTGCGTCCGCTCACGAGATAGGGAAATCGCGTCCGCTCACGAGATAGGAAAATCGCGTCCGCTCAGGGGATCCTGCAACCGCCAACCCGTGCGCTTCGCGAGTCGATTGAGTACGCCATCGCGGCCCCAAGAAATCTCGTCATCCGTGATCGACAGCAGCATCTGCGTCACAGGCTCGTCGCCCTCGGGCATCTCAATCATGATGCCAGGACCATAGAGAATCGTTCCACCCACCGACTCAGGGCCAGTGTTCAACGCCGCGAGTGCGTGCAGAATCTCTGCGCGCGTTGCGATGATCGCAAGCTTTCCAGGATCTGTTTGTTCGGGTGAAAGAATGACGAGCGAACGCATGGGAGAAGTCTCTAGCCCTCTCAACTCTTGAGAGGTGGGGGCACAAGCATACCTGCAGCAAGTTCGAGAAGACGAGGCAGCGAAACAGGCTTGAAAAGATAGGCGCGCGCGCCAAGTGCGAGGGCGAAATCGCGATGTCGCTTTCCTTGATTGGCGGTCACCATGATGATGCTGAAGGTGTGGCCATCTTGCTGCAGTTTCTCGAGAACGAAGAGACCAGAACTTCGCGGAAGCATCATGTCGAGCACCATCAGATCTGGCGCACGTTCGCGGATGCTGACGAGTGCGCTTACGCCATCGACGGCAGTGCGCACGTTCGCGCCTTCGTGTCGGAATGCAAGTTCGAACGCGGCGAGGATGTCGGGATCATCGTCGACGATCAGAATATCTTTGGCGTCAAACTTTGACATGGTGGCAGTGCGCACTCTACGCGAGAGGCGCGACCGGAATCGAATGCGGTTGCAGCGGTTGCGCAAGTTCCACGAGCAGTGCATCTGTCATCCACGGCAGCGCCGCGAGTTTGGCGCGCAGTCGCTCGGGTAGTGGCTTTCCTTCACGCTCGAACTTCGGGCGACTCTTCCAACGACGATGCACCCACAGATTTTGTTCGGGTGATTCGCGCACCATGTTTTCGATCGCGCGATTGAAGCGTGCTGCGACGTAAAACACCGGATCTTCCTGTCCTTCCCACTCAGAGGGGAGGATCACATCCGTGGTGCAGAGTTCGTAGCGAAACTGTCCTCCAACACGGCGCGCATAGCCGCAGATCACGGGGATCGATTGATGCACCGCGAGCAGCGGAATCGACTTGTACGTCGACGCGAGCCGCCCAAAGGACGGCACGTAGAGTCCATCATCACCAGCATTCTGATCCGCGATGAAACCAACCTTGCCGCCGTCGGCAAGCACACGTTGCAACTCTTCGGTTGCGCCCCATTTCGTGAGGATCTTCAGACCGCTCTTCTCGCGAATGTTGAAGAGCCAATCAGAGATGTAGGGGTTGTCAAGCGGTCGCGCGAGCGCGGTCATCTTCACGCCGACAAGCGCAAGCACGTAGCCAAGGATCTCCCAATTGCCCACATGGCCCGTGACGAAAAGGCAGGGTTTCTCACTCTGTAGATACGGCAAGGCGCGTTCAAAGCCTGGCGCGAGTGTGACGCGTTGAGTCCATGTTCGTCGCGTAATCAGGCGGGGCATGACGAGCGCGTCCACCATGAACAAGCCGAGCATGTGCTCGATCGATCGCATCGCAGTCGTCTGATGAAACGCAGCATCGCGTTCGGGGAATGCAAGCGCGACATGTTGCACCGCGCGAGCGAGTCGCTTCGGACTCAGGAAAATCGAGAGACGCGCAACAAGTTTCGCGGTGACGAGATTCTGCTCCGGAGGGAACGCGGAAAGCAGAGCGGCGGCCGTTCGGGCCGCCGCGTACTGCGCATACAACTTGAGTGTGGTCTTGAAGTCACGCTCCATCGCGTTTAGCCGACGCCGCCGCCGGTGAGCGTAGAGAATCGATTCCAGTTCAGAACTGGGATCTGTGCGTCGCGCGCTTCCTTGAAGAGCGTCTCGTACTTCTCACGTGCTTCACGCGCCGCGACATACGCAGTGGTTTGTGATTCAGTCGCATCCGCTGGAAGCGGTGCAGGAAGTGCGGGCTCGCTACCGAGCACGATGAAATCGAGATCGCCAGTGAGGTCACTGCCATCGATAACTTCGCCGCCCCATGAGCGAATGCGCTCGCGGAGGAAGTCTGATTCGGCTGGCGTTGCACGACCATCTTTGTTCACATCAAATGCGCCGTGTACGAGGAACTTGAATCGGTAGTTTGGATCAAACACGGCGTTGGCGACGACGTCACCCTTGATGACAGGCTGACCCTTCGTCGAGCGCAGGACGCGGCAGGTTGAGGTGCGGTCGCCAACTTTGAGAATCTGAATGCTCGCCTTGCCACCGCTTCCTTGCTCTGCGCTTGCGACGATGCTTGCTGCATTGTCGAACACTTCGAAGGTCATGCCCGGCGTCACGCGGCTCTGGCTGCCGATCGAGATGAAGATGTTGCCGCTGGTTGGATCGATGCCTGCGACGGAGGCGTCGACGAGATCTGCTGGATTTGTTGCGCGTCCTGATGCAAGTTCAACCTTGCTCTGGAGTGCAGCGACTTTCTCGCTGAGTACAGAAACTTCTTCGCGCGACTCATTGAGTTCGCGATCTTTCTCTGCAAGCGTGTTGCGCTGTGATTCTTCGAGTTCAACGCGGAATGTTTCGAATGCGGTGATCGCGGCGTTGAGCCGATTCTGTGCGTCTTCTACAGCCGCGCGGAAATCACCAATCGTGCCGTCAACCTTTGCGAGTGCTGCCTGATGTTGCTTGTCCGATGCTGCACCCGATGCGCGAAGTGCTTCGGCTTGTTTGGTCGCATCCGCGAGGCGTGTGCGCAGCGAGCCCGCTTCATCGCTTCGTGCCTTCACTTGCTGGCGAAGATCACTCAGCGCGCCGCGCACGGTGTCGGTCTCTGTGAGATTGAGTGCAGTGCGTGTCGCTGCAAGATCAGCGTCATCCGAACCCATGAACTGCTGCACTGCTTGCGCGCGCTCAGCCATTTCGCCAAACACGCTGCGTTGATTGCCTGTGGCTGCTTCTTCAAGAACTTTCGCGTTGTCGCGGCCGCGCTCTTCGCTGCGAATGAAGGTCGCGAGTGCCTGCTCTGCCGCAACTGCCTTCTCGTGCTCATTCGTTTTGCCAACGAAGAAGATGATGGTGAGTGCGAGGAAAACGACACTCATCAGCACAAAGACGACGAGTCCGACGAGCATGCCAGTAGGGGCGGAGCGAGAAGCCATTGCAGAGAAACTCCTGTGCGGCGTTGGACCGGGTCCAAGCCAGTGGACGAGAGACGGATAACTAGACAACAAACTCTGAGCGGGGGAGTATCGCGCAAGACGCAGATTCCGTCAACGGCGGTGCATGAAGCGCGTTCGACCCTCGAATCGAGAGACGCTCACAGTCTGATCGACGCGAGCGCTTCGCTCGGCGTGGTGATCTGCGAACGCACGAGTTCGAGGGCAGCCGCTCGCAGGCTCAGCAGCGCGCCTTCAGATTGCGCGACTTTAGCGAGAGAACTTGCACTCGATCGACGCATGATTTCGTCGCGCGCGGCATCCGTCATCATCATGAGTTCATACGCGCCGATGCGACCGGAGTAGCCAGTCCCGCGACATTCACGGCATCCCACAGCTTCCGCGACGAACGCAAGTGGAGCGACGCCGTCGCTGCCGTTAATCCAGTCTGGAGGACATTCGCCGTGCAGCGGCTCGCGGACGATCATGCACGCACGACAGGTCCGACGCAGCAACCGCTGCGCGATGATGCCTTCGAGCGTACTCGTGATGAGGAACGGTTCGATCCCCATGTCGAGTAATCGCGTCGCAGCGCCCGCGGCATCGTTGGTGTGCAAGGTGGAGAACACGAGGTGGCCCGTGAGCGACGCTTGCACCGCAGCTTCGGCGGTCTCTCGATCGCGAATTTCACCGATCATGATGATGTCAGGATCGTGGCGAAGAATTGCGCGAAGCCCAGCGGCGAAATCCAAACCAACGCTGTGGTTCACTTGAATCTGATTCACGCCAGGGACGTTGTATTCCACCGGATCTTCAACCGTGATCGCCTTCGTGTCGCCCTTCACGATGCGGCGCAGTGATGCGTACAGCGTGGTCGATTTTCCACTTCCCGTCGGTCCCGTGACGAGCAGGATCCCGTGCGGACGCTGCACCAATGTGTCCCAGCGCGAGAGTAACTCGGGCGGCATGCCTAGTTCATCGAGACCCACAAGCACAGCCTTTTTCGAGAGCACGCGAAGCACCACGCCCTCGCCGTGCAGCATCGGAATGACGCTCACACGCAAATCATATTCTTGCCCCTTGATGCGCAGCGAAATGCGGCCGTCTTGCGCACGCCGACGCTCGGCGATGTTCATATTCGCCATGATTTTCAGGCGGCTCGTGATCGCGTTGCGGAATTGATGAATCGTCGCAGGCACGCCAGCATCCACAAGCACACCATCGATGCGATAGCGAACATCGAGCGCCTTCTCATAGGGTTCGATGTGAATGTCCGTTGCTCGTTCGCGCACAGCCTCCGCGAGAAGATCGTTCACGAGCCGCACGACACTCGCTTCACTTGCATCGCCGTTGTTGCGATCACTCTCAGCATCACTCGCCGATGACGCACTGTGTCCATCCGCAGTCGCATGCGCACCGAGTGCTTCAAGCACATCGCCCGCAACGCCGTAATGCGTGCGGATGAAGTCCGCGATATCACGCTCATCGGCGAGCACGAGATCGACCTGCAATCCGGTGGCGGTGCGCACTTCGTCGAAACTGTCGAGACGAAGTGGATCACTCGTCGCAAGTTCGAGTCGACCGTTGCCGACGCGATAAGGCACAGCACGAAGTTTGAAAACTAGTCGCGAAGGAAGAGCTTGAATCGTCTCGGGATCGGGATTCCAATCGTTGAGTCGCACGAACGGCAACGAGAGTTCATCTGCAAGCACTTCGAGCACGCGATGCGAGGGCGCAAGTCCTAGTCGAGCGATGGTGTGCTCAATGCGTTCGCCAGTCGCACGACGCTCCGCTTCCGCGAGCGTGAGTTGCTCGGGAGAGAGGATTCCGCGTGCGACGAGAATGCTTCCGAGCGCCATGAATCGTCGAGCGTAAGAGATAGGGCGCTCAATCCGAGCGGCAAGTTCGAGTTATTGCAGAAGTTCACGCAGGCGCACCAAAGCCCAAGGGAGAAAATGGTCTCAGTGATCCAAGGTGTCGTAGTTTTTGGGGTGATCTGCGCTCTCATACCATGGAAATTTCGCCGATCGTCATCAGGTCGATGGCGATGGATTCACTCTAAAGCAGCATTTCCGAACGAGAAGACGGTAAAATTCCCAATTCCCGAAAACTATTCACGGGGATCGAGCCCACGAGCGGCTTGCATCAGGATCGGGAAAGTGGCATACTCCGCGATCCCCCCGAGTTAGGTTCCAAGGACAAGCACAGTGCCCAATACCGAATCAGCAAAGAAGCGTGTACGTCAAGGTCAAGAGCGCAATGCCCGTAACCGTTGGCGCAAGTCAAAGGTGAAGGACGCCGTTGGCGAATTCATGAAGGCTATCCAAGGCCATGATGTTGCTGCAGCGGAAGTTGCCTTCAAGGTAGCCGTGCGCACACTCGACAAGGTCGCCGAAAAGGGCACCGTGCACAAGAACCTCGCCGCGCGCCGCAAGAGCCGCCTCAACGCGAAGCTCAAGGCACTCAAGACCGTCAAGAAGTAATTCTCGATCGCGCACCCGCGTCGTTGCTGGACAACGATGAAGGGTTGGCCGTGCTTTCTTGCCGTTACGCTGCGTGCTTGGTGAAGGCACGTTCCCTCGCATCCTCAGAAACATCCAACGATGATGGTTATCTCGCACGGTCCAAGCGGCCGCTCGAGATGTTGCTTTTTTTGCTGCCGTTCATCGCGTTCTATGAGTACGAACTCACGCGTGCACTTCGTGTGGATGATGGAGTGATCACGAATGCTGCGCATCTGGGGTTGCTGAGATTTCTCTCTGCGTTCGGATCTGGCGATCTCGCGCTGTCGCTCCCTGCGATGTTGCTCATCGTGTGCTTGTTGTTGTGGCACACACTCTTGCGTGCGGATTGGAAAGTGGATCTCTCCATCATCGCGCGCATGTGGTTGGAATCCGCAGCACTCGCGGTGCCTGTGTTGGTGTTGTCGAGTGTGATCGGCGTGTACAGCGCGAGTGAATCGGCTGCAGCAAGTGTCGAAGGTTGGGATGCATTGACGCTTCCAGCGCAGATTGCAGTGTCGATTGGCGCTGGGCTCTACGAAGAACTCGTCTTCCGCATGATGTTGATTCTCGCCCTCCACGCGCTGTTGAAGGACGCGCTTGCAGTGCCAGACCGCGCCGCGACGATTGTCGCTGTGACGGCGAGCGCATGCCTCTTCGCGATCTACCATCCCGTCGATCCGGCAGAGGTGGGCAACGCACGCATGGCGCGATTCGTGTTTCTCCTCGGTGCAGGACTGTTCTGGGCGCTGTTGTTTCTCTGGCGCGGATTCGGCATCGCTGCGGGTTCGCACATGCTCTACGACGTCGCCGCGAGCCTGTTGGATTCCTCTTCGTTAGAGGCTTGAGCGTCGACCGAACGCGTGCAGCGTCCCTTGTAAGCCTTCCGCAATTGTCATAACCCACACAGACTGAACGCGGAGTTCACTTGACCACAGCAATGCGGCATGACACTCCCTTCGTTCTCGTTTTCAAATCGAAGGTTGTCTTGTTGAAACTTCATGTCCGGAGTTTCAGATGAGGCTGATTGTCGTCGCGCAGCGGCGTTGATCACTAGGACCGCAGTGTGGAGTCCAGAGGTTATGCAAGAACAAGATCGTGGATCGAATCTCAAACGAGGCGTGACGCTGGCTGGATGCCGCCTCATGACGAAGCTCGGTGCTGGCGCAGCAAGCGAAGTCTGGCTCGGGCAACAGCTCAAGACAGGCGAGTTGTTCGCGCTCAAGCATGTGCGCCGTCCTGCGAATCAGGATGCGCGCCAGATCTCGCAGGTCGAGAATGAGCACGAGGTCGCCTCGAAGTTCGCGCACCCTGCATTTCGTCGAAGTATTCGACTCGAACGCGAGCGCGAGTTTTTCCGCACCGTCGCGATCACTGAGGTTTTGGAATTCGTCGACGGTGTGCCGCTCGATCAAGCGCAACTCTCGCGCCGCGACATTCTGCTCGCACTTGCTACAGCTGCGCGCGCGTTGGATTCGATGCACGAAGCGGGCTACGCACACGCGGATCTCAAACCAGGGAACTTGCTCGTCGAAGATCTCGCCGATGGCCGACGACTTCGCATCATCGATCTCGGTCAAGCGTGCCTTCTTGGTACGCGCAAAGAGCGCATTCAGGGCACGCCCGCGTTCATGGCACCCGAGCAAGTGCAGCGCGGACCGATCCTGCGCCAGACGGATATCTACAACCTCGCGGCAACGGCGAAAGCACTCTTCCTCGGTTCGCTTGAACGCGCTGCGGATGTGCGTGACGACATCTCGTCGCTCACGTGCGCAGGTTTGCCCGCGAGCTTGACGCCGATTCTTGCGCGATGTTTGCACGCGGCGCCTGAATCACGACCTGCACAGATGCGAACGGTTGCACAGGACTTCGAAGTAGCTGCACTCGGGTTGCAATCCATGCACGACGAAGGCCGCGTGAACGCTGCGTGACGAGTTGTGGGATGTGACGCAAGAGGTCACGAATCCGTACAATTCGCGACGTGACTTCACCTTCGCCGCTCGTCCCCATCCGGCTGCTCGTCCTTGATGTCGACGGTGTGCTGACGGATGGTGGAATCTCGATTGATGACCTCGGCCGCGAGACGAAGCGATTTCATGTTCGCGACGGCGCAGGCATTCACATGTGGCTCAAGCTTGGTCTTGAAGTTGCGATCATCACCGGCCGCAACGGCATGGTGGTGCATCACCGCGCGCGTGAACTTGGCATCGCGCATGTTGTGAGTGGATCGAAGGACAAGGGCGCGGCATTCTTGGAGCTGTGCACGAAGTTGCAGATCGCGCCGAAGGAAGCAGCGATGCTCGGCGACGATTTGCCGGATCTTTGCGTGATGCGCGAGTGTGGATTTGCCATCGCGGTCAACGACGCGAGCGCGGAAGTGCTTGCAGCGGCGCAGATGGTGACGAAAGCATGTGGCGGCAATGGCGCCGTGCGCGAGGTCATCGAACATCTGCTTCGTGCGCAAAATCGTTGGGATGACGCGGTGCGCGTGTTCGATCCGAAGCATGACGCAGCGCGTGCAGGGGCTCGATCATGAGTACCAGTCGCGAGCAGCGCGCGCTTGCGGAACAACGAGCCACGATGGCGACTCGCTGGCGAGACTTCGCGCGGCGCTCGCCGAGCCTCGCGTTCGGCGTTCCTGCTGGAGCGGTCGCACTCGTTGTCGTGTTGATCGCTGTGAATGCGGGCGAACTCGATCCTGTGCGAGAGAGAGGCAATCGACTCGATGGCGCGGTGGACATCTTGCGTCCGTCTGCGCCGACTGATACTGAATTGCAGCGATCGAGCGCGAATATTGGCGAGCAGGCGTCGCTACAACTTTCCGACGGCGCATGGATTCAAGTCGCGGATGAAGATGGACGACTCGCGCAGCAATACAGCGCGCAGCGTTTAGAGCCACTACCTGCGTCGCAGCTTGCGTTGACCGAACCGCGCGTGATGATGTTCTTGCGCGATGGCCGCGTCATCACGATGGAATCGCGCAGTGGTGTTGCGTCAGTGCCGCAACGCGCGCTCAATAGTGGCACGTTCAAAGATGATGTTGTCGTGCGATTGTTTCGCCCAGTGGAAGGCGCGAGCGTCGACCCGACGCGCGATATGCCTGCAGTGACGATCGAGGCAACCGAAGCGCAGTTTGACAGCGTGCTCGGTGAAGTGCGCTGTGATCGTGCCGTGCGGGTGACAACGGACATGGGCACATTCGCGGGTGAAGGGCTCTCGCTCGTGCTTGATGGTGATGGCGATGGGCTTGAGCGACTTGAAGTTGCGCGCGCAACCGAACCGATTCGTATTGATCGCGCGGCGAAAGTTCTTTCGTCACGACGCGATGCGAGGGTTGCTGCGCCAGTGGTGACGACGCAACCCGAACCCGCGATTGCAATTCTGCCGAACCCGACGCCAGCGCCAGCGACAACGACTCCACCAGCAATTGCAGTAACCCCGACTCCAACCGCTGTCACTTCCGAAACAGCAATTCGTGCGTACAAACTCGTGCTCGAAGGTGGCGTGGAAATCGTGCGAACGAAAGAAGGGCTTCGCAGCACGATTCGTGGCGATGAACTCAACGCATTCTTCAGCCTCGATTCCGACTCGCTTGATTCGAAACCGCCAGCGGTGCGCGCAGCAGTTGCGCCGTCGCCTTTCATGAGTAGCCCAGCGTCGGCGATCACCGCGATCGCATTCGCGCAAGCGAGCGATGCTTCGGTTGCCGATCTCGTCACCGTGAGTTTCGGCGGACGGCTTGTGATGACGCCGGCGAAGGATGTGGCGCTCGCAAGTCACGAAGACATTCGTTTCGAAGTGATTGGTCGCCGAGTGGAGTGTTTCGACGCAGGCACGAGCACCGAAATCGTTTGTCGAAAACTTCGCTACGAACTCGCGTCCGAGCGCCTCGATGCGATCGGGGATGCGGAACAACCATTGCGCGTACGAAGCGCGCGCATGTCGCTCGATGGCGAGCAATTCTGGATGAATCAGAAAACGAAGACCGGTCGCCTCGAAGGCGCGGGACGATTGCGATTTGCGCGGCCGGCGGCAACTGCGCAGCCTGCGGCGAGGAGCTCAAGCGTTTCCATAGAGTTTGGGACGAGTGAATCCGACATGCACACAGCATTCTCTTGGCTCGGGCAAGTTCCAAATCTTCTCTGCATGGTTGCCTCGGCGGATCCATCCGCAGCCGTCATCGTGCAAGCGACAAGCATCGCTCCGCCAGTCCGAGCACCTGTGCTGTTTGAGCATGCATCGCAGCAGTTAGAAATTCAGTGGAAGGATGGAGTGGATCTCTCTTTCGCAGGCAGCGCAGATTCGCCACGACTCTCGGGCGCGAAATTTGTTGGCAGTGTCGTCGTGACAGGTCGCGAGTTCACGCTCGATGCTGGTGCGCTCGATGTGCGCTTTGATGCTGAGCACGAAGAGCAGATTGAATCGATCATCGCGGATGGTGGCGCGGTTGTGAAACGACTTGGTGGCGGTGGGCTCACGAGTCAACGCGTTGAATTGTTCCTCGCGCAATCGAAAACTGGCGACGCGATTCCTACGCGACTCGTTGCGCTCGGCGCGATTGAAGCCTCTGACGCGCGGCAAACAATTTGGGCAGAGTCACTCGATGTGTCGTTCGCGGAAAAGGCAGCGCCCGCCGATGCAATTGCCTCGAAGCCTGCGGACGCGAACGCACTCGGCGCGGATCTTGGCGAAGTGGAAGTGACTGCATTCGTCGCTAATCGCGGCGTCGAAGTGCTGCTCAAAGAAGGCGCGCGTGTGTACGCTGATGTGCTTGAAGGCAACGCCGCACAGCGCACGCTTCGACTCGCGGGTGATGATGTCGCATTCGTGCGCGGCACGGTGATCGCGGATGGATTGAAAGTCGTGACGTTTGATGACACAACGCGCACCGCACGCAGCGAAGGCCCAGGTCGCTTCCGTGCGTTCAAGGAACCTATCGTGATGCGCGATGGCCGTGCGCCACGACCAACAGCGGATGGCAAGCCTGCAATGGAAGCGCGTTGGTCGGAGTCGCTCTTGTATGGCGAGAGTGATGCATCGAAATCGACGCTTGAACTTCGGGGTGGTGTGAATGTTCGCTCGAAGCCGAGTGCGGAGCGATCTGACGCAGTGGACGCGAATGTGCTGCAGCTTGAATTGGTCGGTCAAGAGGAAGGTCCACAAGTGAAGGGTGCGAAGGGCGCAACGGGCGCCAGCGGCAATCGCGATGTGCAGCATGTTGTTGCGAAGGGGACGGCGCGATTGGAGAGTCGAACATGGCTCGATGCTGCGCGCTCCGGTGATCCGCGTGTGTTCCGCGTGACGGGCGAGCACATCGAATACGACCTTCGAACGCGCGAAGGACTTGTCGTCGGCGACGGCACCTTGCTCGTCAATATCCCTTCACGCGTGGACGCGCTTTCTGCGAAACCGATCGAACTTCCCGCTTCAGGTGTCGCACTCGGCGCAGATGGCACGACTCGCTTTCGCTGGGCGAAGCGCATGGAATTGCGGCATCAGTTCGACGATCGGTTCATCGTGACGATGGATGATGGCGTGGAAGTGTTGCACGCAGGGACCCGCGCAGATGACACGCTCTCGCTGCGCGCAGCGGTACTCGAAGCGGTGATGGATCGACCGCAAGTTGCGCAAAAGGCAGCGGCGACCGGCGACGAGACGCCAGAGCAGGGCGTGGATCTCGGTGGACCCGCGCAGCTCCTCTCGATCAAAGCCACGGGCCAAGTCTTCGTGCGCACGCCGCAGTACGACGTGGAGTGCGAGGAGTTTGATTACTCCATCGACACAGGCGTGGCGCGACTTCGTGCACGCGAAGGCCGCATGGTCACAATTCTCACGAAGGAATCTCCCACACCGATTCGCGCCGAAAGCGTCGTGTGGGATCTTCGCAATGGACGACTCACCGTCCAACGCGCGTCTGGTGCAGCAGCTCGATAGGCATTCTCTTTATGAACATCACGTACGCCTCGTATCTCAAGATTCCTGAACTGCTCGCGCTGCAAGTCCCTGCATCGAAAGATGCCAACGGGATTCCTGAGCACGACGAAACGCTCTTCATCATCATCCATCAGGTGTATGAACTCTGGTTCAAGCAGCAACTCCATGAAGCGCGTCTCGTCGCGCGATCGCTGCGCGCGGGCGATGCTGTGCAAGCGTCTTCCACACTTAAGCGCATGCTGACGATTCTCAAGACGATGGTCCAGCAGATTGATGTGCTTGAAACGATGACGCCGGTGTCCTTTCTGAGTTTCCGCAGTTTTCTCGCGAATTCCAGTGGTTTCCAGAGCGCGCAGTTCCGAGAGTTCGAGTTTGTCCTCGGCAACAAGAACCCACGCGTGTTGCAGCACAACCCTGAAGGCACGCCTGAGCACGCTGTCATCTTGGCGCAGTTTGCGGAGCCCACGCTCTATGACGCGTTCGCGCGTTTCCTCGCCAAGCTCGGACACGCAGTGCCGCAAGAGTTGCTCGATCGCGATGTTACGCAGCCGCCACAAGAATGGCCAGCGATGCAGGATCTGCTCTTGACGCTCTATCACGGAAATCCTGTCGAGCGACAAGTATGCGAGTTGCTCGTCGACCTTGACGAAGGCATTCAAGAGTGGCGCTATCGCCATGTGAAGATGGTCGAGCGCACGATCGGATTCAAGCAGGGCACCGGCGGAAGTCCTGGCGCCGCGTACTTGCGTTCCACCCTGTTCAACCCATTGTTTCCAGATCTTTGGGCGATCCGCACGAGGTTGTAAGCAGAGACACACACACACAGATTGGGCGACAACATGAACGACGATCCATCACTTTCGCCGCAGTCGACGTTTCAACACACTGATCCCATCGCGTTACGCCATCGTGTGCGAGAGCTTGAAGCACTGCTTCGAGCGAACGGCATACCTCTGCCTCCGGTCACGCCACTCGTCGCGCCGCCGCCACCCATCGAACGGCGCACGCCCACCGTGGAGCTGCCGCA
Source organism: Planctomycetota bacterium (assembly GCA_003671055.1). Taxonomy (GTDB): domain Bacteria; phylum Planctomycetota; class Phycisphaerae; order Phycisphaerales; family SM1A02; genus F1-140-MAGs142. The sequence goes on from QWPV01000003.1 coordinate 72,409, forward strand.
AACTCCAGAGATTGCGACCGATGTCGTCGAGCGATTCATCGGCGTAAAGATCGCAGCAGTTGCGGGCGCACTCGCGGTCCTCGGCGCGATTGGGTACTTCATCAAATTCGCCATTGATACAGGTCTTTTCGGGCGACTTGCGCCTGAAGTGAAGTTCGGATTGAGTCTCGCGCTCGCCGCACTCTTCCTCGTTGTTGCTGAACGGGTTCGTGTGCGACGCAGCCTTGATGCATCCATCGCACTCTATAGCGCGGGCGTTGTTTCACTCTTCGGCGCAGTCTTCGGCGGCGTGTTCGTCCTGCAACTTTTTGGACCCATGAGCGCAGTGCTCATGGTGACTGGCACCGCGCTGGTGGGTGCAGCGATTGCGGTGCGGAGCACGTCCGCGATGGTCGGTGTGCTCGCCCTCATCGGTGGACTTGCGCTTGGCGTCGTGAATGGCTTCGACGAAGGCGCAGTACTCAGCGGCATCGAGTTGACGACAGTGCTGCTGCTCGCCGTCATGATGACCGCACTTGGCCCGCTGCGATTTGCGCGCATTCGTGATGCGGCACTTCTCGGAGGAACGCCGATTCTTTTGGCGTGGTCGATCGAATCCCACGCCTCACCCATCGAACGCGCGATCTTTATCGTGCTGTGGTGGGGGATCTTCGCAGGCAGTTGTATGTTCGAAGCGATTCGTGGACGGAGTGCAATGGACAACGCAATCACACTTGCCGCAGTGAGCGCTGCGGCATTGATTGGATCGATCGGCGCAACCGGCGGAGGATCAGATCTTTCCGATCCGCTCGCGTATCTGCCGCTCCTCATCGGCGCTGGACTCGCGGTCGCAGCGGTGCAGTTGCGCGCGATTGGTGCAGGCAGCGACGATGAAAACGCGCCAGGCGAAGACATCGTGGACTCTGGCGCCGCTGCGTGCAGAATGCTCGGCATCGCGGCATTTGGCGCTGCGCCGATTGCGTTGCTCACTGCACTCGGTGTCTTCTTTGACGGCGCAGCGATTGCCATCGCCGCAGCAGGCGGAGCGACGCTTCTCGCATTCTCGACATCAAGGCTCCGCGTCTACGCGCTCATTCCTGCATGCGTGATCACGACACTCGTCGCGGCCATCGCCACGTTTGTTGAATTCCTGATGGGGCTCTTTGGTGGTGCAAGCGCGAGGAGCATGTGGCCGAGCGAGACATCTTCCATCACTGGTGCACTGCGTGATCTTCTCGCATTGCGATTCTTCACGCCGCAGATTGGCGCGGCTGTTGCAGCAGTGCTCTTGTTCCTTCCGCTCTTCTTTGGCACGTGGCCAAGATTGCTCGCGAGCGCGATGGGCGCGACTGCAAGTCTTCTCGTTGTTTTGCTCATGGTCACGATGTGTGGACCATGGATGGGAAGCGCGCTGTGCGCTGCACTTGTCTTCATCCTCGTCTTACTACCGCAAGTCACGCCGCGATTGACTGCGACGCCACGCATGTGCCTCGCGATCCTGTTCGCTGCACTCGGTCACTTCGCGTGGTGGGGAGGCGCGATCTACGCATGGTCGGTGTATCCCGATGGCAGCGTGCATCACGCATGGACCGCGTTGACCGCAGGGATTTCTTGCGCGGGGCTGCTCGTCCTTCGCGACTTGTATGCGCCAGAGCGCCGTCTTTGGATCGACGGCATAGTCGCGCTGACTGCGACCGCGATCTGCAGCTACATCGTGTGCGCAACAGTGGAGAACGCAAATCACGACGCGTCCTTCACGATCATTGCGTTGGTCCTCACTATGTCAGCTTGCAGCATGGTGATTGCTGCGGTGGCGCGCATCGTGCGTTCCTATGGACTCGGTTGCGTCGCGTTCGTTCCTGTGACTCCGTCGATCTTTCTCATCCTCATCGTTGCAGCCACAGTGCTCTTCGCACCCATCGCGCACGCCGGCGGTTTCACGCTGTGGTGGATCGCGGCAGCATTCGTGCCGCTCGCAGCAGTGCTGTTCGCTCGAACAATGGTGCGCGCGCTCGGTGAAGCCAACACATCAACGCCATCGACAAAGCGCGCGCTGCTCACACTGCTGCTCGCGATGTTCGTCGCCTCATCTACAGTTTCAATCAGCGCACTCTGCGATGGACGACCACCTGCCCCAGTGCTCATCGCGATCCTCGGCCTCTCCGCAATCTGCTTCCTTTACTGGGGCTTCAAGTGCGCGATCGCACCTGCGCGCTGGGTTGGTCTCAGTCTGCTCGCGCTGCTCGCGTTTCGCTTGATCGTCGTCGACCTCTCCCAAACCGCGACCATCGTGCGCGTCGCTCTGCTCTTTGCAGCAGGCCTCGTGCTCGTCGGCACCAGCATCGCCTACGCAATGTGGAAACCGAAAGTGTGAACGATCGCGCCCTTCCTCCTGCAGGAGGCGCTAGTGCGGGACTTCTTTCACGGCGTTGCGGTTCCATGACGGGACGCGCACGACGATCGGCTGCGTGCCTTTGATTTCGCACTGGCAGGCGAGTCGTGAATTGCGTTGGATGCCGGGGGCTTCTTCGACGCGGTCGTCTTCGTCTTCGGTTGAGCCTTTGATTTGATCCATGCCGCTTTCGACATAGATGTGGCATGTTGAACATGCGCAGACACCGCCGCAAGCGTGTTCGATGTTGATGCCGTGTTCGAGTGCGAGTTCGAGCAGTGATTCGCCTTCGCCACCCATGCAGGTCCATTGCTTTTGCGCAGTGCCTGTGAGCGCCTCTGCGTCTTCAAGTTCAAAGGTCACGCTCACAATGGGCGGACCGTGCGGATGATCAGAGTGCTTCATGTGCATGGGCGTGATCTCAATCTAGGCGTCGCGAATGCGGCGTCTGCAAATTCGGACGCAAGTGTAGGGGTACACTTGAACTGTAGTGCACGACCCAACGAGCGAATCTGTTGTTTTTCCGCACCCGCTCGGTTGTACCCGTGACGGGTTCGTTGCGGCGGCAGCGTTGTTGCCGCGCGAGATTCGACCCACGCCGTACCACGCATTGCTTGCGTATCGCGCGTTGTTTCGCAAGGGGACAATGCCCGCATTTGCGCCGTTTGATGTGCATCCAGTGGTACGGGAGTCACGCGAAACGCTCGAAGATCGCGAGGGCCATGGTCCGATCGAGACGATTAAGTTTGTGTTGCAGCACAGCGATGGACTCGAAACGGAATCCGTGATCATTCCCATGATTCGCGCCGACCGCGTAACGACGACGCTGTGCGTGTCGAGTCAAGTGGGCTGCGCGATGGGTTGCACGTTCTGCGAAACCGGACAGATGGGCTTGATGAAGAGCCTCACGGCGGAGCAAATCGTGATGCAGTGGTGGGTGTCGACGTACATCGTCGGCGTGCGACCAAAGAACATCGTGTTCATGGGGATGGGCGAACCCACCGACAACCTCGATGTTGTGCTCGACTCGATTCAGATTCTCGTCGGTCACGATGGCGGATGCGTTCCCGCGACGAACATCACGATCTCGACTGTGGGGAACCCACACGGCATCGCGCGTATCGGCGAACTTGTCAATCAGCACGGCTTCCACAAACTCAATCTCGCGGTGAGCCTGAACGCGCCCAACGATGCGATTCGTAGTTCGATCATGCCAGTGAATCGCGCGTGGAACATGGAGACTCTGCGGGATGCGATCGTCGCGTTTCCGAAATTCGGCAAGGGCGCGATGTGTATCGAATACGTCTTGATTCCTGGCGTGAATGATGCGCAAGAGCATTGCGACGAAGTGTGCGAGTTTCTCAAAGGCATTCGTTGCTCACTCAATGTGATTCCCTACAACCCGCGGAGAAATTCGCCGTGGGGCGCGCCGAGTGAGGAGTCGGTGTTGGCGTTTATTGCGCGAGCAATCGCGAATGGACAATTCACGAAACGTCGCGGAACCAAGGGACGTTCGCAGATGGCTGCATGCGGTCAACTCGGTAACGAAGAGATTCGCAAGCGAAAGTTTGTGGGACTCGGTGTGTCTGCAGAGTCTGCGCGGGAGTCCACGCCGTGAGTATCCGACGCGCTGGGAAATCAAGTCGACAACGGTTTGGCGAGTATCGCGAAGAACTCGCGAGCCGACCGATCGGCGCACGGCCGAGCGACACGGTGGGCGTAAAAGCGAAGACCGCGCGCGCGAGAGCGTTTGGTGCACTGCTTCGCGCGTACTTGCGCATGCTGCGTGCGGAGCGTCGCACGATGTTTCTCGCACTTGGCACGCTTGCGACCGCGACACTGCTTGGTCTCGCGCCACCTGCGTCGGTGAAGATTGCGGTCGATTGTGTATTCGGCACTGAACCAGCGCCGAGTTGGTTGACGGCGGTGGGAGCGTGGTTTGTGACGGGCACGCTCTCGCCAAGCGGACTGCTCGCAGTCCTTGCCGCGATCACGCTGACCGTCATCGCTGTGAAAGTCGCGGTTGGACTTGTGGGTCGTCATCGGGCAACGCAGTTAGGCAAGCGCATTCAAGCGCGCGTGCGAAAAGCAGCCTTTCAGAAGGCAATTCGATTGCCACTGCCTCGCGTGCAGCAACTTCGCGCGGGCGGTGTTGCGAGTCTCTTGCGTGAAGACGCGGGCGCGGCGGGCGAGTTGGTGTTCGGTCTGCTCTACAACCCATGTCGCGCAGCGATTCAACTCATCGGCTGCATCACAATTCTTGCGTTCACCGACTGGCGACTCCTTGTCGGCGCGTTGCTCTTGCTTCCGATGGTGTGGTACAGCCATCGCACATGGATCGGTCGCATTCGTCCGATTTATCGTGATCTCAAAAAGGTGCGCGACGAAACCGACGGGCACGCGGCGGAAAGTTTCAGTGGTATTCGCATCGTGCGAGGCTTTGCGCGCGAAGGGGCAGAGGGCAATCGCTTCGTGCGCAACATCGGCGTGCAAGCGCGCACCGAGATGTTTGTGTGGTGGTGGTCGCGCGCCGTCGAGATTTCGTGGGAGCTCTTTGTGCCACTCGCGACTGTCGCGCTGCTCTGGTACGGCGGTACGCAAGTGGTTGCGGGCGTCCTCACTGCTGGCGACCTCGTGATGTTCCTCACCTATGTGACGATCTTGCTCGGTCCGCTTGAAGTGCTTGCGAACACGGCGACGAATCTTCAGACGCAACTTGCGGGACTTGATCGCACGCTGGATTTGCTCGACGAGCCAGAAGAGTTCGACGGCGCGCGCGGCACGATGCCTGTGCGTGCGTCAATGGTGCGCGGCGATATTCGATTCGACAACGTGAGTTTCAACTATCCAAACAGCGATCGCCGCGTGCTTGAGCGCGTGTCCTTTGATGCGAAGCGGGGATCCGTCATCGCGCTGGTGGGGCGTTCCGGCGCAGGCAAGACGACGCTTACGAATCTCGTCGCGCGGTTTTACGATCCAGTCGAAGGCAGCATTTCGCTCGACGGTGCGAACATCCGCGATCTCTGCCTTGAGGAGTATCGAAGTTTGCTCGGCATTGTTGAGCAAGATGTGTTCTTGTTCGATGGAACGCTCGCGGAGAATATTGCGTATGCGCGACCGAGTGCGACACTTGCGGACATCAAAGAAGCAGCGCGTGTGGCGCGTGCGGACATCTTCATCGAACGATGTGAGATGGGCTACGACACGCGAATCGGCGAGCGCGGCGTACGGTTGAGTGGCGGGGAGCGGCAGCGATTGGCGCTCGCACGCGCAGTGCTGGCGAATCCGCGCATTCTCATTCTCGATGAAGCGACGAGCAGCCTCGACACCGAGAGCGAACGCTTCATTCAAGCAGCGTTGAAGGAAATTTTTCCAGGACGCACAAGCTTCGTCATCGCGCACCGACTCTCCACGATTCAAGAAGCGGATCTCATTCTTGTGCTTGAGGACGGGCGCGTCGTCGAGCACGGTACGCATGAAGAACTCATGCAGACCAGCGGTCACTACGCAAAGATGGTCACGCTGCAAACGGAACCGATTCGCGTGAAGTCAACCTCCTGAAGCTTGGTGCATTTCAAACGCGCCGCCGCATTCACTGCAACATTGCGTGCCTTCTATCACTGCCAACACTTCAGACTGACGCAAACACCTTGCCATCAGTGACGCTGAACAAGCGCACGCCCTCGCCTCGTTCCATGCGGACGCCGCGACAGTTTCGCGAGAACGCGGGGAGCGTGATGCGTTGCAGCGCGTCGTCGACGGCGAAGACTGGCAAGGTCACGCGCCTACTTCCCACCGCGACGCTCAATACAGGATGCACATGTGTGGCGATCGTCCAGCACGCACGCTCGGATGGAGCTTCGGTGGGCGTCGATTCAAACTTGAATCGTTTGCCGCCCGTAGACGAAGCTTCGAGTGCGAAGGGTTCGCGCGCTGTTGTCACGAACCACTCAGGAGGAAGATTGCGGGTTCGACGCGTCTGCCGTGCTTCGACAAGCGTGAGCGGAAGCGGAAGTTGCGCGCGAAATACGCCGAATGCGTCATGCGCGCCTTCGAGCGCGGGAGAGTTTGGAAGTGGAAGTTCGCCCGCGATCACAATGCGAAGTGCAGATGCACGGAATGCAGCGCGTTCGAGTCGATGGATTGCTTCCTCGTCCATCGGGTGGTCTTGATCGACGCCGCTCGGATGAATCCCTGCTAGGACGAGTGTCTTGGAATGCGGAAAGCACATTGTGCGCTCCGCCATCAAGATGACTTCGGTGCCACCGAGGATGAGATTGACATCAGCCGCCTCCGTGCGCATAGTGCGAAGGATACCGCGTGCTGCTGCCGTGGATCATCACAGGCGCTACGCTTTCAATCTATGCCTCTCGAGCGTTACGCCGCAGCCGCGATTCAGACCGCCTTTGCGAATCCGAAGACACGCGATGAAATCGCGGAGCGCACCGCGCGCATGGTTGCGATGGCAGATCAAACTGTTGCGGGCTACGCACCGTTCTTTGATGTGCGACTCATCGCCTTTCCAGAATTCGCGCACGCTGCACCGTGCTACTTCACGATTGAAGAGTTGATCGATCATCTTGCGGTGGAGATTCCCAACGATCACACCGATGCGTATGTGCGATTCTCTAAACGCACCGGTTGCTATGTGCAAACAGGGACGTTCATCGAGATCGACAAGAAGTATCCCGGTGTCGTGTTCAACACCACATGCCTGATTGGACCGGATGGAATCTTGGCCAAGTACCGCAAAGTGAATCCGTGGATTCCGTGGGAAGTGCACGCAAGTCCGCACGATATTCCTGGTTACGCGGAGGAATTGTTTCCCGTCGCGGACACGGAGATCGGCAAGATCGGTTGCGCGATCTGCTACGACTGGCTTTTTCCGGAAGCGATTCGACAACTCGCGTTCAATGGTGCTGAAGTACTCATTCGCGTGAGTGCGTACATGGATCCGTGGGGCGCAACTGCGCCGATGGATTGGTGGACGACGATCAATCGAGCGCGTGCGATTGAAAACACAGCGTATGTGCTCGCATGTAATCAAGGCGCGAGTTTCGAGGGCTATCCGCCGTTTAGTTGGCCAGGTGGTTCGATGGTTGTGGACTTCGATGGTCGCATTCTCGCGCAAGCGGATCCTGGCGCGGGGGAGAAAGTTGTCGTTGCGCCCATCGATCTCGCTGCGCTGCGCGACGCGCGCGCGCGACGCCGAGGGCACGACATGCGAAGTCACTATCGCTCCGAGGCGTACCCATATGCGGCGACGCCGATGTTCTCCGCAGCAGGAAATGCGCGCATTGCGATCGAGATGAATGACGCGCGGATTGCGCAAGCGAAGTTGCGATTGGAGCGCGGGCAATGATGGTTGCGCGTGCGCGTGCGGTTGCGCTGTTGATGTGCAGCGTGCTGAGTGGATGCGGCGGTGAGCCAGCGCAACTTTCGTCGGCCGCGAGTGCGCGAATGAATGCCGCAGCAGGAGCCGTGGGGCAGTTCGATTTCGTCGCAGCAGAAGCGGAGTTTCGCGCGCTTTCAAAGGAGTATCCAGCGGATCGATTGCTGCGCTTCGATGCGGCGCTGGCGCGTATGAATCAGTCGAGTGAGGGCGCGCAGGACGCGGCACTTCTCGAGTTTCAACAACTGATGCGTGAAGAGCCAAGCGATTTGCGTGCGACATATTGCGCAGGGTTGTGCTTGCTCTATCTCGGTCGTAGTGCAGAAAGCGCGCCGCTCTTTGAAACATGCGTGAAGCGCTCGCCAACCGATGCGTATGCCGCGTACTTCCTCGGGCAGTCCTACGACACGCTGAGCGATCCAGCGAAGGCGTTGCCGTGGTTTCAGAAGTCCGCCGAGCTTGCGCCGAATCTCAAGAGCGCGTGGCTAGGCGTGCAGCGCTGTGCGCGTCGAACGCGCGATGAAGCAGTCGCAGAGTTCGCGCTCGCAACGTTCGAAGCATTGCTCGACAATCCGCGCGCGCTGAGTGCGGAGTTCAAGTACACGCGACTGGGTCCGTTGGGAGTTGTCGCGCTTCCAGCTGAGGTGCGAGGCGCGTCGTCAGCGCAAAAAGATGTCGATGCGCTCTTCGCAGCAGCGGAACCTCTCGTCATCGAGGATGAAAGCGCGACGGAACTGCGTTGGAGTCGCGATCCGAGAGCGCACGCAGTGACGGTGGATTTGAATCTCGATGGATTGCAAGATCTCATTCTTCTGCGCGCGTTTGCGAATGAGGGAACGGATCTTCCGCCGAACGCGGTGTTGCTTGCGAACAATCGCGGCACATTCACGCTTGATCGCGCGCATCCCGCAGCGGCGGTGACTTCGGTGAACGCGCTGCTTGTAGGGGACATCGACAACGACTCGCGCACGGATCTCTACTTCTGCCGCGATAGCGCGAACATCTGCTTGATGGCGGAAGACGACGGCACCTACCGCGATGCAGCGGCTGAAATGCAGGTGCGTGGCAGCGGCGCACCGACGGTCGATGGCGCGCTTGCCGATCTCGATCACGATGGCGATCTCGATCTTTTCCTCGTACACAGCGCTGGCCTCAATGAACTTTTGAGTAACAACGCAGATGGATCGTTTCGCGCGCTCGGCGCGAACGAGGGATTGGCGTTCGACACGCGTCCCTCGCGGCAGGTGCTCGTCATCGACATCGATCGTGATCGCGATGCTGACATCATCGTGTTGAAAGAGAACGCGCCGCATGAAGTTTGGCTGAATGACCGCGTGTGGAAGTGGACGAAAGCAACCGAATTCGATGCATTTGCGTCCATGCCTGCGGAAGCTGTGGTGGGTATCGAAGATTTTTCGAATGCGGCGCGGTCGCTGGTGACGCTCGGCGCCGAAGGCATCGCGCGGTTCGACGTTGCTACGAAGGCGCGCGAGTTCGTCGGCGCACAAGGTCGCGATGCGGGCTTTCGAGTGCTCACTGTTCGCGATGTTGATGGCGATGGTCGCAGCGAGATCGTCGAGCAGCACGCTGCGAAGACAACACTGCGCGATCCTGCGTTGCAATTGCTCGCGGAGGTCATGACGCCAGACGGGACGCTCTCGAGTTTTCTTCTTCCGCTTTCCGCTACGCATGGAGACTCGCTGCTGTATCTGCGCGCGGGCGAAGCACCGATGCTTGCGAAGCCGGGCAAAGGTCGACTGCAGTTCGCCGCGCTGCGATTGAGTGGTCGCGATGATCCGAGTCAGTCCATGCGTTCGAACGCGAGCGGCCTCGGCGCGACATTCGCGGCGCGCGTCAACGAATCATGGACCGGCGGTACGACACTGCGCACTTCAAGTTCAGCGGGGCAATCGCTCGCACCAGTTTCTTTCGGCCTTGGAATCGCAAGCAGCGCAGACTTCGTGGAGATCGAATGGTCTGACGGCGTGATGCAAACGGAGCGCGCGATCGCTGCGGGTGAAGTCGCGGACATTGTCGAGACGCAGCGCCAATTGTCGAGTTGTCCCGTGCTCTTCGCGTTCAACGGTACACGCATGGAATTCGTGACAGACCTTCTCGGCGTGGGGGGACTCGGCTACCTGCTCGAGCCTGGCGTCTACAGCGAGCCTCGTCCGCGAGAAGTTTTCGTTCTGCCTGAAGGCGCGCTCGCTCCTGCACTCGATGGAACACTTTGCGTCGCGCTCGCCGAGCCGATGGAAGAGTCGTGCATGCTTGACACGGTTGAGCTCGCGGCGATTGATCTTCCACAGGGTTGGAACATCGCGCCTGATGAACGCCTTGGAATCTTCGGCGCAGCGCCCACAGGTGAACTCGTCGCGTGGCGACATGCGTGGCTGCCAATGTCGAACGATGCACTGCTTGAATGTGATGGAGTAGCCGCGACGTTGCCCGCACATGATCGACGTTTCATCGGTCGACTTGCATCCGAACACACGATCGAACTTCCCTTCGCAACCGACATCACACAGATTGATGATCCATGGCTCATCATCGACGGTTGGGTTGAGTATCCCTACTGTCAGACGATGTTCGCCGCGTGGCAAGCAGGCGCGAAGTTTCGTGCGCCAAGCCTTGAAGCACGCGGCGCAGATGGTGTGTGGAAGGAACTCGTCGCGGAGTGGGGATATCCAGCAGGCATGCCGCGACGCATGGCGCTGCCGATTCCAAAATCTGCGCTTCCTCCTTCATGCACAGCATTGCGGATGCGCACGAACATCGAGGTGTACTTTGATTGCGTGCAGCTTATTGCTCGGGAAGCACTGCCCGCAGCGCGAGTGGAGCTTGAAATGGTGACCGCGACACTCTCGAACCCAGGATTTGCGACGCGTTCAACGCTCGAGCAAGCGCGACCGTACTACGACCATGCATCGCCGCAACCATTGTGGGATTGCAGATTTCAGCGAGGTCTCTACACCGCGTTCGGTTCCGTGCAGCCGCTGCTCGCAGCGGAAGACGATGCACTCGTCGTGTTCGGACCTGGAGAAGAAGTCGCTTGTGCGTTTGCGCAGCCATCAGAGCCTCAAGCGTCCGGTGTCACGCGTCGATTCATCCTGACCACGCACGGTTGGTGCAAAGACATGGATCTTTTTACGCGCGATGGTGAGACGATCGAACCACTGCCGAGCAAGGCTCCGCTCAGCGTGCGCGCACGACAACTCATGGAAGATTCGAGGACGCGTCAGATGGGTGGTCGATAGGATGCGCGTTGCAGCAAGGATGCTGTACGACCCATGACGCAGACTCCACGACAGCCTGTTGGTCCTCGATTAAAGTCGCTTCTCGCGGGCGTTTTTTTGCTGTTCGCGCTGCTGACGGTGAACAGCGTCTACCTCTCGACGGTCACGCTCCTCGAATGGTCGAGCGGGGTGACGTATCAAAATCAGTTTTACCTCTGGAACTTCCTTGCGCACCTTGTGCTTGGATGTTTGATCGTGATTCCAACGATCGTTTTCGGTGTGCTGCACTGGCGCAATGTGCTCACGCGCGTCAATCCTCGCGCGAAAGCCGCGGGTATCGCAACGCTCTTCTTCGCCATTGCGTTGCTCGCCACCGGCATCGCGCTCACGCGAGTTGAACTCTTCGGTGCGATCATCGGAGTTGTTGATCCAGATGCGCGCACGGTGGTGTACTGGGCGCACGTCGTGCTTCCGCTCTTGTGTGTGTGGATCTTCATTGTGCATCGCCTGTCTGGTCGTCGTATCAAATGGCGCATCGGTGTGCGATGGAGCGTTGCCGCGCTCGGAGCCGCGCTTCTTGCGTGGGGCATTCATGTGTTCATGCCGAACCCCTCGGTGCTGCAACCGCTTGCGGGCGAGAAGTATTTCGAACCATCGCTCGCGCGAACCTCAGATGGCGGCTTCATCGACCAGAAGCATCTTCTGATGAATCAGTACTGCATCGAGTGCCATGCGGATGTTCACGCATCGTGGTTGTCATCGGCGCACGCTGCGAGTTCGTTCAACAATCCGTTCTACACAGCCAGCGTTCGTGAGACTCGAAAGCAAGCGTTCGAGCGCGAAGGCAGCGTGCAAGACGCACGATTCTGCGCAGGCTGCCATGATCCAGTGCCGTTCTTCTCTGGAAGTTTCGAAGCGACAAAGTGGGATGATCCGCTCTACGACCTGAGCGCTGATCCATTGGGGAACGCGAGCATCAGTTGCACAAGTTGCCACAGCATCGTCAGTATCAATTCCAATCGAGGCAACGCCGACTACACGATCGAAGCGAGTCCGCAGTATCCGTTCGCCTTCAGCGAGACGCCGCTGTTGCAGTGGGTGAATCGACAACTGGTCAAGTCGAAGCCCGCGTTTCACAAGCACACCTATCTCAAGCCTGAAGTGCATCGCACGAGCGAGTTCTGCGGAGCCTGTCACAAAGTGTTCTTGCCCGAAGCACTCAACGACTATCGATTCATCCGTGGCCAAGATCATCTCGACTCGTTCTTGCTCAGCGGTGCGTCTGGCTTTGGCGCGCAGAGTTGGCACGCGCCCAAGAAGGCATTCAATCAGTGCAACGATTGCCACATGACAGCGGTTCCTTCCGATGACTTTGCTGCGCGTGACCGTGATGGCAGTGGCACGCGCACGATCTTGTCGCATCTTTTCCCGAGTGCGAACACTGCACTTGCGATGGTCCGTGCAGAGAAGGGTGAGTTGCAGGATCTTGAGGGTGTGCTCAACGCGCACGCGAAGTTCAACGAGAAGACGCTGCGCCTTGACCTCTTCGGCATTCGCGAAGGCACGGCGCCTGACGCAACGCAGCACGCGCCGCTCACGAATTCTGACGCGCTGCCGATCCTTGATGCGGGCAAGACGTATGTGCTTGAGGTGGTGGTGCGCACGAATCGCATTGCGCATGAATTCACGCAAGGCACAGCGGATTCCAATGAAGTGTGGCTCGATGTCGCAGCGTCCGAGGGCACGCGCGAAATCGGTCGCGTGGGCGGGATGAATGCGCAAGGCGCGGTCGATTCGTGGAGCCGTTTCTACAACGCGTTTGTGATTGATCGCGAAGGCAAGCGCATTGACCGACGCAATCCGCAAGACATCTTCACAGCGCTGTACAACAATCAGATTCCACCAGGCGCGGGCGATCTCACGCGCATCAAGTTCACAGTGCCCAGTGATGTTGCTGCGCCGATCGCGATGAGCGCGCGTGTGCTCTATCGAAAGTTTGATGCGACCTATTCGGCGTTTGTGTTTGGCGACGAGCCAATTCCGCAGTTGCCGATTCTCGTGCTCGCGGAATCGAGCATCACCTTTGGCGTTCGAACTGCGACAGGAACAGTGCACGCTGCGCCGACGCGTGAAGTCGATCCAAAGACGGCGCCGAGTGTGGCGGAGCGTTGGTATGACTACGGCATCGCACTCGCGCGCGAAGGCGACAAGGGTGGCGGGCGTGGAAATCTCCGTGAAGCCGAGCGCGCGTTCGGCAACGTCGCTGCACTTGGTGACGCGCGCGGAACGCTCGGTCAAGCGCGCGTGCAATTCAAAGAGGGGCGGCTCGACGAGGCTGCGGCATCCTTGACGAGTGCTTCGGGTGCGGCAGAGGATCTCAACAGCGGCGTGAATGCGTGGACGGTTGCGTGGTTCACTGCACTTGTCGAGAAACAACGCGGCCAATTCGATGAGGCGATCGCGTTGTTTGAACGCGTGGAGCGCACTGATTTCGCAGGCGCGCGCGAGCGAGGATTCAATTTCGCGAAAGACGTGCGCGTGTTGAACGAGCTTGCGCAAACGTTGCTCGATCGTCGAAGTATGGTGCAAGACGAATCGGGCGACGATGAGCGTCAGGCGCTCGCGTTGCTCACGCGCTCTGTGGAAATCGATCCTGATCAGCCGATCGCGCATTGGTTACTCGCGCGACTCTATGACATGCTCGGCGACGAACCGAACGCCACGCGCGAGCGTGCGCTGCATGAGCGATGCCGCGTCGATGACAATGCGAAAGACGAAGCAGTTCGACTTGCGCGCGAGCG
>QWPV01000030.1:0-26269 GCA_003671055.1 Planctomycetota bacterium
GAGAGGTCGCAAAGAATTGCGAGTCCCTTGCCGCCATCTGCTTGCCACGTCGTGCGCTGTGTTGCGCACCATGTGGTGAAGTCTGCGTAGGTTGTTGGTGATTGATTACGACTCGCGGCTCGGCTGCGATCGGTGTCATACAACTCAAGCACGCGCGCTTGGGTTGCGGGCATCGATGCGCCAGCACCTGCGAAGAGTCGATTGCCATCAAGTTTGATCGGACGACCATCGAAGGTCTTCGCAACGCATGGCTGCGCGACGCCCCACGTCTCCACCATCGTTGCATACGGAACTGGCACGCCCGCAGTGCGATTCGTTTGCGCTGCAGCGAATGGAACGAGCTTCGACTCTGGCCAACGACGGCAGGCTGCGAGACCAGCGAGCGCGAAACTCGCGCCCATCACCTTGATAAAGGTACGGCGATCGTCGCCCTCAGCGAGTTCTTGCGCGCCAGGAGAAAACTCGCGACTCATGAGTTCTTTGAACTCATCGTTCTGCGAGAACTCGTCGAGGCTCCGCCAAAACTCTGGTGCCGCGGTGCGCGCGAGCGCCTCGTTGGTCGAACCGTGTGGAGCGCATCCTGTTTCGTTCTTCTGCATCGGCATTCCGTTCATCTGAGCTGTTCGTGTGGACTTCGCGGTGCGGTGCACTCAGCGATGGCAGGTGGTGCAGTTTTCGCTCGGCGCGATTTGGTACTTCGCCCTGAGTTTGGTTTGTGCGTCGATCCCAATATCCAATTCTGGATTGAGTCGCATGTTGGTGACTTCTGAAGGCGGACGTAGATTCGTGATGGGCTCACGATGGCATTCAAGACACCAACCCATCGACAGTGGCGCGTGTTGGTACACAACTTCCATCTTGTCGATGCGGCCGTGACACGTTGCGCAACCAATGCCGCGCGTGACGTGCGCTGCGTGATTGAAGAACGCGAAGTCAGGCAGTCGGTGAATGCGGATCCACTCGATAGGCATGCCGGTGAGATTGCTGTCGATCAGTTTCACCAGCTTCGGTGACTCAGGTCGAATGTTCGCGTGACAGTTCATGCACGTCTGCGTGACAGGGATCGATGAGTGTGCGGCGCGATCAACACCGATGTGGCAGTAGCGGCAGTCGAGGCCGAGTTCGCCTGCATGCAGTGCGTGGCTAAATGGAATCGGTTGCGTCGGTTGGTAGCCAACTTCAAGCGTCTTCGGGCTAAATCCATAAGAGACGAAAAACGCCGCGTAGACCGGCAACGTTGCGCCAACGAGAATGACGACCGGCAGGAGGAGATTGGACCAGCGAGGAAATTGAAATCTACTCATACGAGACCTACTCCCTTGGGAGCGCACGAAAGTTCGACTTACGGGTTGCGACAATCACACCCGTCATGGGTCACATTAGGTTTGAGAAAGGGACCCGCGACGCAGACAAAGGCATTCATTCGTGAAAAATTTCACGAATGTAGGTTGGACATTCTAAATGCTCACGCTTAATCGGTCAACGGGGAAAACATCACTGACAACTCTGCAGGGTTGGTTACCCCAAAGTAGCGAGCGAGCCTTCGGATAACCTCATCAACTGTGACCACATCGACCGCGCTCATCGACACGCACTGCCATCTGACCTTCCCCGACTTTGAAGGTCGCGTCGCGGAGGAACTAAAAGCTGCGAGCGCTGCTGGCGTGCGAGGAGCGATCACGATCTCGACCTCGACAGCCAACGCGCGCGAGTGCCTGTCCCTTTCTCAACTGCACGACAACCTCTGGTGCTCGGCTGGCGTCCACCCCCTCTACTCGGACGAACCCATCGATTGGAGCGTGCTCAAAGAGGTTGGCGCACACGCAAAATGCGTCGCTTGGGGCGAACTAGGACTCGACCGTCATCACACGCAACCACCTTTTCAAACTCAACTTACAGTCCTCGAAGCCCAGTTGGCTGAAATCGAATCACTCGAACGCGCGGGCATGACGAAACCCATCATCCTCCACTGCCGCGACGCCTTCAGCGACCTCATTCCGATCCTCAAAAGTTCGTGCCTGTCCTCGAATAGGTTCGTCTTCCACTGCTTCACCGCTGGCCCCGCCGAAATGCGAGCCCTCCTCGACTTCGGCGCAATGGTCAGTTTCACTGGCGTACTCACCTACAAGAACGCAAAGGCGACGCAAGAAGCCGCGTGCCTGTCCCCGATTGATCGCGTCCTGGTGGAAACAGATTCGCCGTTTCTGGCGCCCGAGCCGCACCGACTCACCCGGCCAAACGCCCCGAGGCTCGTGATCCACATCGCCGACAAGCTCGCAAGCCTGCGCGGCATCACGCCAGAAGCGATGCGCGCGCAACTCGCCCTCAACTGCACAGCGTTCTTCGGGATCTAAACAGTGCCTGTCCCCGATTGAGAATGAGAACGGTGCCTGTCCCCGATTGAGGACTGTTCCCGATTGAGAACGGTGCCTGTCCCTTGTTTGTCTTGCGATTGCAGAAAGGTGCCTGTCCCTTCTTTGGCTCCCTTTTTGGCTCTGCATTTTTCCGCTGCCCGTACTCTCCCCCTCCCGATGCCGCTTGACCAGATGCAATCCGAAACCCGAAGCATGAGTTTCGGCGACCACCTCGAGGAGCTTCGGTCCCGCGTGTTCAAAGCCATCGCGGTGCTCTTCCCGCTTGCGATTGTGCTGTTCTTTCTTGCGCCCTACATCCGCGAGGCGCTGTGCCAGCCGCTCTTTGATGCGCTGCGTGCGAATGGTCAACCCGCGCAAGTGCAATCGATCGCACCCGCTGAAACGCTGATGGTGGAGTTCAAACTCTCAATCATCGGCGCCATCATCATCGGTGCGCCGTGGATCCTCTATCAAATCTGGAAGTTCATCGGGCCAGGCCTCTACTCCCACGAGAAGCGCTTCGTCCACTTCCTCGTGCCCGCGAGCATTGTGCTCACCACCTGCGGCGTCGCGCTCTTCTACTTCGTACTGCTTCCATTCACGCTGATATTTCTCGTCGCGTGGGGCGCACCTGTTCCGAAAGTAATGGACGGCTCCATCGCAAATGAAATTGCGTCTGGCCCGACGATGCCGGTGCTCGCTGAAAATCCGCTGCATCCACAACCAGGACAAATCTGGGTGCGCATGCCCGATCAAGTCTTGTGCATCGCAGTGCCCAACGATCTCGTCGCGCAACCTCTCACGAGCAAGATCGTGAAGGGAACCGAGGACGCAGTGAAGTCTGCAGTCGACGCAGTACTCCACGCGGGCGACGCACCAACGCCAGTCGTAGAAGACGCTGCCGCCGAACCCACGCGCGCGAAGATGCGCATTCTTGAAATCGCACTCGGGCAAGCCGGCGGCGTGCAACCAAACTTTCGACTCGAAGATTACATCGACTTCGCACTGCTCTTGCTCGCTGGCGTTGTCATCGCGTTCCAGATGCCGCTCGCGATTCTGTTGCTGGGATGGATCGGTCTCGTCACCGTTCCACTGCTGCGCAGCAAGCGACGAATCGCGCTCTTCGTGATGGCGCTTGTTGCTGCAATCGTCACGCCGCCAGACGCGACAAGTATGTTCATCATGCTCGTGCCGCTCTATCTGCTCTACGAACTCGGCATCGTGCTTCTCATTTATCTCCCCGCCTCACGCATTCGTGAAGGTTCGCTTTTCACCTTCAGTTTCAGCAAGAAACACGCCTCGGGCACCGATAACGCGCGCCAATCGCCCTCACAAACGGAATCGTCGTCGCAAGATGATCAATCCTCACGCTCTGCGTCAACTGAACAGAGCGAACCAGGCGATCGCGATGCCGGACGGACCGATGAGGATGGTGACCGGGGTATCAAACGGTGAGTCCCCGGCATGTTCGTGAAGACCTTTCCTTTGGACTAGGCAGGAGATCCCTGTGGATCTCTAGAGTCCGAAGGAGAAGGAGGAGAGTGATGAACCAGATAGAACTCGCGCGGAGCGCGGACAGTGGAGTGACATCAATTGATGTTGCAATGATGCAGCGAGCCATTAGCCTCGCACGACGCGCGGCCGCCGAGGGCGAAATCCCGGTGGGCGCGGTGATCTATCGCGGTGAACAAATCATCGCGGAAGCCGCCAACAACCGCGAGTTCCGATCCGATCCCACTGGTCACGCTGAACTCGTCGCCATTCGCGACGCGGGCCGCGTGCTTGGTGAGTGGCGACTTTCCGATTGCTCACTTGCTGTCACACTCGAACCATGTCCAATGTGTGCTGGCGCAATCGTCAATGCGCGGGTGGGTCGCGTGATCTTCGGCGCCACCGATCCGAAGGCCGGCGCATGCACGACGCTCTACGGCATCTGCACAGACTCGCGACTCAATCATCGCGTCGAACTCCACGCAGGTGTCCTCGCTCCCCATTGCGCGGAGCTCTTGCGCGTCTTCTTCCGCGAACGTCGCGAAGCAAAGCGCCTCGAAAAATTAGTCACGCGCGTGCCCCCCGCGGCTGCCTAAAAAATTCCTATGCACTCACCCAAGAAGAAGATCGCTTGCTTTGACCTCGGCGGTGTCGTGGTGCGCATTCGTCGCACCTACCCCGAAATGTTCGCGGCTGCAGGTATCGATGAAGATCGACTCGCTGCAACTGACTTCGATGCGCTCGGTCCCGCTGCCACTGCACTCGGGCGCAAGCATCAACGCGGCGAAATCAAAGGCGACGAATATCTCGATCGACTCGCAGGGCTCTGCGAAGGTCTCGCGACGCAAGACGAAATCGCACGAGCGCACAACGCTGTGATCATCGCGGAGTATCCAGGCATCACGGATGAAATCGCGCGACTCAACAACGCAGGGTGGATCACCGCCTGCCTCTCCAACACCAACGATCTCCACTGGCGAACGCTGCTCGAACTTCCCTCGCTCAAAGTGATGCACGAACGTCACGCGTCGCATCTTTTCGGCGTCGAAAAACCAACCACCGAAATTTTCCGCGCCTTCGAACGCGCACTCAACGCAACGCCGAAGGACATCGTCCTCTTCGACGACCTCGCAGAAAACTGCGAAGCCGCACTCGCCTGCGGTTGGAACGCCGTCCGCATCGACCACGAAGGCGACACCGCCGCGCAGGTGCGCAGTGCGTGCCAGTACGTACAAGAAAATCCCTAAGCACTCTCGGTGTCTGCGTGCTGACCGTTAATCGATGGCACTGTTGCGCCAAGGAGTTCGCGCATGAGCACTGTCGCGAAGGCGCCTTTGGGGAGATCGAAGGCGCAGCGGATGAAGGCGCCGTGTTCGTCGACGCCGCCTTCGACTTCCCAGTTTGCGAAGAAGACGCGGAGTGGTCGTCGCGCGCCGCTGAATTCGATGGGGCACTTTGCGAGGAATGCTTCGTGTGTTGTGCCGACTGTTGTGAGCGCGAGTGTTTCGATGTCGAGGGCGCGACCGGTGGGCTGCAACATTCCTATGCCATGCAACGGACCCGTGGGTGAAATCTCTGCGGAAATCAGTCGCGCTGCGATCTCGTCGGCACTCGCGTCACTTGCACGAAAGCATGCGCCGGAGTCGTGCTTGAACATGATGTCGCCGTCGATCATCTGTGCGTAGGAACCATCTGCAACGCGTGCGTCGAGATTCGCGTTGAAGATCGCGCTCTGCAGTGCGCTGATCCAAAACGATTTGATGTACTCAGGTAATGCGCGCACTGCACGATGTGCGTCGCGACCTTTCGAGAGAGCCTGCAGCGCGATCTTTTCCGCGCGATCGTTGCGACCCCAACCGACAAGCGATTCCGCAAACTTTCCTTCTTCATACAAGCGACGGAACGGAAGTTGACGCGCGGGGAACGGCGCGCCACGCGAACCGAGCATCTCATCGAGCAGCACCTGCGGCTGCGATGCAAGGATCGCGAGTCCGCACACTTGGTTGTTGCGTCGATAGCCAAATCGTTGATCGCCAAAATAGGCTGGAACGCCGGTCTTTTCCATCGCTTGCATGCGCTTGTACACATGTCGCACGCTGAGCGGATCGACATCGCGCACGCGGATCGAAAACCGGTTGCCCTTCAAGTGTCCGCGTCGCAACTTGTTCACGTGTCGCTTCGCCCAGAGCACTTGCATGCGCGCGTGGTCAAGCGGTGGTGGGTCACCTTTGAATCCCGGGAGATGCACCGAAACAGCCTGTCGCGTGATTGCGACACGGTCTTTCATGCCTGCAAATCCGATTGCGCTCTCATCGATGTTGAAGAGCCGCGCAATGACGGCGATCATCTCGCCGTGCGGCATGTCGCGCTTCTGCACGCCGAGATAAAGATGCTCGCCCTCGCCAACGGGGTCATAGGATGGAAGTTCGTCGACGAGAAAATCTTCGGGTCGAACCTTCAGCAATCCACCGAGCGCGACATCATTCGATGCGCGTCGACCGGGACCAGGATCTCGACGTTCACACGGCGGACCATCGGTGACCCAGGTGTTCGGATCGTCTGGCGCCTTCGACTCATCCGTGGAAGTATCCGCGACTTCAGTCATCTTCATCATCCTCAGGATCAAACGCAGGCGGCTCCACCAGTGTCTGCGCTTCACTCGCAGCATCGAGCACCGACTCGGTCGCGTAGAGCGGCACACCAAGTCCGACCGCGAGCGCGATCGCATCGCTTGGGCGCGCGTCGAGTTCGATCACTTCTGCATCAACGTTACCTTCGACTTCGCGCTCCATCATGATGTTCGCGAAGTATGTGCCCGCATCGAGCGTGTGAATCACAACGTGCGTGACTCTCGCTCCAAGTGCTGTGATCGCCGCAGCAAGAAGGTCGTGCGTCTGCGGCCGCGGCGCGAGATGGCCGCGCAATCGTCGTTCAATCGCCACTGCTTCAGGCGTTCCGATCTTGATCGAAAACACGCGTCCACTCGGCGCTTCAAGCGCATCCGCGCTCGGCACACGTTCGCGCAGTTGAATGAACTGCTCGCTACTCGCGTCAAGAATTAAGACGCGTTCGAGATCGATGGCGATGGACATGCGAGAAGTGTAGGCGAGGCTCGACCATTCTCTTCGCAGCGCCCTTAGCCGTTCCAACGCGAGAGCAAGATCGTGAGGTCGGGTGAATCGACGATGCAGTTGCCATCGAAATCGCCGAGGCAGCTATCGCAATTCCCGCACGCACCCCAACTCTGTAAGAAAATCGCGAGGTCCTGCGCGTTCACGATCCCATCTTGATTGAGATCTGCAATGTCGTAGACGGGCATCGCCGCAGCAACCGCCGCGCCCGCGTCAAGTCGACCTGCGCCAGTCCATTGATCGGAACCCGCTGGCGCAATGTCCTTCGCTGTTGCTGTGAGAATCGCGCGAATCTGGGCCGTCGTGAGTGATGGGTTCACCGTCTTCATCAACGCGATCGTGCCTGTCACATGCGGCACCGCTTGACTCGTTCCGTTCTTGAGCACATAGCCACTCGTTGAAATCGTCGACCACACAGAAACGCCAGGCGCTGCGATGTCCACCGATGCGCCGAAGTTGGAGAACGTTGCGCGCGCATCGCGATTGTCCGTCGCTGCAACCGCGATCACTTCATCCCAACGCGCGGGGAACGCAACTGTGCCGTTGCCATTGTTGCCCGTTGCCGCAACCATGATCGCGTTCTGCGCGTGGGCGTAGAGCACCGCATCGTGAAAGAGCGTGCTTCCTGTGTAGAACTGCAAACTCATGTTCACCAGCCGCGATCCCTGATCGACCGCCCACACGAGTCCTTCCGCAACATCACTCTCGAAGCCAGTACATCCATTCACCACAACTGCAGGAAGAATGCGCGCATTCCACGCGAGTCCCGCCACACCAACACCATTGTTGCCCTTAGCTGCGAGGATTCCCGCAATGTGTGTTCCGTGCGAACATTCATCGGTTGTAACGGTGGAGTTGTCGGGAAAGTTGTAGCCCGGCAGCAAGCGCGCGGAAAACTCCGCATGCGCATCGACACCTGAATCAAGCACCGCGATCAACACATCGTTGCCCGTGGTGAGATCCCATGCTTCGGTTGCGCCGATGTCCGCGTTCACAGTTCCCGCTTGACCGTTTACCGTCTGCCCTGTGTTCTGCAGCGCGTACTGAAACCAAAAGTCGGTGTCGTTAGGAATCGTCGCGCTGCCGCCAACGCCATCAACCTCTGCGCGCTCAACAAGTCCACGAAGTGCGGCAAGGTCGCGCGCGTATCGCTGCGTGTTGCTGCCTTCAGGAACCGTGACGATGACCCAACGCGAAAGTCCAATCGACGATGCAAGCGCTGCGTGTTTGGGCGCAAGTTCAAACGCCGCCGCCACACGCGACGTACCAATCGATCGCAACACGCGCGCACTCGCAAGCTCGGTCGTTCGCAACGTCGCCTTCGACGAGCGGAACTTCCAACCACCTTGCAGGTCGCGTTCCACTCGCACCCCTTGCGCGAGTTTCACAAGCACATGCCCCTTCGCAGATTCCGGCAACTGCTCGATGACAGCATCCGGAGGAGCGACCACCGGACCTGTTGCAAGGGCGCAGGAGCAAAGACCAGAACAAAGAATGGCGGCAAGCGTCAGCAAGGGTTCTCGAATCTATAGGTTCAACAGCGATGTATCCGCCCTAAATCTACTCCGCAAATCGCGCGCAGGTTCCCAATGCAAGGGAAAGTGGCGAGAGAAGGACCCTGAAGTTCGGTCTGTATCGCCTGTGGTAACGCAGGAGGAGGAGGGCTATCATCATCGCCCATTCCCACCCCCACCGCGTGTGCGGGGTTCCGACTGACTCCATTTGCCCAAAGGTCCCCGCCTTGTCTAATCGCTACCTCTTCACTTCCGAAAGCGTTTCGATGGGTCACCCTGACAAGGTGGCTGACCAGATTTCTGATGCGATCCTCGACCTCATTCTTTCGCATGATGCGGAAGGTCGATGCGCGTGCGAGACGTTGGTGACGACTGGACAAGTTGTTGTTGCGGGCGAGATCAAGTTCGTCCACAACCACAAGAAGCCATTCGATGTGCAGCAGACAGTGCGTGATGCAATCGCACGCACTGGATACAACGATGCGGCGATGGGATTCGATGCGCGTGGTTGCGGCATTCTCAATCTGCTTCATGAACAATCTGCAGACATCGCGCGCGGCGTGGTGCGCAAATCCAAGCGCGCGCAAGGTGCTGGCGATCAAGGCATGATGTTTGGTTTCGCATGCCGCGAGAGCGAGCGCTTCATGCCGCTTCCCATCGACATGGCGCATCGCCTAGTTGAACTGCAAGCAACTGCACGCGAGAAGGGAACGATCGAAGGCATTCGTCCCGATGCGAAGAGCCAGGTCACCTTTGAATACGAAGGCATCGAACCCAAGCGCGTCGAGACCGTTGTGCTCTCCACGCAGCATGCGCCGATGTGGAATGGCGAGAAGCGTCAAGCGGAACTCAAAGCAGCGATCACGCAACATGTCATCAAACCTGTGCTTGGTAAGTGGTGGCATGACGGCGTAAAGGTCTTCGTGAACCCCACAGGTCAATTTGAAATTGGCGGACCACACGGCGATTGCGGACTCACCGGACGCAAGATCATTGTCGATACCTACGGCGGCCGTGGTCGTCACGGCGGCGGTGCGTTTAGCGGCAAGGATCCATCGAAGGTCGATCGCAGCGCTGCATATATGGCGCGTTACATCGCGAAAAACATTGTTGCTGCGAAGCTCGCTGCGGTGTGCGAAGTGCAACTCGCGTACGCAATCGGTGTCGCAGAACCAGTCTCTGTCCTCGTGGATACACAAGGCACAGGCACGATCGGCGATGCGCTGCTCAGCAAGATCGTGCGCGATCATTTCAATCTCACGCCCTTCGGCCTCATCGAGCAACTCAAACTCCGCGCGCCGATTTACTCCCCCACCGCTCGACACGGCCACTTCGGTCGTGAGCCGGGCGAAGAGGGCAAGGGCACATTTACGTGGGAGCGCATCGATCTCGTCAGCGCGCTGCGTAAGTCTGCGTCGAAGTCAGTGGCGAAATCAACCACGGCGACGAAACCGTCCACGAAGCGCGCAGTCGCCGCAGTTTGATTCATCCTCGTGCCGCCACCAGATTCACATCGCACTCGAAATCGCAACCCCACGCCCCGCGCGAACTTCATTCCGAAGGACGCACGAGGCGTGGCGCTTGATCGCATCCTCTCGCAATCACGCAAGTTCCCTGACCTCTTGCTCGGCGGACCTGAAGTGGAGCACCTCGATGCGCGCGATGCAGCGTTCTCGCGCGCGATCGAACTTGCAGCGATTCGTCGATGGACCACCATTACTGCGTGCCTTCGTCCGCACTTGACGAAGCACTGGCACCTTCTCGAGAAGCCGATTCAAGCGGCACTCGTCGGAGGCACTGCGCAAATTCTGTTCATGTCAGTGCCGCCGCACGCTGCAGTAGACGGTTGCGTCGAGTGGACAAAGCAAGCGTTGCGTCCAGGCGCTGCAGGATTTGTGAATGCTGTGCTGCGCAAGATTGCCGCGAGTGTGGTGGAAGTGCTTCCGCACGGCACTGCAGACATCCTCGACCGCAAACGACGCGATCTCCTTCCCATGAGCGACGGCAGCGCGCTTCGATTGAACGCGGAAGTGTTCAGCGAAGATCACGCCGCGCGATTGGCTGAACAAACCGCCATCGGTCGCGAATTGTTGCTGCAGTGGATCGCGCAATTCGGCTGGGAACGCGCGGTGGAGTGCGCGCTGCACACGCTCGTTGAGCCACCGATCATCGTCACGCCTGTGGACGATTGCACGGATCATCCACATCTGTCGGCGCATGCCTCGAAGGGCTTTGCCGTGTGGAGCGGTCCACACAGCGAACTCGTCGCGTGGCTCGAAGCAGATCCCACGCGTGCGCGTCGAGTGCAGGATCCAACGAGTGCGGAGAGCGTCGCGAATGGCGCGCGCTTTCTACAGAACCCTCCTAAGGTCATCGTTGATCTCTGCGCAGGTCGCGGCACGAAGACGCGCCAACTCGCGCAACTCTTCCCGAACGCAACAGTGCTTGCGACCGATCCCGATCCCGTTCGATTCGCGTGCTTGGAAGAACTGGCCAACGGGCATCCCACCATTCGCGCGCTCGATCCTGAAGCCCTCTTGCGCGAAGCCGCTGGCAACACCGACTTCCTCATTCTCGATGTGCCGTGCTCGAACACCGGCGTGCTCGCGCGTCGCCCAGAAGCGCGCTTCCGTTTCTCGAAGAAGCGTCTCGACAGCGTGCTCGGCAAACAGCGCGACATCTCTGATCCCGCGATCGGACTTCTCAAGACAGGCGGCGTCCTCGTGTACGCAACCTGCTCGATTGAAACTGCGGAGAACATTCGGCAAGCCAAGCGTCTCGCGAAAGTGCATGCGCTGTCGCTCATCGTGGACGAGCGCATCCTTCCGTCGGGTATTCCTGGTTGCACGCCGCAGTCGTACAGCGATGGCGGCTTTCATGCAGTTTTCGTGAAGCAGGCAGGCAGCACGATTCGCGCGGCGACTATCGAAGATGAGCCCGAGTGAGTTTTCCGCTGCGGCGCCAAATTTCCGCTGCGGCGCGAAATTTCCGCTGCGGCGCTAGCATCTCCGCTTCCGCCTGCACCAAACGTCATGCGCCTCGCTGATCTTCTCAACCCCAACGCTGTTCGCACTCCACTCCTCGCAACCGAGAAGCAGTCCGCGATCAATGAACTCGTCGATGCGATCGCTGCATGTTCTGGTTGCAGCGACAGCGATGCAGTGAAACGCGCAGTGTGGGAGCGCGAGTCGCAACGCTCGACAGGAATTGGCGAAGGCCTCGCGATTCCGCACGGCAAGAGCGCAGCAGTGAACGAACTCTCACTTGCCATCGGCAAGCCCACGCATCCGATGGAGTTTGGTTCGATCGACAAGAAGCCTGTGCGGCTGATCGTGCTCTTGATCTCGCGACCAGAAAAGAAAGACGAACACATCCAAGCACTTGGCAAGATCTCGAAGATCATGTCGAGCCCGCAGTTCCGACAGCTGGCTTACGCCGCAACGGAACCCGCGGAACTGTATGACTTGTTCATCCGCGCCGACAGTTGAGCTAGCGCCTCAACGCGCAGCAGTCTCGCGCAACCGAATCTCGCCAGCCTGCTTGAGAATCCCTGCTGCTTCGCGCACTTTGTCGATGCTCATGAGGAACTGCCCGAGGCTGTCGAGCACCATGCCATTTTCCGGCGCGAGTTCAGCCGCGCGTCGGAAGTCCGCTTCCGCTTGCACGAAGTCTTGTGCATCGCGATATGCGCGCGCGCGTGCGACAAAGGCAAACGGATTGAGTGGCTCAATGGTGAGCGTGTGATCGATCACACGAATGCCTTCCGCGCGCAAAGTGTCGTCGCCACTCTCGCATAGCAACAGCGAGAGTCGCCGCATGAGTGCGAGTGAAGTTGGATTTTGCTCGAGCGTCCTGCGTATGAGCGCGACTGCTCCATCGCGATTGCCTTCTTCAGTCAGCCAGAGCGATGTTGAATCTGCGAAGCCCTCCCACTCAGGATGCTGCGCGCATTGTTCAACACCCCACGCGCTCGCAAGGTCGAGTCGGGCGCGACCCTTCATCGTCTGGCCGATGCCTGTCGCGACTGCTTCCGTCAATCCTTCGCGCGACGCCGCCGCACGCAACATCAACTCCGCGCCTTCGTAATCGCCGAGTACACAGCGCAGATACGACATGCGACTCTCGACACCAAGCGTCCACGGTCCAGTGAAGCCAATCCCTACTGGTGCCGGAAGCGCATACGCATACAACGCGAGTGCGCGTTGCGCGGCAGCGATCTCTGTTTCGTTTGGTGTCACCGGCGAACCGGAAAACACTACTTCCGCAGGTGTTCGCACGCCTTCGCTCGCGCGTTCTGCAAACACGACCGCAGCGTTGAGTGCGCCGACATATACGAGTGCGCCCAGCACAATCGCGGTGGTTGATGCGAAGATCCAGCCACTGGCGTGCATCCTTCCCGCGAGTTTCAATTGGAATCGATGGAAGCGCACCGCAGGCGTACTCAACATCGCCCACGATTTCCAAGCGAGAAACACAGCGCATGCCGCGACGCCCGACGCGAATAGCAAGGGCAACGAAATCATTCCGCGCACAGCGAAGAACGCGGCGAGCGCGACGACCGCAAGCGCGATCTCCTCGCGCATCGACATATCCCATTTCGCGTCAACCTTCGGCTCGACGCGCGGCTTCGCGAGGAACGCTGGAACGCCGAAGCCAAAGTAGAGCGCTTCTTTCGGACATGCGCTCACGCAGTCCATGCACTTCATGCAGCCCTGATTCACCACCATCCCGAAGTCATGCACCTCGCGATGGACTTCAACATTCGAGGTGCACACGGCGGTGCAATGACCGCATTGATCGCACGCGTCAGTCACGCGAATGCGCGCGGGCGCGAGTTCATCAAGCGGCGCAAAGAATCCACCATAAGGACAGCCGTATGTGCAATAGCCCTTTGAACCAAGCAAATACACCGTCATGAATCCGCAGACGAACAGAAACGGAATCGCCATGAGGACGCCAGGAAATGTTGCCCAAAAGTTCGTGACTGTCATCTCGAATGTGAGCGTTGGCGTGGGAAGATCTGGGATGGTCCACGGCGCGATCGCGACGCGATAGAACAACGGCCAGATGAACATGTACACCGCAAGGCACAGCGGCATGTAGAGCAACAACCTTGATCGGAATGCATGCGGACGAATGCCCGCCTTCTTCATCAACCATCCGCAGAAGTCTTGCAGCATGACGATGTGACAACCCCATCCGCAGAACCAACGACCCAAGATCGCCGTCGACAAGAGTAGAGCCGCGAAGAAGAGAAAGCCCACAGTGATGACGCCATCCTTGAGCGTCTTCATTCCCTCACTCGGCTCAAAGGGACCGACCGTCTCGCCCATGATGGCGTACTGCACGATGTGCGCAATGATCAACCCTTGCACAACAAGCAGAATCGTCGCGCGCTTCCAGCCCATGTGCGACATGGGCGGCGACTTCCCAGATGACTTCCCCGAAGTGCTGAGCACCGTGAGTGAAATATCGGAGGAGGGTTTGCGGTCTTCCTTGCGCGGCTGACAAGTCATGCGCGCAGTTTATGGTGCGTTGCGCGTTTCGCCCGCCGCACGGGTACTATTTCGATCCCCATGCCAGCTAGAGGTCATTACGAAGTGCTCGGCGTCTCGAAGACTGCATCCGCGGAAGAGATCCGTGCTGCACATCGCAAATTGGCGCGTCAGCACCACCCCGATCTCAACAAGGCGCCTGATGCGGCGAAGCGATTCGCGGAGATTCAAGAAGCCTACGACACGCTGAGTGATGCGGACAAGCGCCGCAAATATGACGAGTTTCAGCGCCTCGGCGGCGATTCGCCCTTTGGTGGCGGCGGTGGCGCGCGCACTCGCAGCAGTGCCGGAACAACCTGGGGCGGCGCGGATCCGTCAAACTTCGAAGACATCTTCTCGGAGGCTTTCGGTCACCGCGGTGGATTCGGCGGAACCTCAACAGGACGCGCGTCGCGAGGCGGTCCTCAATCGACGCGTCGACAAAGTCCGTTCGAACTTGAAGCAACGATTCCATTCGAGCTTGCGATCAAGGGTGGCACGTGGGCGGTGCTGCACGAGGACGGCACTCGCATTGAGTTCACCGTTCCAAAGGGCGCGGAAGACGGCGAACTCGTCGACGCGAATGGCCGCATCGATTGCATGGTGAAAATTGGAATCGGTTCGCATGATTGGTTCACGCGCGATGGACTTGATCTCATCGTGCATGTGCCTGTGACGATCGCGGAAGCAACACTCGGCGCGAAGATTGACATCCCAACATTCACAAGCGTTGCGACTGGATCACTTCCGCCCGGCACCGCGAGTGGGAAAAGGATTCGCGTAAAGGGTCAAGGCGTCGAGCGCGTTGGAAAGCCGAAGGGCGATCTCTACGCCATCATCGACATCGTTCCACCAGAATCGCTCACGGACTTGGATAAGCAACTCCTCGCCGAAATCGGCAAGCGCCTCCCCAATCCTCGCACGCGCGGCGCATGGGCGAAGACGGATCGATAAACGATTCGGCTATCGAGAAGGTCGATTTCCGTAGCGCTCGATTGCTTCAAGCACGGTGCGGTGCACCTCGAATGGTCGCCGCACAGTTTCCCAGATGGCGATGAATGTGTCGCTGCCTGCGGTTGCAAATCCGATTGAACCAAGACCGATTGCGCGTTCAAGCACGGATTGCACGACGAGCGTGTGTTGCAACTTGGTGAGCGGTGCTTCGAACAGATACACACTCAAAACGCCGCGCCGCGTGATGATGCGACGATCCGTCAACACGAACCAACGCATCGACCAATCGAGGCTGGCCCACGCGAGACGGATGCCGCAGAGTCCAACGCCGACGATCGCTGCTTGCGTTTCGTTCCAACCGATAAGGCCGCTCAAGAGAGGCAGTCGCGGAATCCACATGAAGAGAATCGTGAACGCCAAGATCCAACCGAGTGGCGCGAGCACACTCAATGGAATGAGCCACGCGCTTGGACGCACGAGCAAGATGATGATTTCGTCGCCGTGGAGTGTGTTGAGAATTGCAGCAGGCACCGCATGCGCGGGCGCGATCGGAATCACTGCCTGCTGTGCGTGCGTCACGTTGATTGCGCTCCACTCGTTTCGGCGTCTCCACCATTGCGCGCATGCATCGCAAGCGTTCCAACGTACGGAAGATTTCGGTAGAGACCGTCGTAATCAAGTCCATAGCCCACGACGAATTCGTCAGGGATATCGAAGCCAACGTAATCACACTTCGTGCGCGCTGCACCTTCGGTTGGCTTGCGCAACAACACGCAAGAGCGCGAACTTGCTGCGCCGCGTCGGAGAATTTCCTCTTGCAGCAAACGCAGCGTGCCACCTGTGTCGAGAATGTCGTCGACCACCAGCACATGCTTTCCCACAAGCGTTTCGGGAAGTGCGCCGAGCAACTGCGAGCCACGACTCGTCATGTTCGTCCCGCCATAACTCGACACCGTCACGACTTCGATGCGCACGCGTCGCTGCGGAAGATGGCGCACGAGATCGGCGACGATGATGAATCCGCCAGTCATGACAGGCACGATGACGAGTTGACCGTCCGCGCCCGCAAGATCGCGACCAACTTGCGCGCCGAGTTCTGCAACACGCGCG
Organism: Planctomycetota bacterium; assembly: GCA_003671055.1. GTDB lineage: Bacteria > Planctomycetota > Phycisphaerae > Phycisphaerales > SM1A02 > F1-140-MAGs142. The sequence goes on from QWPV01000030.1 coordinate 16,089, forward strand.
GCAATCGCTTCGGCGGTGAGGAGGACTCGATCGATGTCTGGGTGCGGGGCGTGCATGGAGCGATGATCCTAACTGAGTCGCTTGCGGAGCATGTCATTCACGCTCTGCGCTTCGGCCTTGCCTGCGGAGAGTTTCATGACTGCGCCCACGAGGCGTCCAATCGCCGCAACCTTGCCTGCACGCACATCTGCGGCTGGCTGAGGGTTCGCAGCAATCGCTTGATCACACCACGCTTCAAGCGCGCTCTCATCACGAACCTGCACGAGCCCCTGCTGTTCTGCAACAGTTGCAGCGTTGTCTTTCGTGTCGCAGAGAAATCCGAAGAGCAAGTCAGCCGCTTGCGGGCCAACTGTGCCGTCCTCGCGTAGAGCAAGCACATCCGCGACTTGATTGGCATCAATGCCGAGTTCCTGCACCATGCAGTTGCGCTCATTCGCGCGCTTGGAACCAGCGTTGAGCAGCATTTTCCCAGTCGCGTATCCAGCGTCCGTGATTGCTTTGAAGCATCCCTTCGCAGTCGTTGCAGCAACGCATGACTCGTAAAACGCACAGAAGTCTGCATCATCTGTGAGCACGCGCGCATCAACTTCGCTCAATCGGAATTGCTCGCGATACCTCGCACGACGCGCCATGGGTAACTCAGGCAACGTCGCACGAACGCGCGCACGCCAAGCGTCATCGACAACCACTGGCACTAAATCGGGATCAGGGAAATAGCGGTAATCGTGCGCGTCTTCCTTCTCGCGTTGCACAAAGGTTTGCCCCTTGAGGTCATCCCAACCGCGCGTGATCTTCATGCCCTTGCCCATCACGCGACCAGTTGCACGCCACTCCTCCACTTGTCGCTTCGTTTCGAATTCAATCGCGCCCTTCACTGCTTTGAAACTGTTGAGATTCTTGATCTCCACAATCGGCGTCTTCACGACGCTGCCATCTTCAAGCGTGAGCAGGACATTCACATTCGGCTCAAAGCGCATGTGTCCGCGCTGCATGATGCCGCCCGTCACACCGAGGAAGCGACAGATGTTGCGCAACTCTTGTCCGAAGGTGACAACATCGTCTGCACAATCGAAGTCTGGCGCGGTCACCACTTCTAAGAGCGGCGTGCCCGCACGATTGAGATCAACGAGCGAACCCGCGTACGCAACGCCGCCCGGCAATTCATGACTGAGTTTGCCGGTGTCCTCTTCGAGATGCGCGCGAATGATGCCGATCGAACGCGAGCCACCCGCAGAAACAGGAATCTCCACTGAGCCGTTGATGCAAAGCGGAAGGTCGTACTGCGAAATCTGATACGCCTTCGGAAGATCCGGATAGAAGTAATTCTTGCGATCCCACTTCGAGAATGAGGCGATCTCGCACCCGAGTGCCATTCCCACTTGCATCGACATCTCCACCGCGATGAGATTCATCACAGGCAAACTTCCGGGGAGTGCCATGACCACTGGATCGACGAGTGAATTCGGCGCGCAATCATAGAAGTCAGGGTGCGCAGGATTGGGAGCGCGCGTGAACATCTTCGAACGCGTCGCGAGTTCGATGTGAATCTCGAGCCCAACTTTGAGCTCGGTGCGGAGGATCTTGGCGGTCGCATGTGTCGCAGACATTCGTGCAATCCTATCGCGGAAATCTGCGACGCACGCTTCGACGCGAAGTGCGACAATGGTGCGTACATCTATGCGAAACATCAGCGCCCGATCCATCCCCGTCTGTGCCGCAGCCCTCGCCACGCATGCGGTACTCGGCAGCACCGGCCTCACACCCGTGAGCACATTTTCGAAGCCGAGCGCACCACTCATCGCGCGTGTCGAATGCGATTCAGGTCACACGGTTGAACTCGTGGCGCTCGATAAGAACGCAAAGGAACTCGGTCGCGCATCGGTGAGCGCTGGCGAGGTGGATCTCATCACGCTTCTCCCTGTGCTTTCTGCGCAGGCGCATGCGTCTCGCGTACAACTTCTCGTCGACGGCACTCCACTCGCAGCGCCGCTTCTCGTCGTCCCGCTGCTCGGACGCCCAACCATTCGCTTGACCACTGCACTTCGCGCGGACGGAAAGACCTCGTACACGCGCGTCATCGGTTGGGGTGATCGACTGCTCGATGAATCAAACGTCGAATACCAAAAACTCAAAGCCGCGTGGATACCCGCAGACGCCGCGCCGTTCTCTGGCCTTCGACTCTCACTCGATGAAGATGTGATCTTCACCACGACCACCGGCGAGATCGTGATTCGCATGCGCGCGGATGAAGCGCCGCAAACAGCACGAAACTTCGTCGATCTCGCACGCGATGGTTTCTATGACGGCACGCCATTCCATCGCGTTGTGCCGCAAGACCGTGAAGGCCGCCCCTTCGTGATTCAAGGTGGCGATCCGATTGGAACTGGTGACGGCGGGCCAGGCTACGACATCATGCTTGAGCCCTCCGCACTCGCGCACGACTTCGGCGTCCTCTCTATCGCGCGCAATGATTGGCCGGATTCGGGTGGAAGTCAGTTCTTCTTCTGCCTTTCTCGCGAAGGCACTGCGCGACTCGATGGACAGTACTGCGCGTTTGGTGAAGCGGTCACGGGCGCGGATGTAATCACACGCATTGCCGATGTCGACATTGCAGACCTCGCAACAGGCCGGCCGAAGACGCTGCACCACGTGACGACAGCGAAGGTCGTTCCGGCACTTCCGTGGACGCCTGGCATCGGCCGCGGTGATGCGTGCGTCAAGCAACCGCTGCCCAAAACAACAGCGAACGATGCGCTGAAAGTTGGCGACCGATGAAACCACGCGCGCGTCTGTGGAATCTCGGTTTTCTCTCGCTGCTGACGACGCAGTTCTTCGAAGCCGCGAGTGACAACCTCGTCAAAGGCGCGATTGGATTTGCGATCGCTACAAGCGCGCCTTGGGAACCTGTCTTCGGTGAAGGCGGCAACGGCATCGTCGCCATCGCGTTCGCGCTGCCATTCATTCTGCTCAGCGCGTTTGGCGGGCGCCTCGCGGATCGACTCTCGAAATCGCGGCTCACGATTCTCATCAAGTCCTGCTCGTTTCTCGTTGCAGCACTCGCGTTGTTTGGATTTAGCGCGGGGATGCCGATGCTCGCGCTCGCGTCACTCATTCTCTTCGCAATCGTGAGCGCGTTCTTTGGACCAGTGAAGTACGGCATGATCGCCGAACTCGTTGCGCCCGAACAACTCGTGCGGGCCAACGGCATCATCAACATGGCAACGAATGTCGCCGTCATCGGCGGCGGGCTTCTTGCAGGCATGGTGTCGGTGCACTGGAAGGATTCGTTCGTCGACGGAACGCCGACAGGGTTCGGTGCGTATCTCCCAGGACTTGCGGTGCTCGCGCTTGTCGTCGGCGGATTTCTAAGTTGCCTCACGCTTCCCTACTTGCGCCCGCAGGCACCTGAACTTCCCGTCAACTTCAATCCGTTCTCTACATACATCACGACGATTCATGAAATGTCGAAGTCGCCCTTGCTCGCAACGTGCCTTGCGTGGACGTACTTCTATTTCATCGCCGCGATCGTGCTCGTGATTCTTCCGGATTACTCGTCGTTTCTCAAGATCAACGACGAACAAAACTCGTACCTCATGGCAGCACTTGGCGCTGCGATTGGTGTGGGTTGCGTGGGTGCTGCGTATCTCGATCGACCCTCGTGGCGCGCGCGGTTCATCGCGTTCGGTGCGTTCGCACTCGCGATCGATACGATCGCACTCGGGCTCGCGCCGCCTGATTACCGCATCACGATGTACTTGCTCATCGCGATGGGACTCATCGCTGGCTTCTACATCATCCCGCTGCAATCGATGCTGCAGCTCCACGCGCCTGATACGTCGCGTGGTCGCGTGCTCGGCACTGCAAACGGCATGAGTTTCACGACGGGCGCGATTGGCGGCGCACTCTTCTACGGATTGCGAACGCTCGGCATGCCGTCGAACCGAGTGTTCCTTGTCGTAGGCGCGCTGACGCTTGTCGTCGGGGTGCTCATCGTGCTTTGGAATCGCGCGAATCCAACGAGCACGCATGAGGCGAGTCCGCGTCATGCGTAAGCGCGATCCGCAACTTGCGCCGCTCGATGGCGTGCTCGTCATCGACAAGCCCCTCGAGATGTCAAGTGCACGCGTTGTCGAAATCGTGCGTCGGCACGCACAGCACGCGCGCACTGGTCACGCTGGAACGCTCGATCCACTCGCGACTGGCGTTCTCGTCCTCGCACTCGGTCGCGCGACGAAGGCGATCGATCTCTTGATGGCAACCGAGAAGCGCTACGAGACAGATATCGATCTCTCTGCATTCACAACCACCGATGATCGCGAAGGTGAGCGCGAAGAAATCGCAATCAGCACACCGCCAACGCTTGATGCTGTACGCGCCGCACTCGCGCGATTTGTCGGAACACAATTGCAATCGCCGCCCTCATACTCCGCCATTCACATCAACGGTCGACGCGCCTACGCACTCGCACGCAGCGGCGAAGCCGTGCAGCCACCACCACGCGAAGTCACGCTCATGGAAGCGTCAGTTCTCGCATACGGATTTCCGATCGCGCGCATCGCTCTTCGCACGGGCAAAGGGTTCTATGTTCGAAGCCTCGCGCGCGACTTAGGCAAAGCACTTGAGACTGGCGGTCATTGCGCAACATTGCGTCGCACCGCGGTTGGTCCATTCACATTGCAGCATGCACAAACGCTCGATCAACTTCCGAATCCACTTGATGAATCGCATCTGATTCCCATCGAAAGCGCGCTGCAATTATGCGGCGTGCTTTGAAGTTTGCGCCGCGACCTTGTCCGCGTTCCACGATCCCCAGATGAAGAGTGCCATCCCCGCGAGCAGGGACATGTCCGCGACATTGAAGATCCACGGGAAGACCTCGCTCGTTTCGCATCCAGGCCATTGCCATCCCAGCGGAAGATTCCAACCAGGCAGCATGTACATGAAATCTCGCACAGCGCCGTACTGCATACGATCGAAGAGGTTGCCTAATCCACCCGCGAGAATCAGCGCGATCGCGCAGTGCGCAAGTCGCATCGAGGCGCGCGTGCCACGAGCAAAGAGCAACAACGCTGCGGTCGTCGCTGCAATCGTGAACAGAATAAACGTCATGCGACTCCCTTGACCGATGCCGAACACTGCGCCGTGATTGAGCACAAGTCTGAAGTCAAGCAAACCCCACGGCAGCACTTCTACGCCTGCATGCGCAGGCAATCGATACCACGCGTCGTGTAAAATGGTCTCGCGGTCGAGCACTACAGGAACGTCCGCGACCGAATGAAACGCCCACGCCTTTGTCGCAAGGTCAATGCTTGTGACCACCACAAATATGATGACGAGCCGTCGCCACGCTGCGAGCGATTTCCATGCTGGAAGATCTATCTGCGATGCGCTCGGTGTGAGAGACATCTCAACTCGAACGTGGGGTGTTGGCTTCCGAGATGCGCTCGGCTTCGATGGAGTACTTCGCCCAAGGCTTCGCGTCGAGCCGAGCCTTCGTGATGGGCTTGCCTGTCATCTGGCACACGCCGTAGGTTTTCGACCCAACACGCAGAAGCGCCGCGTCGATTTCCTTGAGGAGTTCACGTTCGGTTTCGGCCATCCCAAGATTGAACTCTTGCTCGTAGACGTCGCTGCCGCTGTCGGCCATGTGCACAGGCATGTTCGAGAGATTGCCACCTGGGCTTCGTAGCGCTTCGTCTTCGAGACCATTAAGCATGGAGATGAGACTCTTGCGCTTCACGAGAAGGCGCTCGTGATAGTCCTTCAACTCTGCAGAGGTCAACTTCGTTTTGATTTCTGCGATCTGGGATTGCGTTGGCGGAACCACCACCGCAGTGCTGCCGCCGCGTGGCTTCTTCGGCAGCACAATGTCCTTGGTTGAAATCGCGCGCACCCGTCGACCATTGATGATGAGGTAACCACTCGTATCGCCACGGCTCTGCAGCACCGCGACTGCCATCGCAGTGACTGACTTGTGACTTCCCAATTCAATCGGTCCCTTGCGAGACATTCTGAGATCGATGACCTCAGGAACAGTTGGCATCTTTCCGGTTTGCTTTGCGGTCACAGGAACGATGATTGCCTTGCCGTTCTTTCCGAGAACTTGCGCAACAGCTGGGACTGGTGCTTTCGCTGCAGCGCCCTTCGCAACTGGAACAACTGCACCCTTTTTCGCAACGACTGGTGCTGCTTTCCCGGCGCCCTTCACTGGAGCCTTCGCGACAGCTTTCTCTGGAGTCTTCGGGACAACTTTGGCCGGAGCCTTCGCAACAACTTTGGTTGGAGCCTTCGCGACAACTTTGGCCGGAGCCTTCGCGATAACTTTCGTCGGGGCTTTCGCAACAACTTTGGCCGGAGCCTTCGCAACAACTTTCGTCGGGGCTTTCGCAACAACTTTGGCTGGAGCCTTCGCAACAACTTTCGCAGGGGCTTTCGCCGCAGGTTTCGCCGCAGCCTTACCCGCAGCCTTCTTCATAACCTTGGCGACAGCTTTCGCGGCGGGCTTCTTCGGCGGGGATTTAGCGGGAGCAGATTTCGATGACTTCTTCGCTGCCAAGGATTCAACCTTCTCTCAGTGTGCAAAAGTGAGGCGCTTACTGTGAAATTCCCTTTGCGGAATTGGGTTGCGCAGTCTAGCCATTCCCTGGGAATGCGTCAAAACCACGCGATTGACAACGCCACGCGAGTGAGCGCGAGTATAGGCAGCGACTCAGACAGACGCAGCAACTTCTTCGTACGCACCCATCTTGCGGAACTTGTCGAAGCGCTGGTTGATGAGCACTTCAGCGTTCACGCGCACAAGTTCTTGCAATCGATCGACGATCCAATTCTGCACGCTCTCGGCAGTCTTTCGGTGATCGCGATGCGCGCCGCCGAGTGGTTCCGCGATCACATCGTCCACGAGACCGTTCTCAAGATTTCGCTTCGCAGTGAGTGCGAGACTCTGCGCTGCAATCGTGTTCGTGCGCTCGTTGGCTTCTTTGAAGAGGATGGCTGCACAACCTTCGGGACTGATGACGGAGTACCACGCATGTTCAAGCATGCCAACGCGATCGGACACTGCGATGCCAAGTGCGCCACCAGAGCCGCCCTCTCCAATCACGACGCTCACGATCGGCGTGCGCAGACGGCTCATCTCCATGAGATTCATCGCGATCGCTTGCGCTTGTCCGCGCTGCTCACTGCCAATCCCCGGATACGCGCCCGGCGTATCAACAAGTGTGACGATGGGAAGTTTCAACTTCTCGGCGAGTCGCATCTTCAGCAATGCCTTGCGATATCCCTCTGGCTGCGCGCAACCAAAGTTCGCCGCGATTTTCTCTTGCACCGTCTTGCCTTTGTGATGACCAATCAGCATCACCTTCATCGGCCCAATGCGCGCGAAACCAGTTTTGATTGCAGCATCGTCACCGAATGTGCGGTCGCCATGCAGCTCGCAGAAGTCGCGACAAATCAGCGAAACGTAGTCGGCAGTGTGCGGTCGAAGCGGGTGACGCGCGATGCGCACCGTCTGCCACGGCGTGAGTCCACCGTAAATCTTGCGCAGGAAGGAATCGCGCGTCTCCCGAAGCTTGGTGAGTTCATCAGCAAAGTTCGCCGCGTCCGGAGTTGCCTCGAGCGCTTCGATCTGCTCCTCGATCTCGTTGATCGGAGCTTCGAAATCCAGTTGATACAAAGGGCTAAACCCAGCTCGCGCCATTGTCGCAGTGTAGCCGCGCTCACAAAGAATCGCGATACATTGAACGACATGCCTGTGAACCTCGCCATCGTCGGTTTCGGATCGCTCGGACACGCCATCGCACAAGGCGTCGTGAACGCGAAAGTTATGGAAGCAAGCGCGATTTCCGTTGTCGACGATGCCGGACCGCGCGGCGAAGCAAGCAGAACAGTCGCACGCGAACTCGGCATGCAACTTGCTTCGCACGATGGCATTCACAATGCGTGCGCAATCTTGCTCGCAGTGAAACCGCAATCCTTCCCAGAAGTCGCCGCCTCGATCGGAAGAGTAGAACGCGAAGGCGCACTGATCATCAGCATCATGGCCGGCATCACGATCGCAAACATCAAAGCAGCACTCGGCGGCAACGCGCGAGTCATCAGAGTGATGCCGAACATGCCAGCCGCCGTGGGAAAAGCAATCACCGCGATTGCGAGCGATGCAGATGTCACCGAAGCAGACTTCGCCATGGTCGAAAAAATCTTCGCGAGCATCGGCAAAACAGTCCGCGTCGAAGAACGCCTCTTCAACGCAGTCACGGCAACTAGCGGCTCCGGCCCCGCCTTCCTCTTCCGCTTCCTAGAAAGTTGGGAACAAGCCGCCGAACACATCGGCCTCCCAAAAGAAATCGCACAAACCCTCGCACGCGAAACTCTCTTCGGCGCTGCGGAACTCCTCCGCATCACAGGTCAAACTCCACACACCCTCCGCGCAAAAGTCACAAGCAAAGGCGGCACGACTGCCGCTGGCATGACGCACCTAGACAAGGGCCTAGACGCAATGATCGAACAAACCCTAGTCGCCGCCAGAGACCGAGGCGCTGAACTCTCCCAAGCCTAAGCCCCAATAAACACCTCAAACATTCGAGGACAGGCACCAACCATTGCCTCCGCACGACGACGCAATCGAGGACAGGCGTTGACTATTGCCGCAGCGCGAACACGCGTGCTCACCTCTGAGCCGCAGATCGACCGAAATCATTTTCATATTGCAAGCTTTTGGTGCGCCGCGGAGCTTTCAGGGCTGGGTTTGTAAGTCCATTTGCCACCGCTCCGCAAATGATCGCGCGCCCACTTGGCGGGGCGTCGATGCATGATCGGGTTGCGCTGAACTGTGCCGTGCTGTGCTGCTACGCGTTGCTACGCACTGCTCCACACCGGCACCATCCAGCGTTGACCGCGGCGGGCGACTTCAAGTGCCACTGATGCCGCGCTGCCGTAGCAGCTGCCGTGGCCTTTGCGCAGTGAGTTCCACGCGACTTCATCCAGCGACATGCCGCCCATTTCTGCGGTGAGTGACTCGCTTGTGGTCTCCCACCACTTTGCAACGCGCTCGAGGGCGCGGCGGACGAACGGCGTGTCGCGTGAAAAGATCGCGAAGCCACGTGCAATCGCTGCGTTGACTGCCCTCGGTTCTGACTTTGTGATGTGGCCGGACTTGTCTGGACGTTGTCGACGACCAGTTTGATCCACGCGATGCATGTGCGCGAGAAGGCTTGGTTGCGCGATGTTTTCGAGAGATTCAGTTACGGGCTGTGCTCGCGTTTGCGGGTGTGCTTGCACTTCACTCTCACTTTCACCTGCTCCTTCAAGACTCCCCATATTGCATGGAAATGCGGGCTCCCAACGCAGTTGAAGCAATTGCTCTCGAGGATCTAGATTCGCGTGGATGGCTGTTTTGCACGCGTGCAGAATCGCTTCGCACAAGCGGCTCCATTGCAAGGAGCCGGAGGACCATCCGCTCGATTGCAATGATCTTGCAGCACACGCGTACACTTCGTTGAGCTCGATGTACCCCGCAACGGTTTCGATCGCGCGCTGATCGAGCACCTTTGGAGACTTGAATCGCGGTCCCCAAAAACCACCGACGACTTCGTCCTCGCGGTTCCACATGCGCGCACATGGTTCCTTAAGGAGTTTGTGGAAGAAGCCCAGGCTCGAGAGATCTGCTCGAGCTCTGCGCACACGCTCGGGGGAACTGAGAATCATGGAGATTTGCATCTCGAGTCGCGCAGCTGCTTCGCGTGGGGTGTCGACTGGAGTCTCGATGAGAACTTCCGATTTTGACTTCGTTTTCTTCTTCCTGTTCTTCGTTTTCGAACCTAAAAGCAAGGATTTTCGCAACGCGACTTCGCGATCCGACCAGCGAGCGACAACTTCAGGGTGCGTGCGAAGCAGCAGATGTAAGTGATTCTCCATCGCGCTAAATGCGATGACATCAATCGCCGCAGCGTGCGTAAGAACCCCCAACCGTGAAAGAAGCCACGCGCGGCGGCGCGGAAGGGAGAGCAGCGATTCCCTCCGCACGCAGCGCGAAATGCAGTGATACACGCCCGAGTGGGCAACATCCACGATGTCCGATCTACGACAAGTCATACGCTGACAATAAAGCCGAAAAGAAGCGCCTCAGCGAAACGCCACCTTTTTTCTGCAACCAACTGGACGGAATGATGCCTGTCCTCGAT
>QWPV01000030.1:26370-32041 GCA_003671055.1 Planctomycetota bacterium
GGGATGGGGGCTCGATCGGCGTTGTTAAAAATCTCGTCGTGAGAATCGCCAGGCGCCGAGGGTAAGGAGTCCCGCTTCGAAGAGGAGGCTTGTGCCGATGACCCACCAGATGGGGCGGGTTGTCATTTCGGCCTGAACAGCGGTTTCGACGTCTTTTCGTTTTGCGTACTTAGCGCCGAGGAAGTTTCGGCCCGCGACCGCTTCGTCGCCCATGTCGTCTTCGTTTGGGGTGGGGATGTCTGCCGCGGTTCTGAGGGAACGGTTGAGGAGTTGAATTGTTTCGCTCACTTTCGGGAGCGCGGTCTTCAGCGTGTAGAGCGAGATGTGAATTGGTCGCCACACTTCGAGTGAAGCCTTCGCGCTTTCAAGATCTTTTTCGAGTGGCGCGCGGCCATCAACGGTCTTCGCGTTTTCTAATCTTCGCTCGAGTGCCGTGATCTCTACGCGTTGCACTGTTTCGCCGAGCAGTGTGAATTGCTCGCCCGCATGCAGTGCCCAAACGAAGACCCAAAAGAGCAATGTGACGATGACGGACGCGATCACCGAGCGCGTCATGCTTCCGACAACCGCCATCACGCTGAAGAGATAGCTATAGAACACGAGCATGATCGGCACCGCAACGAAAATGCCGATGCTCCACACGCCGCCGCGAATGCCGAGGACGAAGAACGAGAGTGTCGTGAACAACATCACTTGCGCGAAGGTGAAAAGCAATCCCGTTGCGAACTTCGTGAAGTAGAGGCGCTTGCGTGAAATCGGCTTTGAAACGAGCGTGTCGACGCCGCCCGTGACGAGTTCTGGAAAAATCGTTGCTGTGGAGAGCAGCGCGAGAATCGTTGAGATCCATGCGAGCCAGAAGCCGACGCCGAAAGATGCGAAGAGCGTGTGATAGAACTGCTCAGGGGGGAAGATTGACGAGTTCAAGCCACGCGTATCAAGTTCCCAGATGATCACGGTGATGCCGTTCTCATTGATACCGAGCGATGCGATCACGCCAACAACGAGCGCGTTGAGCGCAAGCGCGATCCAGAACAACTTGCGCGCGTTGAGTTCGCGATACGCATCGACGAAGAGTGCGATTGTCTGTGTCCATTGCATGTTCATCGTCCTGCCTCCGCGCCAATCGGCCGCGCTTTGCCGCTAGTCGGATCGGTCACTTCACGCATGAAGAGTGCCTCGAGCGACTCGCGCACTTCGCCGAATGCGTGAATCACCCTCCCCTCACTGCGCAGTCGATCGAGCGCTGGTTGCACGCTCTCCACTGTCGCTTTCGCGAACTCGATTGCGTGACGCGATTGATGCGCCGTGCTCACGCCGCCGTGTTCCGCAGCCCACGCAACCGCGTCACCGCTGTACACGATGCGCACGCAATGACTCTCGCGCGTGAGTTCTTCAATCGTTCCATGCCTCGCGACGCGCCCTTGCACCATGATCGCGACGCGATCACACACAAGTTCGACCTCACTCAACAGATGACTGTTGAGAAACACCGTGGTGCCGCGCTCGCGAATCGATAGCAGCACATCGCGAATCTCGCGACGACCCACTGGATCCACGCCATCAGTCGGCTCATCGAGAATCACGAGTTCGGGATCGTTCACCATCGCTGATGCAATGCCGATGCGTTGCTGCATGCCCTTCGAATAAGACCCGATGCGCTTGTCCGCCCACGCGCTCATGCCGACAGTCTCAAGTAGTTCACTCGCGCGCTGCTTGCGGCGCGTGCGCTCCACGCCCGTCATCGCACCGAAGAACTCAACGCACTGCCGACCTGTGAGATACTGCGGGAAACGATGGTGTTCTGGTAGATAGCCGATGCGCGCAAGCGTTGAGAGATCGCCGAGTGGCTTGCCGAGCACAGTGCCTTCCGCGCGTGACGGTCGCACGATCGTCGTGATGACTTTGACAAGCGTCGACTTCCCTGCGCCGTTGGGTCCGAGTAATCCGAAGACCTCGCCCTTCGCAACACGCATTGCAATGTTTCGCAATGCATGCACGCCACCCGCGTAGGTCTTATCAACGAGCGTGAGGTCGAGCGCGAGTACATCAGGGTCAACGGGCATATGTCGAAGCGTACCCGTCGAAGAGAGCGGCGTTGCGCCTACTCAGCCCTTCGTTGGGCGTAACGTCGTCGATCCCGGAGGACTCACCTTCGCGACTTCGGGCAACGGAAACTGCGACACAAACTCTGGCTTCAAGAAGAAGTAGAAAAGTTTGCCGTTCGCGTACTGCCCGCCCGCGAGAAGTTCCGCCGCTGGACCTGATCCCATGTAGAGATCCGCTCGCCCTGCTGCGCGAATTGCGCCGCCGGTGTCTTGATCGAGCATGAAGTTCACGAACTCGATGTTCTCGCGTGCAAAATTCTGCGCCAACGTGTCCACCATTGTCATGCCGCCACGCGGAAAGATCGTCTTGTCGGTCGCGATCGATGCGTCCTCGCTCACGCGCACGCCGAGCGAACCCTTGGGCCACTGTCCTTCAGGATATTCCGTGAAAAACACGTACGACTCGTTCTTCGCGATGAGTTGATCCACTGTCGCTGGATCCTTCTCCCACGCGCGACGAATCGCAGAGAGTGAGAGTTGCGATTTGCGCAGCAGTCCAGCATCCACCATCGCGCGACCGAGTCCAAAGTACGGCCGATCCGTCTTGCCCGCGTAGCCAACATACGACACCGTTCCATCAGGCATGATGAGTTTCGCGCTGCCGTTCACTTGCACGATGTACACATCAAGTGGACTCGCGAGATAAATCAACTCGCTGCCCTTGAGCATGCCGCTCGCTTCAATTTCGGATCGCGTTGGATATGGCTCGAGACTTCCATCTGCAGCGCGCCGACCTTTCGGTTGCCCTGTCATCGGATCCGTCACAAGATCTGCGGGTCGTCGATACAACGGATACGCAAACTGATCGGTTGGCGTCGCGCTCGCGTGAAAGATCGGCGAGAAGTAACCAGTGAAGAGCACTTCGCGTTCTTCGTTCCAACCCACGCTCTGCCACACATCAAACATCTCAAGCACACGCGTCTTGAACTCGTCGCCATCCTTGCTCGTCGCGAGAAGCTCTTTGAACGCGATCAAGCTCGCAGCCGCTTGCTCATGCGTGCAGACCTCTTCGCCACTGCCTTGATTTTTAAACGGATACCACTGCTTGCTCGACGGCTTCTGGAACCAACTGATGCTCTGATCGATCGAGCCATTGATGTAGAAGTCCTTTTTGCGCGCGAATGCCTTCGCGACTTCTGGCTGCGCGTCAGTCGGCCCGAGTTTCACAAGCGCCGGCCCATCGGTCGCCATGTCCGCGGTGCGTCCGGCGATCGCCTTCCCGTTTTGACACGCGGAGAGACCGAGAATCAGCGTTGGTGCGAACGCGAGGCAAAGGAGTGTGGAGGCGACTTTGGATTGCATGGAGAGAGCGCAAATAGAGGATGATTGGGCGTGGACCAGTAAGTCTTCGCAGATCGGCAAAATCCGTACTTTCGCCACAATCTCCCGTGAACGAGTTCGTTTCGTCAAACATGTCTTGGAGCAATCGATTCCTAGGGCTATACTTGGGCTTCACCTGCATAGGACATTGATACCCATGAACCTCCACCCGATCACCCAAGTTGCCACTGATTTGCCGTCCTCGCTCCTCGCGTTTTCGATGCCAAGCGGCATGGAGTGGCTCGTGGTGCTCGCCATCGGACTCTTGCTCTTCGGCAAGCGTCTTCCCGAAGTCGGTCGGTCGCTCGGTCAGGGCATCAACGAATTCAAGAAGGGCCTGAAGGACGTTGACGGCGGCGCGAAGGACGGCGCATCAACGCCAGCAGCGCGCTCGCAGGATCAACTCACTTCAGGCAACGCACAGTCGACATCTTCGACGCAGCGCTCCGAGACGACGAGTCACTGAGTTGGCTGCTCGGGATCGCTTGGAAGCATAAGGCGCCTCGGCTGAATGTCGATCTGCTCGCCTCCCTTTACGGGTTCAACCACCACCAACGCCGCAACGCGATTGGCTGAAACCAACAACCTCGATTCAAACGATCCAATCGCTTCGTTGTATTTCTTCGTCGCGCCCGCGAGCTTGTCTCCGACGTCGTTGAAGTAACCCACGAACGTTGCGACACGCTTCACAAGCTCCTTCGCTTCCGCACCGATCATGTGCGCGTTCTTCGTCAGCGCATCGTTGCTCCAATGCAGCGCGACCGTGTGCAGCATCGCAAGCAGCGTGCTCGGAGTCATGACGTAGACCTTCATCGCAAGCGCGTCTTGAAAGAGCGAGTCGTCGTTCTCAAATGCAGCGGTGTATGCACTCTCGAAAGGGATATAGAGAATCGTAAATCCGTTCGCGCCAGGAAACTCCCCACCGTAGTTGCGCTTGTGCAACGCGCGCACGTGTCCTCGGACCGCCGCAGCATGCGCAGTTCGAAACTCAAGACGCTGTGCATCATTGATCGAAGGATTGATCGATGCCTCATAGCTGTTGAAGGGAACCTTGCTGTCGATCGGAACCCCGCGTCCCTCCGGAAGATGCACCACCATGTCGGGTCGAAGCAATCCGCCCTCGCCTTCGGCTGACGTCTGTTCATCGAAATCCACATGCATCTGAAGCCCCGCCATCTCGACCACGCGGCGTAAGGTCAGTTCGCCCCACCTGCCGCGCTGCCGATTGTCACGCATCGCACTCGAAAGCGAATTCGCCGCGTCAGATGCCTTCAGCTGCAAATCCGATATCTGCAGCAGGCGCGCACCCAACTCTTTCGAATCCCCTTCACGCTTCACATCAAGCGACCTCACGAGTTCTTCTTGCTTCACAAGTTGCTCGCGTAGCGGCATCAGCGCCGCATCCATCGCCTTCGCTCGCGCATCGAGTTCCTGCGCAGAGAGAGTGCGCTGGCCTTCAAACTGTTCCTTCGCTTGCTTCATCAACGACTCGCCGGTGGCTTGAAGAAGTTCCGCCCCAGTCGCTTTGAACGTCTCACGCATCGCCTCACGCGATTGCTCGACAGTTCGACGCAGCTCCTCGAACGAGCGCTCGCGCTCCTCAAGTTGCGCCTTCATCGCGCGCTCACGCTCCGCGACCTTCGTCTGCATTTCGCGAATCTCAACCTGCGCAGCATTGTGCATCGCACCGACTTCATCCGCCTTCTTCCGCTCGCCATCACACTGCGCGCGCAACGTCGCGACGGACTCCTGCACCGCCGCAAGCGACGCCTTCGCAGCAGCCTCCGCGCGTGAAATCACAACGCTCTCACCACGCAGCGCATCCCGTTCGACACGCAACGCCGCTGCATCGACAGCAACCGCATCAGCGGCAGCTCGGTCCATCGCACTCGCAGTCTGCGCCTTCGCACCGCCAAGCCAATACCCAACGGCTGCAAACACAACACCACCAAGTGCGATCCCCACCAACAATGAGATTCCATCCATGCGTCGCATAGTAGCAACGCAAGATCCAACGGCGCGACGAGGAAACTGCGATTGAGCGCCACCCCAACCATCGCCTCCGCCCGCAATCCTCTGCTACACTCCGCCTCCGAAATGGGCGCTTAGCTCAGCTGGTTAGAGCGCACGGATCACACCCGTGAGGTCACTGGTTCGAGTCCAGTATCGCCCACTAGTCTCGCTTGCCAAGGTTGTGCGCAGTCGAAAGGCTGCGTACAACCTGCGCATGCGGAGCGGGAAAGGCT
>QWPV01000031.1:0-25684 GCA_003671055.1 Planctomycetota bacterium
TGTAGTCGACCAAACTCTTCGCCATCGGAATCTCACGATTGAGCGTCATGCCCATCGGTTCGAAGCGCTGGTGCTGGAACTTCTTCACGAGGCTCTCGATCGGCACACCGTATTGGAGTGCGACCGACACGGCGGTGCCGAGTGAGTCCATCAATCCACCGATGGTGGATCCTTCCTTTGCCATCGTGATGAAGAGTTCACCTGGCGTGCCATCTTCATAGAGGCCAGCGACGAGGTAGCCCTCGTGACCCGCGACATTGAATTTGTGCGTGAGTGAGCCGCGTGTGTCGGGGAGCCGTCGACGCATTGGTCGCTCGATGATGCGTTCGACCACGCGCTCAACGATGCGTTCGACAATCACTTCCGCTACGCGCTCAGCTTGCGGCGCGTGCGTTGGTGCTGCCGCAACTTCGACAACCTTCGCATGCGTGGTTTCCACCGTTGAAGTTTGCGTCGTGGTGGAAGTCATCACAGTCTCGGTGAGCAGCATGGTTTGCGCTTCGGTCTCTTCTTTGCGCGCGTCCGTGTCGTCATCGCCTTCGGTCTCTGCGGAAGTGCTCAGCGGTTGGCTGAGTTTGCAACCGTCGCGATAGAGCGCGTTCGCCTTGAGGCCAAGTTCCCAACTAAGTCGGTAGCACGCGCCGATTTCGGAGACATCCGCTTCGGGTGGAAGATTGATCGTCTTCGAGATTGCGCCCGAGATGAAGGGCTGTGCTGCAGCCATCATGCGGATGTGACCTTCGGGCTTGATGAATCGCACCGAGAGCGGCCCGCAACGGTTCGCGCAATCAAACACTGGAAGGTGCGCGTCCTGAAGATGTGGAGCACCTTCAATCGTTTGCGTTCCAGAGATGGCGCGGTTGAGCACCTCGCTCTGCTTGTTGTTGAGTCCGAGCAGACGCAGTCCGTTGAACTTCACGTTCGCGCGGGCAGCTTCTGCTGTGGTGCCGTTGGCGGCGAGCACGCGCTCAGGCATGCTCCACGCACTGAACGCAGACTTCAACTCAAACATCGTCGGAAGTGTGTGTTCGATCTTCACGAGCTCTTCGTGCGTGAAGCCCTTCTCGAGGAGATACGCGCGGAATGTCTGCGCGCCAGGCTCAATTGCGCCACTCGTGGTTGGCATCGTCACATCGAGTGTGAGCGAACCCATCACGTACGTGACCATCTCGTCAATCTGCTTTGCTGTGTAGCCGAGCGCGCCGAGCGCAGGGCGCAGTGATTGATTGGCGATCTTGAAGTAGCCACCGCCCGCAAGCTTCTTGAACTTCACGAGCGCGAAGTCAGGCTCCACGCCTGTCGTATCGCAATCCATGAGCAGTCCAATGGTGCCTGTTGGTGCAATCACCGTCGTCTGCGCATTGCGGAATCCAAACTTCTCGCCAAAGCTCAGCGCGTCATCCCACGCAGCAACCGCGCGGTCAAGCAGCAACTCCGCATTCGCGATGTTCACGCGGCGCGAGCGCAGAAGTGCATGATCGATCGGGACTGGACGAATGCGAAGGGTTTCGTACTCCTTGCTGTCGCGCGCAGCACCGATCGCTGCGAGGCGATGGTTGCGCATCACGCGAAGCATGTGTTCGCGATTCGCGTCATAGCCAGCGAATGGTCCGTGTTCCGCAGCAAGCAACGCGCTCGCGGCGTAACTTCGACCAGTGAGCACAGCGGTGAGCGCACCGCAGATTGCACGACCTTCCTCAGAGTCATAAGGAATGCCAGCTTGCATCAGCATCGCGCCGAGGTTCGCGTAGCCAAGGCCAAGCGTGCGGTAGTGCCAGGAGAGTTCTGCGATTTCCTTCGAAGGGAAGGACGCCATCAGCACGGAGATTTCAAGCACGATCGTCCAGAGACCGATCGCATGCTCGTAGCCTTCGAGATCGAAGCGACGCGATGAAGCGTCATAGAACTTCAGCAAGTTGATCGACGCGAGATTGCACGCCGTGTTGTCGAGGAACATGTACTCGCTGCACGGATTGCTCGCGTTGATGCGGCCACCTTCTGGGCAGGTGTGCCACGCGTTGATCGTGCTGTCGAACTGCACGCCAGGATCAGCACAACGCCACGCGGCGAAGTTAATCTGATTCCACAGCTCATCGGCCTTGATGCTCTTCGCGATCTTGCCATCGGTGCGACGAATCAAATTCCAATCGCCACCAGCGTCAAGTGCTTCGAAGAACGAATCTGGCACGCGCACGGAGTTGTTCGAGTTTTGGCCACTCACCGACGAATACGCTTCGCCGTTGAAGTCGTAGTCGAGTTTGAGACCGAGTTGATCTGCGAGATCTTTTTGCGCACCACTAAGGTGCTTCATGCCCTCGACAAGCGCAGCAACCTTGATCTCCTCGCGAACTTTCCAATTCACGAACTCCGAGATATCGGGGTGATCGAGGTCGAGGCACACCATCTTCGCAGCGCGACGCGTTGTTCCACCCGACTTGATCGCCGCCGCAGCGCGATCGCCGATCTTCAGGAAGCTCATGAGCCCGGAGCTCTTGCCGCCACCAGAGAGTGATTCATTCTCGCCGCGCAAGGAAGAGAAGTTCGTGCCCGTTCCAGAGCCGTACTTGAAGAGGCGCGCTTCACGCGTCCACAAGTTCATGATGCCGCCGTCGCCGACGAGATCGTCGCTCACTGCTTGGATGAAGCATGCGTGTGGTTGAGGATGCGTGTACGCATCGGGCGCCAGTGAAATCTGTCCATTGTTGTGATCAGCGATCCAGTGCCCCTGCGCAGGACCACTGATCGAATATGCGTACGAGAGACCTGTGTTGAACCACTGTGGACTGTTGGGCGCGGCCATCTGCGTGAGCAGCATGTGCGCGATCTCGTCGTAGAACGCGTCGGCATCCTTGGTCGTCGAGAAGTATCCGAACTTCTCGCCCCAGTGACGCCAACATCCTGCGAGTCGATGCACGACTTGCCGCACGGATCGCTCTGGACCGAGCACGGTCTTTCCACTCGCATCAACCTTCACGCGTCCGGTTGGATCGAGTTGTGGAACGCCTGCTTTTCTGAAGTACTTACTCACCACGATGTCCGTGGCAAGTTGACTCCATGACGCTGGAATCTCCGCGTCATTCATTTCGAACACGGTCGAGCCATCAGCGTTGCCGATGCGACTCGAGCGCGTTGTCCATTCAAGGGAACCGTAAACGTCTTGGCCGGCTTTGGTGAAGCGTCGCGAGATCTTCATGCGTCGTTACTTTCGCGGATCATTGGCCCTCTATCGAGTCTCGATTGAGGGGAGTACAGAAAGGGGTGTCGGAGAGGAGCGTGGGAGAAAAATTTGAGGGAAGCAGGGGAGCGCAGTGCGCAAACGATCTCGACATAGAGGTTCCGGAGAACGTCGGTCGGGTCTCGCGCGCGCGCGAAGGTCGGTTCAATGTCCGGGACTGTTACAGCAGCGCGCGGGAGTGGCAGCCGAGAGGCCATCCACTATCGGGAGCGTGAGTCCAGCTTGGTCTTGGTACTTGCCGTTCTTGTCGGCGTAGCTCGTTGCACACACGCGATCGGCACGTAGGAAAATCATTTGCGCGATGCCTTCATTCGCATAGATCTTCGCGGGCAGCGGTGTGGTATTGGAAATCTCAATCGTCACCTTGCCGCGCCACTCCGGCTCAAGCGGGGTGACATTCACGATGATGCCGCAGCGGGCGTAGGTGGACTTCCCCACGCAGATCGCCAACACATCGCGCGGAATGTCGAAATACTCAATCGTCTCAGCGAGCGCGAAGGAGTTCGGCGGAATGATGATGTAGTCCTTCCCAGTCTCGACGGTGTCGATCGTGAGGAAAAGATCGTTCGTGAAGGCCTTGGGGTCCACCACCGCAACGCCACCACTGGTGACATTGGTGAAGACTTTGAAGCGAGTGCCAACGCGCACGTCGTAGCCGTAGCTCGACACGCCGTAACTCACCGTTCCAGGTCGCTTCTTGTTTTCTTCGAAGGGCTCAATCCGGACGAGCTCTCGAATTTGCGTATCACACAATACTGCCATGTCTGCTGCCTCAACAGGCTCCACCAGCCTGCTCAGTCGTCCCATCGTGTGCGCATCCTGCGTTCACGGTCGGACATTCGTTTCGAATCCCGCGCCTCATGCGCGGGTCACCCAAAAAATTCAACTTCGCATTCAACTTTGCGGCCCAATTTTTGGGCTCGTCCGAACAGCTAGACGAGGCAAAAACTCACAGTCGCCAATTGGTCACTTATCAGTCACTTACCAGTCAGTCACACTCGGTACCACGATTGAATGTGTACAGAAATCACACTACCCACAACATGTTGGGGTCGCAAGGGAAAAATGGTGAGAGGTTCCCAACTTTTCGAAGTTTTCGATAATTTGTGTCCCAAACCTTGCGGAGGCAATGTAGCGGACGGTTTCAGTCACAATCACTCCCGACAGATTGGGTGGAAAACTTGTTCTGAGGCGGTGTGGACGCGTGGCAATTGGGGACAAGTTGTCTTGCGCTGTCGTCGCTGTACAGCCAAGCAAATCTTTGCTATCGCGCCGCGCAGAATTTTGGCGGCGTTTCCGAGGACGCGGTCTTTCCGTCGATAGCATCGCGCGTCTCTCGCATCACCATCGGTGCGATGTGTTTACAACCGCCTGAATGAGCGCCCATGGCAACTGACGGATTTGATCCTCTTGATTTCGACACCGCGCAGCATGCGCGTTCGAGTGCATCCTCTTCATCGAGCGGGGATTCCAACGAGAGTTTGCTCGAGTCGCTCACGGCAGCCCAACGCGCAGCGGTGTTGCACTTCGAAGGACCTGCGCTCGTGCTCGCCGGACCAGGCTCTGGAAAGACGCGCGTCATCACGCGACGCATCGCGTATCTCTTGAGTCGTGGCGTGAAGCCCTGGCAGATTCTTGCGTTGACATTCACGAACAAAGCTGCCGGCGAGATGCGGAATCGCGTCGAACATCTCTTGCCAAGAGGACTTTCTGGAGGCCTCGTCGTCAGCACCTTCCACAGTTACTGCGCAAGTTTGCTGCGCCGCCACGGCGATCGCATCGGACTCGCTGCAGGGTTCTCGATCTACGACAGCGATGATCAAAAAACCACGGTAAAAGCAGCGATTGAAGAGGCGGGGCTCACGACGAGCAACTGGACACCAGCATCAGTGCTCAGCGCAATTTCCGAGGCCAAGAATCGCCTCATCACGCCAGAGGAGTACCTCAGCGAGGCCGCGGACTTCTGGACCCGCTCAGTCGCGAAGGCCTATGTGAAGTATCAGGAGTTGCTCACGCGATCCAACGCATGCGACTTCGATGACTTGCTCATGCGAAGTGCGCGACTCCTGCGGGACGACGCGGAAGTTCGAGCACGCATGCAAGAGCGCGCGCGCTTCATCTTGCTCGATGAGTATCAAGATACAAATCACGCGCAGTTTGTGATCGCCGCGACGCTTGCGAGCGTGCATCGAAACTTGCTCGTCGTGGGTGATCCCGATCAATCTATCTACGGCTGGCGTGGTGCGGACATCTCAAACATTCTCGAGTTTGAGGAGCATTTCCCAGGCGCGGTGGTGCTTCCGCTAGGCGAAAATTTTCGATCGACTGCTGCAATTGTGCGCGCCGCAGATGGCCTGATTCGCCACAACTCCAAGCGGCCGCACAAAGATTTGTTCACCGCGCTTGAAGAGGGCGAAAAGGTTCGCATTGTGCGTTGCCAAGATGAGCACGACGAAGCAGATCAAGTTGCCGCGTTCTTCGAAGAGCGCCTGCGTGAAGGTGTCCCTTACAAATCCATGGCGGTGCTCTATCGCATGAACGCGCTGTCGCGTGTGCTTGAAGATGCGCTGCGACGCAAGATGATTCCGTCCATCGTTGTGCGCGGCACTGCCTTCTACGATCGTAAAGAAATCAAGGATGCCATCGCGTATTTCCGCGTGCTCACGAATCCGCGCGATGAGGTTGCGCTGCGACGCATTGTCAATGTCCCCACGCGCGGCATCGGTCCAACGACGGTGCGCAAGATCGAAGCGTACGCAGCAGGGTCGGGCTACGGCATCTTCGAAGCACTCGCGATTGCGCCGGGCGCGGGCATTGTCAAGGGAAAGATTGGTGAATCTGTCCATGCGTTCGCTGACTTGATGCGAGGTTTCCAGCAGTCGATGGACGAGCGATTCCCAGGCGAACTCGCGGACTTTGTGGGCGAAGTGCTGAAGCAAACCAAGCTCGATGAATTCGTTAGTCGCGGTGGTGTGGACGAAGCCGAACGCGTCGCGAATCTCGATGAACTTGTCTCTGCGGCGCGGGAATTTCAGATGATTGACGATCCTGACGTGACGCATCCGACCCTTCGCACGGCGGTGTGCGCGTGGCTTGCATCCGTGTCACTCATCGCCGACGCGGACGCCTTCGATCCAGAGCGCGGGAGTGTGACGCTCATGACGCTGCATGCTGCGAAGGGACTGGAGTTTGACTCCGTCGCAGTCATCGGTCTCGAACATGGGTTGCTTCCACACTCGCGCAGCGTCGAGAGCGAGGACGCGCTTGAAGAGGAGCGACGATTGCTGTTCGTCGGCATGACGCGAGCAGAGCGCGCGCTCATGGTGTCGAGTGCATCGAGTCGTCAAGTGCGCGGCATCCGGCAGTCGACGATCGAGAGTCCGTTCCTGAAACAGATTCCGCGCGATGCGACGACTGCAACCGATCGCACGCCGAACTTTGATCGCATTGTCTACGACGATCCTGAAGCGTTCAGCGACCTCGATCCGTTGGAACTCTTTCCGGTTGGCTGCAGCGTGAAACACCCGATTTTCGGCATCGGGAAGGTGGAATTCCTCGCACGCGGATTCGGTGGCACGCGCGCAAGAATTGCATTCCGGTCAGTTGGCACGAAGACAGTGATCTTGGAACACGCCAAACTCGCGCGCGTTGTGTGAGTTCCTGAAGCCGTTGTGCGCGATCGCCTGAAGCATGCCCTTCGAAACGCCGATTCTGCCCTTTATGCGGTCGTTCGATCTTGTTGTTATTGGTTCTGGTCCCGCAGGGGAAAAGGCAGCGCTTCAAGCGGCGTCATTTGGTCGTCGCGTGGCGGTAATCGAAATGGAATCTCGTCCTGGCGGCGCAATGGTGAACACGGGCACGATCGCGTCGAAGGCATTGCGCGAGACGGCGCTCGTTGCGAGTGCGTTGCGACGTCGACCGATCCCTGGTTGGAACCAAGGCGCGGCATGCGAGCGAATGTCGATGACGCGCTTCATGGCGCGGCGCACCCTCGTGCAAATGGAAGAGCACGATCGCATTGAATCGGATTTCGATGACGCTGGCGTGGAGATGATCTGCGGTCGCGGCGAAATCGTCGACGCACATTCGGTGCGCGTGACTGCGCCGGATGGACGCAGCGAAATTTTGAGCGCGGCATTCATGATGATTGCAACAGGGTCAAGTCCAGCGCGCGGGAAACAAGCGGACTTCTCGCTGCACGGCGTCGTCGACGCCAACGGCATTCTCGAACTTGATTTCATGCCGCACTCGTTGGTCGTCATTGGCGGCGGCGTGATCGGTTGTGAGTATGCGAGCATCTTCGCTGAACTCGGTGTCGAGACAACGCTCATCGAACCTCGCGTTGGACTCATGCGATTTCTTGATGTGGATGTGCGCGGCGTGCTCGAAGCTGGCATGGAAGATGCAGGCATCGCGTTTCGCTTCGGTCGCACCGTGACAAGCGTGCGCGCGAGCGCCGCGCCTCGCTGTCCGACGACGGGCTTTGAAATGCTCATCACCGAACTCTCCGATGGCGAGTGCTTAACGAGCGAGTGCGTGCTGTGGAGCCTTGGTCGTCAGGGGAACACGCGCGGATTAGGCCTTGAAAACGTGGGCGTTACAGCAGACGACCGCGGGAATCTCACTGTCGATCGCGAGTACCGCACGACATGTCCAAACATCTTCGCGGGCGGCGATGTGATTGGCTTTCCCGCACTCGCCTCAACCAGTATGGAGCAGGGACGCATCGCGGCGTGCAGAATGTTTGGCATTCCGTTTCGTAGTGATCTCGCGGGGACGATCCCCATCGGTATCTACACGATTCCCGCAGTCGGGGCCGTGGGAAAGACGGAGGAAGAGGCAATCGCGGCGGGATTGAAAGTCGTCACAGGTACGGGCTACTACCGCCACAACCCACGAGGTCGAATGCTCGGTGATGACCACGGCATCCTCAAGGCAGTGTTCGATCGTGAGACGAAAAAACTTCTCGGTGTCAGCATCGTTGGCGAAGACGCGACCGAACTCGTGCACCTCGCACAGTGGGCGATCGCGAGTGGACACGGCATCGAGTTCCTCGTCGAGACGTGCTTCAACTATCCAAGTTTGAGCGATCTCTACAAAGACGCTGCCTATGACGCGCTGCGTACCCTCGCGCTTGAGTCTGCGGATACATCGATGCGCGACGCGGCGTAAAGGCGTTCGGTGAAGTGCTTACTCGCAGCAGCCAGTCTGCCACATCACGAAGCCCCATTGATCGACTTCATCACGGATGCGCATCGCAAGCGGCTTGCCTTGACCGTGTCCTGCATCGCGATCGACCCATAGCAAAATCGGCTCATTCTTCGGGTCATTCGCAGAATCGCGTTGCACCTTCGCGGCAAACTTTCTTGCGTGCAGCGGATGCACGCGAGAGTCATTCTCGCCAGCGGTAATGAGGAGCGCGGGATATTTGATGCCGGCCTTGATGTTGTGATAGGGCGAGTACGCGTAGAGCGTCGCGAATGCATTCATGTCTTCGCTCGAACCATACTCCGGCACCCAATATCGCGCGATGAGGAATTGATGGAAGCGAACCATGTCGAGAAGCGGCACCGCCACGATTGCTGCGGAGAAGAGATCAGGTCGTTGCGTCGCAGCGACACCAGTCAGAAGGCCGCCGTTGGAGCCGCCTTCGATCGCGAGCCGCGCAGTTTGCGTGTACTTGTTCTCGATGAGCCACTCTGCGCACGCGTAGAAATCGTCGAAGACGTTTTGCTTCGCGGCTTGCATGCCTGCGCGATGCCAGTCTTCGCCGTACTCGCCGCCGCCGCGCAGATTCGCAACGACATACACGCCGCCCTTCTCAAGCCAGGGCACGATGGTTGGATTGAAACTTGGCGTGAGCGAGACGTTGAATCCACCGTACGCATACAGCAGCGTCGGATTGTTGCCATCGAGCACGAGGTCACGCTTTCGCACGATAAACATAGGCACTTGCGTGCCATCTGGGCTCGTCGCGCGCTTCTGTTCCACGACGAACTTGGAGAGATCGCCTGGCACCGTGGTTGTTTTCCAGACGGTGAGTTCGGGATGCTGCATCGACGTCGAGAAGATCGTCGGCGGCGCGTCGTAGCTCGTGTACTGCACGAACGCTTCCGCATGCTTGAGATCGGTCGAGATGGATGCTGTGCCCAAACCAGGGAGAGCGATAGCGCCTTTCGGCGTGCCATCGAAGCCGAATCGTTCGAACTGCGTGCACACATCCTTCGTGTAGGTCACCACCATCGTCTCGCGTGCGAGCGACACGCGATCCATCACCATATCGGCGCGCTCGGCAATCGTGATCTTCCATGCAGCGCGCTCAGGATGATGCAAGTTGATCGCGACAACACAACCCTTGGGTGACTCGAATGATTTCGTGATGTACAGCGTGTCGCCGATCGTGTCGATCGGTTCAAACCGGCCATCGAGTTTTTCCGCGAGCATCGTCTTCTTGAGTTCACCTGTCTTCATCCACACATCCATTGGCGCGATCCACAAATCATTCGCCTGCCAACCGCGTGAGAGCGTCCCGACGAGCCACTTTCCATCGGTGGTGGGACCGGAGCTAGGAATCTCGCTCGGCACTGTTTGCTTCTCGACGACCTTGTCGCTTGCAGGATCAGTCCCGAGCACGTGGTAACGAGTCTCGCGAGAGTATGGATCTTGCACATCGCGCAAACCGCTGTAAAAGAAGCTCTTTCCGTCGGGCATCCAGCCGGAGAGTTGCACCTTTCCGGAGATGGTGTCGGCGAGCGTTTTGCCAGTTGCAATGTCAAGCACATGCAACTCGCTCATCTCGCTGCCTTGGCGCGAGGTGCCGTAGGCGAGCAATGTGCCTTGCTCGTTGGGACTGCTCCAATCGAGGCTCGTGAGTCCCTTCGCGTCCATCGCATTTACATCAAGAAGTGTGCGAGGTTCTGCAGTTGGTGAGGCGCGGAACAGCATCACGGGTTGATTCTGGGTTCCACTGCGCTGGCGATAAATGAGTCCGGCATCCGTCATCGTCGGAATGCCGGTGGAGCCGAGCGTCATCCACGGTTCGAGCGCACTTGCGAGTGCGGCTCGGCAGGAGAGTGCTTCGAGCGTCGCGCGGGTTGCATCGTTCTGCGTCGTCGTCCACGCAGCGACTTCCGGCGAGTCCTTCTCAAGCGCTTCGAGCCAGCGGAATTCATCGGTGATTTCAACGCCGTGCAGCGTTTCCACCACTGGCACTTCCTTCGTCGGCGGAATCGCATGCGCCGAACATACCGCGAGGAGTGCAGAGGAAACGGCGCGAATGAGTGTGGTAGGTGTCATGGTGAATTCATTCCTAAGTTCAATCAGCCAACAACATCAGGAAGGTCAAAGAGTCCAGCGGTGAGATTGACAGGTCCATCTTCGCGGATAAGCACATCCGCTTCGTAGTGCACGCTCAGGCTGCCATCTGCTGTGCGAATGGGCCAAGTGCGTTCGACTTGTTTCGTTTCTGATGTACTCACCGAGAGCATGGGTTCAATCGCAACGAGCATTCCAGCGCGAACGCTCTTGTACGCCTCGGGCCATTCGCCTGGGTAACTCGGCACGACATTGGAAATGTAGGGAGGTGCATGCAGATCCTTCCCGTATCCATGTCCACCGAGACCGCGCACGAGTACGAACTTGCATTCGCGTTCGACGTGGCCCTGCACAGCTTTCGCGAAGTCAAGCAACGGTCGACCTGGTTGCAGCGCAGCAACACCGCGGCGCAGTGATTCTTTGCCAGACTCCATCAACGCAGTCGAGAGCTTGTCGCGTTCGAGGATCGCGTAAGTCCACGCAGCGTCGCCGATCCAACCTTCGTGGCGCACGCCGATATCAATCGAGACTAGATCGCCGCGCGAAAGTTGTCGCGTCGTCATGTCATGCGTGCCGTGCACAATGCAATCATTCACCGAGAGACACGAGTGACTTGGAAACGGCGGCAAACCTTTGATGCGATAGCCGAGGAAACAACTCGGCGCGCGCAACTCCGCAAGTGTCATCGCGACGAACTCATCGATCTCTGCAAGTGTGATGCCCGCACGCAAGAACGTCGCGAGTCGACGGTGCATTTCAACAACGCATTCCGCGGCCTTCGTAGCGCCTTCAATATCTGCAGGGCGTGTGACCAACATGGGGAAGGGCACTCTACCTCGACTGCACTACGCAAGGGTGCTGCGAAGCGAATCAGAACCGACGACAAACTGTCCGCCGAGGATGACCGTCTCAGGCTCCGCGCTTCCATATTCATACGCAAGCGCACGTTCATCATCGGTAGGGAGGATGAGGAGGTCGCTGCGGTAACCCTCGCAAATCGCCCCGCATTCCGCGTCGAGCCCGAGCGCTGCGGCTGCGTTGAAAGTCGCCGCAGTGATGCTCTCTTCGTGGGTGAGTCCGAGGAATCGCGTTGCGAGCGCGACGATGAGCGGCATCGAGTACACGGGACTCGATCCAGGATTGCAATTCGTCGCAATTGCGGGCGCGCCACCTTGTGCGATGAACCGTCGTGCGGGCGCGAAGCGAAGATCGAGATGCATGCCGCTTCCGGGAAGAAAGATCCCGATGGTGTTGCTCACCGCAGCTGCGGCAAGTTCCGCTTGCGTGGTCGCTTCAAGATGGGCCACGCTCCGCACGCCGAGCGTGAGCGCTTGCGTCAGAAATCCAAGCGCGTTGAATTGATCAACGTGCGCGGTGCAGGGCATGCCGAGCGCGCGCGCTGCCTTGAAAAGTTCCTGGCACTGCTGCGGAGTCCACGCGCTTCGCTCACAAAATGCATCACATTGCACAGCGCCGAAACGCGCAACGACTGTGGGGAGCATCGCGATGCATTGTTCCGGCCATCGCTCGTTGTCCGCAGGAATCGCGTGTGCACCGAGAAATGTAGGGATAATCGGTGCAAGCGTTCCTGGCGCTCCATTCGCGACCATCGATATCGCGTCGAGCATCTTGAGTTCCGCAGCTTCGGACAATCCGTATCCACTCTTCACTTCAATCGCGCCGGTTCCCTTGGAACGCATGCGTTGAAGATGCTGCGTGAGCGTTGCAGCGAGTGCTTCAGTCGAACTTTCGCGCACCGCACGCACCGTCGACATGATGCCGCCGCCTGCTGCGAGAATGTCGAGGTACTCGCGACCAGCGAGTCTCATCGAGTATTCGTCGTAGCGATTGCCCGCCCAACACGCGTGGGTGTGGCAATCGACAAACGCTGGCATCACGACTTTGCCAAGTGCATTGATTCGGCGCGTACCTGCGGCTGCGCTCGAGCGATCACTCGGTTCGCCTTCTCCAACGGCAACGATGCGGTCGCCTTCACACGCGACCCACCCACGCGCAATGATTGAAAGATCACGCAAGCGAGCGCCGCGCCGCGCTCCGTGCTCGCCAGCCTTCGGCGCGAGCGTGAGCAGCCGAGCGTTCTCGATCAGCCATGCATGTGGGGCGGCGGTGGAAGTCATGTGCACGCGAGGATTGTGGCATATTCTTACCCATGGCAAGAGGTACGCTGTGGAGCGCTACCGGAAGACTTCACACATGCGATTGATCCTTGTACGACATGCAAAGGCCTTTGATCGAGACGCGGCAGCATGGCCGCTCGATGCGAAGCGTCCGCTCACCGCCGAAGGACGCAAAGCATTCATTCGACTCGCAAAACGGATGAAGCGCGTGGTGCGCGAAGTGGATCTCGTGGAGTCGAGCGGATTCGTGCGCGCGTGGCAGACCGCGCAACTGCTGCATCTTGAGGCCAAGTGGCCCATGCCAACGCGATTTGAACTTCTTGAAGTTGAAGACGAGCCTCAAGTCGCGAGTGGCGAGGATCAGATTGAACGACTCGTGCGTGCGGTTGTGGCGCTTCGCGAAATGGGGACAGTCGTGTGGGTTGGGCATGAGCCGACGCTGAGCCAGTTGATTTCGCGATTGGTTGTTGGCGATGCAAATGCGGGGATTGTCGCGATGCGGAAGGGTGCAGTGGTTTCGCTCGCGTTGCAGTTTTCAAGCGTCGATGCAATTCCCATGGCGCGCGTCGATTGGATGCTCACGCCCACCGTGGCAGCACGATTGACCTAAGCGGTACACTTTCATCAATGTCCACTGAACCACTTCCCGCATCGAGAAAAACCCAATTCACTGAGGTCGACTATCGACCGAGTTGCCTGATCGTGAAGTTGGTCGGTCCGTCGATCGGTCAGCGTGAATCGCCGATTGTCGCGAATGAAGTCGATCCGTACATCGCGCAAGCCGGCAAAAATCTGAAGCGCTTCGTGCTTGATCTCTCCAGCGTGAGTTTCATGTCGAGCATGGGGATCGGCGCAGCGGTCGCGTTTCGCAACAAGGCAGCCGCCAATGGCGCGACGGCAATTCTCTATGGCATGAGCCCCGAGCTCAGCAAGATGCTCGCGCTCATGCGTGTGGATCGTTTGTACAAGATCGCTGCAAATGAAGCGGAATTGCGGAAGCTTCTCGGGTAATCGAAGCGATCAATCCTCGTTCTTTGGTCGATCCACAGGAAATCCATAGATCACGATGTCGGCGGCGTTGCGATCACCGTCGCGAAGATGGTCACTGGCATCATCGATCACAGTGATCGTCAAGACCTTTGCTCGAGGTGCAGCCCGACGAAGAGCGAGAACGGTGCCGCCCTCGTACTCGATGTGAAAACATCCAGCGCAATGCACGATCTTGGGCGTGCCGAGTTCAAGCGCGCGCGCAACGCTCAAACCCATCGTTTCATCCCACATTTGTTGGCCGTGAAAGCGCTGGTCGATTCGTGCGATGACTTCGGCATTATCGAGCGACTCGCCTTCCTGCAGCATGATCTGTCGAAAACGATCTCGATACGCGCCAGCATCCATCGCGAGCGGCGCGTCGAAAAGCGCGAGTTCCTCGGGAGGAAGCGTGCGCAATCCGTCGTATCCCTCTTTGCTCGCGCGACTCACATAAGAGCGTGGCGCGTTTGCTGCGATGACTTGCCCATCATTGCGTTTCGCAGCATCAATGAGCGGTTGAAAATAGAGTACCCAGGTGTCTTTGCCAGTCCAGTTGCGACTCTTCGTTTGATCGATGAACGCATCCATCGTGATCGCGCTCGCAAGGAATTGATCTGTGAGCGCTTGCTCATTTCGTTCAAGGTGCTCGAGGCTGATCGCGCAGCGCGGGTAGCCCGCGAGTAGTTCTTCATAGACAGCAAGTTGCACTTGATGGCTAGTGGGATCGTCGTGTCGTTCGCCGATGAATGTCACATCCGCTGCTGAAGCCGCGTTCATCGTGTCAGCCCATGTGAGGGTGCGACCTGTGCCGCCTTCGAACATGTTGAGATCACGCGGCGCAAAGGGGCGCACGGGAAGAATCGCGCCCGAGCGTTGTGTGAGCGCAGGGTCGTTCGCGAACGGCTCCCACGTTGTGCAGCCGAGTGGAAGCGCAACGAGGCTCGCGGTGAGCAACAAAGTTGGAAGGAATCGCATGAAGGCACTTTCTCAGATTTCAAGCCGGTCGGTCAACTCGATGAAACGGCACAATTATGCCGCCTAATGTGCGGTTGCACCTGTCGGATGCGAGTCATGTGCGAAAGTAGTGCATGCGGACTCTTGTCCTCGCTCGCTGATTGCTTCTCAGCACATTCAAAGGCCTCCTCGCAATCGCAACCTCTGCGCGTGCGATCTGAAGGTGCTGCTCGCGCTTTCGCGCGACACACTCACGTATCGACTCAACTTCGGCCCCGCGGGCGCAGAATTCTTCGCAGACTTCCGCACCATCGATCAGATCAACGCGAAACTTGATTCGTGGGTTGCTGCGCGTCCTGATCTCGTGAGCACATTTGTCGTGGGAACGTCGCTTGAAGGCCGCATCATCCGCGCAACACCGATCTTCTCGATCATGCGTGGATCGACATCATTCCAGTCGTGAACCCAGATGGGTGTGTCTGCACCTAGACCACGAATCGTCTTTGACGAAAGAACCGTCGCGACAACGGCGACGGGACCTTCGGCGTCGATCTCAACCGCAACTGAGCATTGGTGCAGTGATTCGACTTCCAAGCGGCGCGCCGAATATGAAACTTCGATTTCAAGTCCGCGAACTCGCAACTGGATCGCTCGTTGAAGCGGGTGTTGATCATGTGCGCATAGCGATCTCTGGTTGTGCAACGGTCACGGGTGATCTCAACGCTGACAGAGTTGTTGACGCTGCTGACATCGCCGCGCTGCTCAACGCGTGGACGTAAGAGGTAGGTCTGTAGGGTTTATGCAGGAAGCGCAGGCGATTGTGCCCTTTGCGTGACGGTTCTTCGCACGACTTCGACGCGATCATTCGCGCATCCCCGAAGCCCGTGGCATCCTTTCTCCGTATCAACAAGATCTCGCGCATCCTGAACGAATTATCTCGAGGGCTCATGCTCTTGGTGGTGTTCTTGCATTGCGCTACCGCGCAAGCGCAATCGTGCGCGCTCTACAGCACAACCTTCAACAGTTTCAGCGATCCACAGAATCTCACGCAAGGCGCGATGAGCGTGCAGTGGTGCATGCATGGCGCAGCAGTGACGGGTTCGAACTTCTGTCCCAATGGGTATGCATTCAAACTCGACGCATCGAGTGAAGATCCAGTACTGCTCGTTTCTACCGGCGCGAGTGGATGCACTGCGATCGAGATCTCCTTCCGCTACGCGCAATTTGCTGCGAGCGGTTGTGTGGTGAAGTATGGATTGTCCTCTGCAACGAGTGTTGCGTGCACTGCGTCAACGCCCAATGCTCTCGTCGCACTCACCGTCACCGGTGGCGCGTGCACGATGGTGAATCTCACGATTCCGCTCGGCGCGAGCGCTGGTGCGCACATTCGATTCGATCACGGTGCGAACACGAACGCGATACTGCTCGACGATCTTCAGGTGCGACTCGTCGGATGTTGCGGAACGCACGAATGCTGCGTCGCAGGAACAGCGGGCTGCAGTGACGCTGGCGTCGCGAAGTGTGTCTGCGCGCAAGATCCATATTGTTGCGCGGTGGAATGGGATGCGCAGTGCGTTGGTGAAGTTGAGTCACTCGCGTGCGGGAACTGCGGCTCAGGTGGCGGCGCGCCGTGCCTCACGAGCGCGGCGACGGATTTCGGAACGCTCTTCATGGGCGGATCGATCTGCACGCTTGAACCTGAACTCTTCGAATCCTGCGAGGGACTCGGACCGTACCTCACGAGTTCCTACGGCTGCGCTGGCTCACTCGACATGGCGATGTACTTTGGCTCTGGATTCCCGTACTCGGCTGCAATCACGAAGTGCTTTGCGTTTGAGGCCAACGCTGCACCAGTGGTGCGGTTCAACTATTCAAAGAACGCAGGGACGCTCGGCCCAAGGTTGGATTACTCAATAGGCGATGGTGCATGGATAACCCTCTGGCAACCAACGACTGCCGCGGCGTCGTGCGTGAGTGTCGATGTTTCCCTGAGCGCGCTTGCAGGTTCCACCGACGCACGGCTTCGATTCGTCAGTGCGTCAAGCGTGAGTAATGGCGCATCGATCGATGACATCGAAGTCATCGCTGACGCGCCGGTCCCGCACGCCTGTTGCGTCGCCGGCGCGCCGTCATGCACTGACGCAGCCATCAGCGCATGCACTTGCGCGCTCGACGCATTCTGTTGCAGTAGTGCATGGGACGAAACGTGTATTGCGGAGGCGACGGTGTTCTGCGGCGCGGCGTGTCCAGACCTCGATGTCTGCGGATCTCCGACAGCGGGGAGTTGTTTCGCGGTGCGTGTGGTGCCTGCATGTGCAGACGCGGACTGCTGCGTGCCAGTTTGCACCGTCGACAGTTACTGCTGCCAAAATGCCTGGGACATTGTCTGTGTGAACGAGGCACTCGCGCTCTGTGCAGCGTTTTGCGACCTCGATGGAGACGGAGTCGTTGGACCGCAGGATCTCACTATTCTCTTAAACCAATGGGGAACGAGTGGGATCGCAGACCTTGATGCGAGCGGAACTGTCGATGCTGCTGACCTCGCGCTTCTGCTTGATCGTTGGAACGCATAAACCGCGGTTTTCGGCATTTCTCTCGCGCAAACCATTACACTCCGCGCCCCTCTTATGGCACGGTCTACCTCAACGCGCGTTTCCACTCCCAAGAAGAAGTCCACTCGCAAACCTGCGAGCAAGCGAACGCTTCGCTCAGCATCCACAAGCGATCATCACGAGTTGTATGAACTCTCCGTGCAATGCACCGACGCAGAGTGCGACTTCATTGAGCGTGCGTGGAAGCAGACGCGGCGCCCTGGACTTCCGAGTTCATTGCGTGAAGATTTCTGCGGCACCGCCATTGCGAGTTGCGCGTGGGTTCGCCGTCGCAAGGGCAACACAGCGATCGGTGTTGACCTCGATCCGAAGGTCTTGAAGTGGGGCGATCAACGACATTGGTCCACGCTCAACGTTTCTGAACGCGCGCGCTTGTCAGTGCATTGCGCGGATGTCATGACGCCTGGTCAGCCGCAAGTGGAAGTGCTGGTTGCGATGAACTTCTCGTACTTCCTCTTCAAGCAGCGCGCGCAATTGCTCGCCTACTTCAAGCGCGCATTTGCGAACGTCAAAGACGGCGGGCTCTTTTTGCTCGATGCGTATGGCGGAAGCGCGTCGCACTCGGAGCAAGAAGAAGAACGACATCTCGATGGGTTCACGTATGTGTGGGATCAGTACCACTACAACCCGGTCACGAGTGATGTCGTGAATTACATTCACTTCCGTTTCCCTGACGGCACTGAACTCAAGCGCGCGTTCGCCTATCACTGGCGGCTTTGGTCGCTCGCTGAGATCCAAGAGCTTCTTCAAGAAGCGGGCTTCGACAAGGTTTCGGTGTGGTGGGAAGGAACGGACAAGAAGACAACGTCTGGCAACGGCGTGTTCCGTCCAACCACACGCGGCGAGGCGTGCGAAGGTTGGATCGCATACCTCGTGGCAGAGAAATCAGTAGTGCGTGCGAAAAAGGTTAATCGCTCTACGCCCAAGAAGACGCGTATCCTTGCATCATGACGCTTGCTGCAGACACGAACATCGTCACCGAGCAACTCGCCGATGGACTTGAGCGTGTTGAGCGCGCTTTCGAAGCGCAATTGTCGAGCACATTCCCAGCGGTCGATACGTTGTGTCGCCACGCCGAGCGCTATCGCGGCAAGATGCTGCGCCCAACGTTGCTCCTGCTTTCGGGGATGGGCACATCGACCGGCGTGCCAGCGTTCACCGAGAAACATGTCATCGCAGCTGCGACTGTGGAGATGATTCACATGGCGACGCTCGTGCACGACGATGTGCTCGACGAAGCATCGATGCGCCGCGGTGGGGCAACCGTGAACTTCTTGCGCGGCAATGAGACCGCAGTCATCCTCGGCGATTACCTGATCTCCAATGCATTTCATCTGTGTTCGAGAGTGGGGGATCCAGCGTTAAATCTTCGCCTCGGTGAAGTCACGAACGCGCTCTGCGAAGGCGAACTCGTGCAACTCTCACGACGCCATGACCTCGCACTCGATCGCGCGACCTACCTCGAAATTGTGCGTCGAAAGACCGCGGTGCTCGTTGGCGCATGCTGCGAGATCGGCGCGAAACTTTCGGGAGCATCGCCGAGTGTGACGAGCGCGTGCTACAGCATCGGCGAAAAACTCGGCATCGCATTTCAGATCCAAGACGATCTCCTTGACCTCACGGGCAATGAAGAGACCGTCGGGAAATCCATCGGTCGCGATTTGGAGAAGGGGAAGTTGACGCTTCCCACGATTCTTTCTCTCGAACGCGAAAGCGGTGCTGCGCGCGTTGCGGTGCTCCGCGCGATCGAAGCGCGAGATGGCGATTCGTTGAAAGCGTTGCTCCTCTCGAGTGGCGCGGTCGAATCTGCGAGAGACTTCGCGCGCGACATCGTGCAGAAGGCACGACTGGAATTGACATCGCTGCATCAGCCGCAAGTTCGCGCGATCTTCGATTCACTCGCAGATCAAGTCGTTGACCGCGCGCGCTGATTGTTGCTGGCTTCAGCCTGCAGGCTTTTGCTTCCAACGGCCACTCGCTGCAGGAGTGCTGAGTGAACTCTTCGCGACTAACAGCCGATTCGCGGTCACCAATTGCGTCATCGCTTGCTCGTTGAGTTCCATCGGATGGCCTTGCCAACGAACGAGACCATCGGTCGACATGATCGCGCAGTGAGGAATTGATCGAACCGCGAAAAAGTTGTACATCTCTTTGCCGGGAGCGAGCGCGATCGCGTAGGAAAACTTTGACTTGCTGAGGTTCTCCTTCATCGATCCCTTCTCAAATGCGGAAGAGCTTTCATCCGTCACGCCCACGCAGCACACATCATTGGGATACGCCTTCGCGAGTTCATTCATGTGCGGAATTGCAGCGCGACAGGGTGGGCACCACGTCGCCCAGAAGTCAATAACGATGAGCTTTCCCGTTGGATCAGGCTCGCCGTTCCACCAGCGATCCACCTTGAATGCAGGACCTTCTTTCCCGCGCAGATCTGTTGCGCCATCGAATCGATTGTTAAAGGTGGGAAAGTCAATCGCCGTCTCCGTGATTTTCGGTCGCTCCGTCGCGGGGACGTTTTCTAAAAACGCAATCGCGAGGAGTTCCTTCGAAATGCCAGCGAGGCCATCCGCGGTGAGCCCTGCGCATTTGATGTCGCCTTGTCGATCGATCACGAAGTTCACAGGATTCTTGAATGCACCAAGCGCGTTACAAAGTTCACCGTTGGTATCGATGATGACAGGCGTCTTCACATTCGCCTTCTCCAGCAATTTCTTCGCAATGTCCGCACCATCTGGAATCTGCACGCCGACGAAAACGACATCGCTCAAGCGCGCGTCCTCAAGTGCGGCCGCAGCCTTCTTCAACGCATTCATGCCAGACGCGGTCTTCGCATTGAAGGTCTGCAGCACAACGACCTTGCCACGAAGTTCGCTAAGTGTTGCAGGCGCGTTCGAGAGGCGCTCACAGGATTCTGGAATTGTGGGTGCAACAAATCCAATGCCCTTATCGCACTCCGCGCGGTCCGACTTGTCGAGTTTGAGATTCCACTTCGCGCGCTCGCGAGCAGCTTCCTTCGCAGCGCGGTCCTGCGCTCCCTGCTGTGACTTACTTGCGGCGCCATTGCTAGGCGCACTCGCATCCGTCGGTGGCGCAAGCGCGGCAAGAGCCGGAATCGATGTGACGAGAAGCGCACTCAACAGCAGCGTGGGGATGGATCGTGAATTCGTCATAGGAAACCTAGAGGGAAAGTCCGGACAGCTCGATGTCGAGTTCGAACAAGTTTACCCACTCGCTGCGCCAAACCCGAAAAGTGCTGCAAATGGGCACTTCGATCGCGTGGGGTCGCGCGCGGGGATTCCGATGTTGTCAATAAGTCGCACGCTGCCGAGCTTTGTAGCGATGAGCGCACGCGTAGGTGCTTCAAATGTCTCGACTTCGAGCAGCGTGCGCGCGTCGCGAACAACCGCGTATTCGGTCTCAAGACCGCTCGCGGTCAGCACATCCTTCATCAACCGCTCCGCATCTGCGGGACGGAAGGCAGGATGCGTTGCGCCGAGCGCGCGAGAAAGCGCAAGAGCACGCGCGCGATCTTCACTCGTGAGGAACCGATTCCGACTCGACATCGCAAGCCCATCGCGTTCGCGATGCGTCGAGCAACGAACGATGGAAAGTTCGCCGAAACGCCCGCGCTCACTCTCCACGCACTCCTCTACAAGTCGGAGTTGCTGATAGTCCTTCTCGCCAAAGTAGGCGGCAGCGGGGCGCACCTGATCGAAGAGCCTTCCGACAACAAGCGCGACACCGCCAAAGTGCCCAGGACGACATCGTTCCTCCAGTTGTGGACCCGTCGCAACAGACGGAAGCACGAGTTCGCGCGCAACCTCCCGGCTCGCCTCCAACCCTTCTGGATAGAGCATTTCGACGGCAGGCAGGTACACCGCCGCAGCGCCGAGCGACCGACAAAGTTCAAGATCAGCATCCAGCGTGCGGGGATACCGAGCAAAGTCCTCGCTCGGCCCAAACTGCGTCGGATTCACAAAGATGCTTACCACAACCGCCTTGCCAGAACCAACCGCCGAAGAGATCAGCGCCCCATGCCCAGCATGCAACGCACCCATCGTCGGAACAAACGCGCATCCGGCGTACTGAGCGAGCCCTTCTACTGTCTCAACACATTCCATCCCTCTAAGTGTACGAATTCGGGGACAGGCACAACTCCAATTTGGGACAGGCACTTCTTCCAATCTGGGACAGGCACATTTCCTTTTCGCCCCCAATCCTGACGAACGCGCTGTGATTGTGAGCCGCTCTCGCCTATGATGCGACTCAGTCTCATCTAGTTTTCTGCGCCCTCCCCAACTGGTCCACCACTATGGCTTTGAAGTTCCCGATTTACATGGACAACGCCGCCACCACGAGGACAGACCCTCGCGCTGTCGAGGCGATGCTTCCGTACTTCACCGAGAAGTTCGGCAACTCCGCGAGTCGCAATCACGTCTTCGGCTGGGATGCCGAGGACGGCATCGAGATCGCGCGTGAGCATGCCGCATCGCTCATCGGCGCCTCGAGCAAGGAAATCATCTGGACGAGCGGTTCGACTGAGTCGAACAATCTCGCGATCAAGGGCACCGCGCGCATGTACGCGAAGAGCCCAGAAGGCACGAAGAACCGCGGCCACATAATCACGTGCGTCATCGAGCACAAAGCGGTGCTTGATCCGTGCAAGCGATTGGAGCGAGAAGGTTTCGACGTCACCTGGATCACACCACCGCCCGACGGAGTCGTCACGCGACAAATGATCGCCGAAGCGATTCGACCAGACACGATTCTCGTCTCCATCATGTGGGTGAACAACGAGATCGGTACGATCAACGAGATTCCCGAAATCGGGAAACTCTGCCACGAGAAGGGCGTCATCTTCCACACCGATGCGACGCAGTGGGTTGGCAAGATGCCGACCGATGTTGAACGCGATTGCATCGATCTCATGAGTTGGTCGAGCCACAAGATGTACGGACCAAAGGGTGTCGGCGCATTGTTTGTGCGACGACGCAGCCCTCGCGTGCGACTCGAAGCAATCCTCGACGGCGGTGGACACGAGCGCGGCATGCGTTCGGGAACGCTGAATGTGCCTGGAATCGTGGGATTCGGTAAGGCATGCGAACTGTGCTGCGAAAGCATGGACGCTGATCGCGAGCGACTCTTTGGCCTCAAGCAGAAGCTCGAGCGCGAACTGACATCACGACTCGAAGTCGCGCAAGTGAACGGTCACGCAGATCGCCGCGTCCCACACATCGCGAACATTTCCTTCGGCTATGTCGAAGGTGAATCGCTCTTGATGGGTATCAAGGAAATCGCATGCTCGTCAGGTTCAGCATGCACCTCCGCCAGTCTCGAGCCAAGTTACGTGTTGAAGAATTTGGGAATCGGCGACGAACTCGCGCATTCCTCACTGCGTCTCTCCATCGGTCGCTGGACGACCGAAGCAGAGATCGACTACGCCATCCAAGCCATCGAAAAAAGCGTGAATCATCTGCGCACGCTCTCTCCACTTTGGGATCTGTTCAAGGAAGGCATTGATGTGTCGAAGATCGAGTGGCAGTCTCACTAGCCTCACGATTCTCGACGTCGATGCATATTGTGTTCATCTAATCCAGTTTCTAACTCCTTCAAAGGAAATACCACCATGGCCTACAGCGAAAAGGTCATCGACCATTACCAGAACCCACGCAACGTCGGCAGCTTCGGTACATCGAAAGATGTCGCGGACCGCAAAGACATTGGCGTCGGCATCGTTGGCGCGCCCGAGTGCGGCGACGTCATGCAACTTCAACTGCGCATCAATGACGAAGGCGTGATCGAAGACGCAAAGTTCAAGTGCTTCGGCTGCGGTTCCGCAATCGCGAGCTCCTCACTTGCAACCGAGTGGATCAAAGGCAAGTCAGTGGACGAAGCCTTGACGATTCGCAACACGCAGATCGTTGAAGAATTGAGCCTCCCCCCAGTGAAGATTCACTGCTCCGTGCTCGCGGAAGATTCGATTCGAAGCGCGATCGCAGATTTTCAAAAGAAGAACGGGATTGTGCCAGCCAACGCGGTCGGCGCTGCAGCAGCACACTAAAGTTTGAGTCCGCCCTTCAAGTTCGCAGTGAACAGTTTGAGGAACGCAATATGCCAGTCATCGTGACAGAAACCGCCGGACGTGAAATCGACGCCATCATCGCTCAACAGGGTCTCGACCCTGCAACTGTCTGCCTGCGCGTCGGCGTGAAGGGCGGCGGATGCTCAGGCTTCTCCTACCTCCTCGACCTCACCGAAGCAAAGAAGGACACCGACGAAGCCTGGAGTTACACCTTCGCTCGTCGCGTGCTCGCCTCAGCAAACAAAGAAGGCGGCGTCGCCGTCGCAGTAGCAGTAGCAGAAGAAGCCACGCCATTCACTGTCACTGTGATCTGCGATCCAAAGAGCTACCTCTATCTCAACGGCACAACCGTCGACTTCAAAGACGAAATCATGGGCCGCGGCTTCATCTTCAGCAACCCAAACGCAACCTCAAGTTGCGGCTGCGGCTCTTCGTTCTCCGCGTGATCTCCTCTTGAACGTTGAGAGCTGCCCAGCGCGGCTCATTGGATACCATGCGCGTGATGAGCGACGCACGCGCTTCTGAATTCACCACAGTCCTTCCTCCGCAAGCGCAGACAGGGCGAATCCATCTGCGATTGTTCGCCGCGAAAGTGCTCGCGCTAGTCGTGGTTGCCGGAGCACTGGTCTCAAATCATATTTATGCCGCGGAGGGCTTCGCAGATTTCCTCATTGAGTCTGTCGGTCTGATGCTCCTCGTCGTTGGCGCACTAGGCCGAGTGTGGAGCGCAGCGTTCATTTCGGGAAAGAAGAGCAAAGTACTCGTCTGCGTCGGTCCTTATTCGATGACGCGAAATCCGCTGTACTTCTTCAGCTTTCTCAGTTGGGTCGGAGCAGGTCTTTCCTTCGGCGCGCTCACACTCGCAGCAGCGTTCGCCGCAGTTTTCCTGCTCACTCACCTGCACACGATCACGCAAGAAGAACAGTTCCTCCAGAAAAAATTCGGCACCGCATGGGACGACTACGTCCGAACCGTCCCAAGATT
Source organism: Planctomycetota bacterium (assembly GCA_003671055.1). Lineage (GTDB taxonomy): Bacteria > Planctomycetota > Phycisphaerae > Phycisphaerales > SM1A02 > F1-140-MAGs142. Next base: position 24,349 of record QWPV01000031.1, read on the forward strand.
CTTCCCAAGAATCCACTCCGTACGCGGCACCCCAAACGCGACCTTCGAAGCGCTCCCCTTCACAAGAGTCATCGGCGAAAGCGCCCTCATCATGCTCGTCTTCGTCGGCACCCAACTCGTGGAATACCTCCACGCCCAAGAGATCATTCCAGTCTTCGTGTCGTTGCCGTGATTGGCGCGAGCGAAGGATTGAGACTCATCAACTCCTAAGTAACGCGAGACCTTCTGCGGCGTCTTTTGCCAGCGGCGTGAAGGATGTGCCTGTGCCTACTGCGATGTGCATCCAGCGGTCTGGGGTGAGGGTGCCGATGCTGGTGATGCGTTTTGTTTCGGTGGCGAGGTCTTTGCCGCGCATGAAGGAGCGGATTTGGTGGCTCATTACGTGGCCGATGGTGTAGTCGGGGAGGTAGAGCGGGTGGCCGATCATGTGTTGATAGGCGGCGAGGATGTTGTAGGGGTCCTTGCCGAAATCGCGTTCGTAGAAGCGGGTCCAGAGTCGCTGCGCGATGGCGATGACTTCTGCGCGGAGAGTTTCGGGGGTTGCGTCTTGGTTCGCGTAGAGCCAGCGCCATGTGTAGAGTTCGAGCAGGGATGGGCCTGCGATTTGGCATGCGGCGAGCATTGTTGCGATCGAGTCGATGGCGAATTGTCGTTGCGTGCTTGCAGCGTCTTCGAGGCCGAGCACGCGCTTGGCGAGTGATTGATAGAGGAACGCAAACGCCTCGGTACAAGCAGTATTCGGCACGCCGCGAAGTGCTGCGCGGTTCACAAATGTGCTTGAGCAGAGTTGTTCGAGGTTGTGACCGAGTTCGTGCATCGCGGTGTCGAATCCGTCCCAGCCGAGTTCAGTGTCGAGGCTCGAGGTGCGCAACCACGCGTCGTAGCCATCGAGTTGTGGTCGCATCGCGTGGCCAGAGCCCTTCGCGATTTCCACGCGTACGCGCTTGCCGAGATGCTCTGCGTCTGCGCTGCTGAATCCAAGTCCGCGCAGCACTTCTGGAAGTTTCTTTTCGAACTCATCGCCGTTGGCAAACATGCGCTTGACTGCAGCGTTCATCTCGCTCGCGGGTGATGCTTCGATGATGTCTTCGAAGTAGATGTCAAATGGTTCGAGCGCGCGACCGAGTCGCTTCGTCAAGAATTGCGCGAGCTCCACGCGCACCGGACTCTCGAGCAATCCGATCATGAGCGCTTCGACTTCTTCCTCAGGCATCTCGCGCTCGAGTCCGAACTTGCGCGCGATTGCGGTGGGGTAGAGCGGATAGTGCGCATCAATGTCGCGCGCGAGTTTGAAGTTCGCGATCCAGTGTTCGTAGCGTTCGAGTCCGTAGAGATC
>QWPV01000031.1:26545-31530 GCA_003671055.1 Planctomycetota bacterium
GGTCGACATGGGCTAAGAATATGCGCGATACTGCACCGCGTGTTCAAACAGATTCTCACTTCGGCGGCGCTTGTACTCACACTCGTCGCATGCGCGTCCGATCAAACGGTCGACAACTTCGACAGCGTGCATGAAGGCATGGACATGGATACGGTGCACGAAACGATCGGCACACCGAGTTCGTCGTGGCAGATGAATCAACAAGAGCACGGCTTCGATGGACAGCGACAGCAGTGGGGCGACAACGCCTCAAGCATCGCCACCAGCGCGATGTATCGCGACTCCACACCCGAGCGCGTCTACTCCGTCACCTTCGACAAGAACGGCCAAGTCGTGAGCAAGTCGTATCCACTGTGGGCGCAGCCAAAGTCGAACGACTGATGCACAAAAACAAAGTCGCGGTCGCGTGGAGTGCACGCGACCGCGAGATGATTGAGCGTTCGCCCTGTGGCGCGATTCTTACGGGCAGCTGCCCCAAGCGTTGAGAAGCGCTGCGATGTCGGAGGCGTCAACGGAGCCGCTGCCATCGATGTCGCCACTTGATGTGCCCCAACCGTTGAGGACGATGGTGAGATCGGCGCCGTCAATGACATTGTTTCCATCCTTGTCAGCGGGGCAGTTGACTGCACAGCTGAGGACGAGGCTGCCCGATGCATTTGTTGCGCTCGGCGAACCGATTCGCACGTAGTAGGTCGATCCGAGCGTTGCGGGCCATGATGTTGTGCTTGCAGTTCCACAACCGCTGCCATCGTTGTTGCACGCGACGATTGCACTTCCTGCGGTTGGGCATGGGCTTGCGTATACGACCAAGGCAGTGTCGCCTGTTGCGCCGCACGTGGTTGCGCTTGCTGTGCCGTTGCAGGTTGCGGTGAAGGCGTACCAGATGTCGTTGTTCATCGCGCTGATCGCGCTGCCATTGCATGCGTTGCTCACGGCTGGCGTACTTGTCGTTGCGCCAACGGTGTTGAATGCGTAGACGCCGCCAATCACAGTTGTTGCTGTGACGCAGTTGTCGTTGCTTGGTGCTGGCACAGCGACGCTGAAGGTGAGCGAGTAATCGTTGCGCGTGTCAGCGCCGAGGTAGACGCGCATGAGCAACGAACTTGAACCAGAGTTGTTCGTGTACACAAAGCTTTCGTTGTTCGTGTTGGCAGCGCGGTCGAGAAGAACTGCGCCGCCGCAGGTGCCGAAGAGTTGCACATCAACATCGCCGTTGGCGTGCGTGAAGGTCATCGAGACTGTGAGTGCGCCACCGGTTGGAACGGGCAGTGAGTACCAGTCTTCATCGATGCGCTTCACGACGAGCCCTGTGTAGGTTCCAGCAGTGAGCGCCTTGGCAGTCGCGCATGTGTCGTTTTGTTCTTGCGTGTCGTCTGCACCCGCTGCGAGCTTCGCTGCGAATCCACCAGAGTTCACCGCGAGATCCCAACGGCCGTAGCCGTCATCGGCTGCGGTGTTTGCGCACGAACTTCCCCCGCACGTGAGTACGCCGTACATCTTCTTGTCGCTATCACGATAAATGGCCGAGCCTGAAGAGCCGCCTTCCGTGATGCCGTTGTTCCAACTGAGTGAGTTCCAGTTTCCTGATGGGCTACCGCAGGGGAAACTCCCAGCGTTCTTCACGCCGAACGAAATTGCTTGCGCAGCACCGCCTGGATGATGGATACCGGTCGACGCTGTGTTCGTTGTGGGATTTGCATTCGTCCAACCAGCCCACCCGACGGTCGAAGGAAGTGTTGGGCGAATCATGAGCAGGGTCGAATCGCTTGCGAGGTAGGTGAGCGTGAGATCTGCGCCAGTGACCGTCGTTCCTGCGGCTGTCGCGCCGCCGCAAGTATTGCCGCGGAAAAAGAAGTTGAACTGGCAGCTGTTGGCATCTGCAGTTGTGGAGATGCAGTGATTTGCGGTGGAAACGTAGGGTGTTTCATCGAGCGCAGTTGTGGCGCACAACTGACCCGAGCAAAGGAAGCCGCCACCGAATAAAAGTCGAGTCGTCGCGTTGGATTCAACGGACCACGCTGCGAAGCACGCGGGTTGGTTATGACAGTTGCCTGCGATGCCGCCTTCGCCGCCGCCATTGCGTTCGACAGGAAAGATGTCGCGATAGCCGTAGGAATACTCAGCGCTGTAGAACGGAAGCGACTTCGCTTTGCTGCCGGTTGGAACGAACCACTCGAGCTGCGCGCGCGCGTCTGGCGTGAAGAGACTCCATGCTTCGCCGTTGTTGAATTCGCCGTGACCTTCGAATGTGTCGGTCGCTGTGCCTTCGCGCGTTGGCGAGTGCATCGTGAGTCGCTCGCCTGCACCAAGCGCGAGTCCGCTCAAGTGAATGCGCGAACAGAGTGAGCCTTCAGCTTCAATCGCTACACGCCACACACGTCCGCCTTCAACATCAATCCACTGACCATCGCCCATCGAGAGCGGAACATCTACAGGCACTGCGAATCGGTTTGGTGCGGGCTGCGCGGTGGCTTCGTCTTCGGCAGCGAGCGCGCCAAAGTCCATCGCGCCGAGCAGCACGGTTGGCGCTGGAATCTCGTCGAGTTGAAACTGGCGACTCAGCGACGCATGCTGCGGCATATCCCAGTGCACGCCTTTGAGCTCGTGACCATTTGGACCGATGTCAACGACTGGCTTGGATCCACCAGCGAGTACCGCGGTCGCGAGGAGCGTTGGGAGAAGAATGCAACTTGCTGTGAGCGTGAGTTTTCGCATGTGATGGAGTTCCAAAATCTATGACAGAACGCGCAGGGCGTGCGTGTTGTTCGTTGGAGCGTACACCCCACCTGCACCAAAGCAACCAAACATGCCAAAAAGAAGCGGAGTTCCGAAGGTTCGGAACTCCGCGGGCTTGTTGCAGGAGTGCAAAGTCAGATGAAAACGGGGTCAGACGGCCGCAGCCATCCGCTCGGCCTTCTTACGGGCGTCATCGAGCGTGCCGACGTACATGAAGCAGCCTTCCGGAAGGTCGTCGCCTTCGCCCGCGCAGAGGCGCTCGAAGCTGTCGATGGTCTCTTCGAGCGAGCATGCGACGCCTGGGAAGCCGGTGAAGATTTCTGCGACGTAGAAGGGCTGCGAAAGGAATCGCTCCATCTTGCGTGCGCGAGAAACTGCGAGCTTGTCGTCTTCAGAAAGTTCATCGACACCAAGGATCGCGATGATGTCTTGCAGATCCTTGTAGCGCTGCAAGATGCGTTGCACTTTGCGCGCGCAATCGTAGTGACGGTCGCCGAGGATTTGTGGATCGAGAATGCGCGAGGTCGACGAGAGTGGATCCACTGCGGGGTAGATGCCCTTCTCTGCGATCTTGCGCTCAAGCACGATGAACGCATCGAGATGGCTGAAGGTCGTTGCTGGCGCTGGATCGGTGAGATCATCTGCAGGAACATAAATCGCCTGCACCGACGTGATGGCGCCTTGCTTGGTCGAGGTGATGCGCTCTTGCAGTGCACCCATTTCGGTTGCGAGGTTTGGTTGGTATCCGACTGCGCTGGGCATGCGACCCAAGAGCGCGGACACTTCCGAACCAGCTTGTGTGAAGCGGAACACGTTGTCGACGAAGAGCAGTGTTTCTTTACCTGATGCGTCACGGAACTCTTCTGCCATCGTGAGTGCGGAGAGCGCGACTCGAAGGCGTGCGCCTGGTGGTTCGTTCATCTGCCCGAACACCATCGCGACCTTATCCAACACGTGGCACTTCTTGCCTTCGTTGTCGGTGTATTCGGCTTCGCGCATTTCGTTCCAGAGATCGTTGCCCTCGCGGGTTCGCTCGCCAACGCCTGCGAACACCGAGTAACCACCGAAGTTTCGTGCGACGCGCGCAATCATCTCTTGGATGACGACGGTCTTGCCGACGCCTGCACCGCCGAACAATCCGATCTTTCCACCGCGCACGAATGGGCAGAGGAGATCGACGACCTTGATGCCGGTCGCGAGAATTTCAGTCTTCGGATTGAGTTCAACGAACTCAGGTGGTTCGCGATGGATCGGGCTGCGCTTGGTTGCTGCAACTGGACCACGCTCATCGATTGGTTCGCCGAGGAGATTGAAGACGCGACCAAGCACGGCTTCACCGACGGGCACTTCGACGGGGTTGCCTGTGTCGACACATGCATCGCCGCGACGAAGACCGTCGGTGGATGCGAGTGCAACGCAGCGAACTTGTCCGCCGCCGAGATGCTTGGCGACTTCGCCGAAGAGGCGAACTTTCTCGCCGCGCATGACGAAGTCAATGACGACTGCGTTGTAGATCGCGGGAAGGGTGCCTTCGGGGAATTGCGCGTCGAAGGTCGAGCCGATGACCTGAATGACTGTGCCGGTGCTGGCCATAGTGTGGTTCACGAACAAGGAGGTGGACTGTCTCTCCGAACGCCAGATTCGACGTGCGAAGTTCAGCGAGAACGCAGAAGCGGATCGTGCGCTGTTTCACGAGTCCGAGGGGGGTCGAACTGTACCGACTTCGCGTTGAGGCTGCAATGAAAAGGCCCGCATGAAAAGCGGGCCTGACGGAGGGCTGGAAATCTTCTCTCAGGGGAAAACTCAGGCGCGCGTATCGATTTGGGTGCCGAGAGCGATCTTCGTCGAAACTTCGATCCGTTCAGCCGCCCGCGTGTACATCTGAAATCGGTCAGAACCTGGCGCCCGAGTGGTAGCAGCTGCAGGGGGAGCGTCAAACCCCTCGCCGCGGCCGATGGGTGATTCCACCGTTCCGCTCACCATCGCATCGAGGCGGGTGGCAAACTGATCAGAAGGAAACGCAGGACGGACAACGCTCGGATCAATTCGCCCAACCGCAGAAACCGGTTTCCCATTCCGAGAAGGATCGATCGCAGCCCGGACGCCATAAGCCTTAGCGATGTGAAATGGGATTGGTCCTGTGAGTCCGTCCATGGTGCTCTCGCGAGGGAATATACCTCAGGTCGGCAAGAAATTCGAGCGCGCAAGGGAAAATGTGCAAGAACGAGCGCAAGCTGTACCAGTTGTAA
>QWPV01000032.1 GCA_003671055.1 Planctomycetota bacterium
GGTGTTGGTGACGTTGATGTTGTCCACGCGGTTGGTGCCGGCGGCCGCGGTGGTCACGGTGGTGGCGAAACGCACAAGCACCGAGGCTTGATTGTCAGCGCCGGCGCCGAGGGCAACGGTCTGGGTGAAGAAGCCAGGCTGGTTCGTCACGGTGTTCCATGACGTCGTGCCGCTTCCAGTAAGACCTGCTTGAACGACTGCGTATCCCGCGAGGATCGTGGTCCAGTTTGCGCCACCGTCAACGCTCATCAGCGCATTGAAGGTCGACGGGCCAGTACCGCTGCGCGTCTGATCCCAGCTGATCGAATTGCTGGTCGAGCCCAAGGTGTTGAACGAGACTTGGTAGAAGTCGCCAATTGTCCAGTTGTTGCTGCTCAGGGAGTAGGTCGAGCCGTTGCCCGCGGGCGACGACCATGTGGTTGCTGCTGCGACATGCGATCCACTCAGCATAGATCCAGCTGCATTGGAGCCAGCGTCAGCTGCGCCGTAGTTGAAGGCGACGCCAGTAGTGGCACCAGGCACAGAGGTGGTCATGGACCAGCCAGCGACAAGATCGGCCGAGGCCGTAGTTGCGATGGCGGTGATTGCCAAGGCAGCAATGAGAAACTGGTTCTTCATCTGATTCTCCAATAATTTCAAAGGGGACAAAAGGGAATATGGCAAAGAGGGGACACAAGCAAACAAACCAAGGCGGAGGGATGTCCGCTGGATGCCAATAGGATGCACCCATTTAGGGCTGAATCCACCTGATATTGCGATCCTGACAAGGATTGAACATTTTCTTAGGAAATTGGAGGTCGCTTGCGTAGTCCGATACAACATGCCGCGCCTCAATTTAAACAGCACTTTGAGGTTCCGCGTGATCCTGAACCTCCCCACGGCTACCCTCCTCGCCTCCGCTCTGAGCCCTCAATCATGACTTCCCGCAGCGACTCAAACCTCTTCTCTAGCCTCACCATCGGTTCGATGACCCTTCCCCATCGGATCGCGCTCGCTCCCCTCACGCGATGCCGAACCGGAGCCGATCGCGTGCCGACCGACCTTCACGCGCTCTATTACGCGCAACGCGCATCCGCCGCGATCACGATCACGGAAGCAACGCAGATTTCACCGATGAGCATCGGGTATGTAGGCACACCTGGCATTCACACCGAGGAACAGGTGGTTGGTTGGAAGCGTGTGATTGATGCGAGTCATACCTGCGGCGGTCGAGTGTTCATCCAGTTGTGGCATGTCGGTCGACTCTCGCATCCCGACTGGCTCGATGGCGCGACCCCCGTTTCAAGTTCAGCTATCGCGCCGCAAGGTGCGATTCGAGATCCCAACGGCGCAATGGTTCCGTACGTCGCACCACGCGCGCTCGAACGCGACGAAATTCAGGCAACCGTGCGCGACTATGCCAACGCTGCGAAAAACGCGATGCGCGCTGGAGCGGATGGGGTGGAGATCCACGGCGCCAACGGCTATCTCATCGATCAGTTTCTTCGCGATGGTACGAATGGGCGGACGGATGAGTACGGTGGAAGCATCGCGAATCGCGTGCGCTTTCTTCGCGAGGTCACAACTGCGGTGGTCGACGCATGCGGCCCTTCGCGCGTTGCTGTGCGACTTTCGCCTTCAAATCGATTCAACCAAATCTGGGACAGCGATCCGATCGCACTCTTCACGCATGTTGCGGAGGTGCTCAACGAATTCAACCTTGCGTACCTCCATGTGCTTGAAGGCGTCGACGGCGCGCCGAGTGCGCCTGCGAGTGATTGCCCTCGCGTTGCGCCATCCATCCGCGCGAAGTATCACGGAATCCTCATGATCAATGGTGGTTTCGACGCAGTGACTGGTGACGCTGCGATTCGAAGTGGCGCCGCTGATCTCGTCGCCTACGGCGTGCCGTTCATCGCGAATCCAGATCTTCCGTTGCGCTATCGCCTCGACGCTGCGATTACTCCGCCGCAAAGAGCGACGTGGTACGCGCAAGGCGCAGAGGGATACACGGATTACGCGGGCATGCGCGTCGAGAGTTAAGCGATCAGCAGCGACACGACGCGCGACCACAACGACCATCGCATGGTTCGATGTGCGCAGTTGCTGTCCCCTCACCAACTGCGTCGAGCACTTCGCGTTCGATGACCGTCGCAATCGCGTGACCCTGCGCGACCGTGAGCTTCGCTGGCACACGCAGATGCATGTCAATCCAATGCGCTCGACCATCGTGACGATGGCGCAGTGAGTCGAACGAGCAAATTGTTGCGGGCTCACTGCGCACATGCCTGTCGAGCGCAGCGCATATCTTCGCGTGATCTCCCGCATCCTGCCGCTCAAGCAGACTCGAAAGCGACTCACGAATCTGGCGACCACCAACGATGACGAGAATCGTCGCAAGCAGCACCGCCGCAGCAGTGTCGATCCACAGCATTCCAGTTGCTTGCACGAGAAGGAGTGCGCCGATGACGCCCAATGTGGTGAGCAGATCCGCGAGCAGATGCCGACCGTCACCGACGAGCGCAGCAGAATCGTTGCGTTTTCCCCACCAAAGCAGGCCGCCGCCTGTCACGCCGTTGAGTACACCGCTCGCAAACACGAGCCAAAGTCCGAGGTCGAGCCGTTCGATTGCAGGCCTCGCACGCGCCATTCCTTCGAGCGAATGGACGAGCACCACGACACCAGCAAAGGCAATCATGACGCCTTCAAGCGCGGCACTTGCGAATTCCGCTTTGCCATGGCCGTAGGGATGCTCTGCATCAGCAGGTCGACGCGCATAGATGATTGCCGCAAGCGCGACGATGCTCGCGACGATGTTCACGGTGGATTCAAGCGCATCCGAAAAGATCGCTTCAGAACCAGTGAGGATCCAACCGGTTCCTTTAAGCCCGAACCCGATCAGACCAACAGCGACAGCGATGCTCGCGGCAATCGTGTCGCCCTTGCGTGCTGTTGTCGCTGCTTGACGGGTGACCATGATGGAAGCCTAACGGATGTCTAAGCGCGCGCCGTAGTTGAGCGCGAGAAATGAATTGGTAGTTTGAGCGCAAGAAATGAATTCTGCCCCAAGCGGCAAATTCATTACTCGCTTTCGTACGGCTCGGCGGCGGAGCCGCTGTCGCCTGAAGCGGCGTATTGAAAATCACGCGATGCCCCCCGCGCTTCTGTGGGTGCGTGCGAAGCGACGCGCGGTTGATTAGAACGATGCGGCGCGCAAGAACCGCGCGATGTCATGTGGGTCGCCATTTTGCGCAACCGCTGCGATGTACCCGTCGGGTCGCACGAGCATGGATCCAGATCCGCCACCAAGTGCGCGAACAGCCGCGCCAGATGCATCAAAGAACATTTCCATGCCGCCAGCAATCCGCGGACAACTTGTGAGCAATGCTGATCGGGTCTGTGCACGCAGACGCTCAGGAAGTGCGGTCAAGAGACTCTGCGTCGCGCTGAACGCGCCGCCAGGAGAGGTCGCGTCTTCCCATCCGAGCGCGAGGAATCGCGTGTATGTCAGCTCGCGCTGCAGTGGACGAACCGTGCCTGCATCATCTGTCGCGATGAGATTTGGAAAGCGACTACCAGCGCGGACCTTTCCAGCGCGGCCACCTTTTCGCGCGAGCGGACCCTTCGCGTAACTCAACGACAGCTGCGAGAGTCCTGCAACCAATCTTGATTGCACATGCGTGCTGGACAAGAGGACAGGCACAATTGCGTTGCGGATTTTGGCGAGGATCTTTGGTCGACCCGTCGCCGCACGCAGCGCGAAGCCCGTTGCTCGAATGATGCGATCGATTGCAGGGCGTCGCTCGCTCTCGTAACTCTCAAGCAATGCAGCATCCGCCATGCCTTGACGAACGAGATCCAACTTCCACGCGAGGTTCATTGCATCCGCAATTCCCGCGTTCATACCTTGACCGCCCACAGGGCTGTGAATGTGCGCGGCATCGCCTGCGAGAAAAATGCGACCCTCGTGGAATGTCGATGCCACGCGCTCATTCACGTGGAACTCGCTCAACCACAGCGCGCTAGTTGGCAACGCGCTCGCAGGAATCACGCCGTTGGCGCGGCGCTGCAGAATCTCGAGGATCTCCGAGAAGGAAACTTCTCGTGCATCCGTGGTCGGCGGCGCTGTCCTTGCGATGATGCGCCACACGCCACGCGTGACGGGGAGAAATGCAACGACGCCGTCTGGATGCCAGATCACGCGGATCGCCTCGCGACCTCCGTCGTCGCCGAAATCAAGCAGGACATCCGCGAGCACAAAGCGATCATCGATCGTCTCGCCCTCGAATTGCACACCCATGCCGTGACGCACGGTGCTGCGCGCTCCATCACAACCAATCGTGTAACTCGCACGCATGATCTCATCGCCGTGCGCACCTGAGACGACGCTCTCAGTCGAATCTCCGCGATCGAAACTGCTCTTCAACGTTCGCCCATGCATCACTTCAATGCCGCGCGTTGCACATGCCTCGAGCAAGAATTGTTCCGTCACCGACTGCGGAACAAACACGCCCATGCCGTGCGCACTCTCCGCGCCGTCGAATGGAACATCGACGAGTTCGCGCGCGGATGTTCCGTCGTGTGAAAACACGCGCGCGCCGTGCACACCAATAGCATCCTTTGTGAGGCGCGATGTGTCGAGTCCGAGCGCATCAAAGTGTTCGAGCGTTCGCGCCCACATGACGAGCGTGCGGGAGGTTGATGCAGGCGCTGCGTTCGAATCGACAACGCGAACGCGCGTGCCTCGAACATCGAGAGCGAGTGCGAGGCTGAGTCCAACTGGACCCGCACCGACGATGACGACATCCGTGTCTGAAGCATCCATGCGGCACGCATACTACTTCGATGCGCGGCTAGCATTGCGCCTCAATGGCCGCGCCGACGCACAATTTCTACTGCCCAATGTGCCCTGGTCAAGAACGCGAATCGGCGGGTGATTGCGGTGTGTGCGGCATGGCACTCGTGCAGGCCTTTCGCCTTGGTGCTGAAGACCACTCGAATGCAGAGACGCTCGTTGCGCGGCGACGCTTTGTGCTTGCGGCGCTTTGCAGCGCGCCGGTGCTCGCGTTGGCGATGACCGCAGACCTCGCGCCAAGCCTCGGACTGCGCGAGTTTTTCGGCGATTGGTGGAGTGTGTGCTTAGGAGTTCCATCGATCGCTGTCGCGTTTGGACCTGCGCGCATTCTTCTCGCTCGTGGCGCACGAAGCGTTGCCGCACGACGGTTGAATATGTTCAGTTTGCTATCGCTGGGCATCCTCGCGAGCCTCAGCGTAAGTCTGTGGTCGACGCTGCTGCCTTCGACTGTTCCCGCATCGATGTCACATCATGGGCATCCGCCGTTGTACTTCGAAGCTGCTGCGGTCATTGCGACGCTCGCACTGTTTGGACAATGGCTCGAAGCACGCGCGACGCGCGCGACGGGTGACGCGCTGCGATGTGTGCTCGCGCTTGCGCCGCAAGTTGTTGCGGTGCTCGACGGTTCAGATCATGAGCGCAGTGTTCCACTCAGCGATGTTACGAAAGACATGCGCTTTCGCGTTCGACCAGGTGAGCGTGTCGCGCTTGATGGGCTTGTGGAGAGCGGCGAAAGTTCCGTCGACGAATCATTGCTCAACGGCGAACCACTGCCGAAGCGACGCGCAGCAGGTGACGCAGTCATCGGCGGTGCATTAAATATCGAAGGCACACTCGTCGTTCGCACAACCGCGAGCGGCGACGATGGATTCCTCGCAGGCATTGCCAAATGCGTGATCGCGGCGCAGAATTCGCGCACGCCAGCGCAAGATCTCGCGGACTCACTCAGCGCGATATTCGTGCCGATCGTCATGCTCATCGCGGTGGGTGCTGCGGGGGTTTGGCTTGCGATTGGCGGTGATGACGCTGCGAGTCACGCGTTGGCTGCGTTCATCTCAGTGGTGGTTGTCGCGTGTCCGTGTGCGCTCGGGCTTGCGACGCCGATGGCTGTGACCGTCGCTGCGGGGCAAGCCGCACGTTCGTCGATTCTGTTTCGCGATGTCGGCGCGATGGAACGACTTGCGCAAGCGAATCTCTTTGTGTTTGACAAGACGGGAACGCTCAGTGAAGGCCGACCCAGCATTGCTTCGTTCGATGTGCAACTTCCGTTTGACGAACGAGAAGTGTTGCGGCTCGCAGCAAGTGCGGAGCAAGGAAGCGAGCATCCCGCTGCGAAATCACTCGTGCGCCACGCGCGAGCGTTGGGCATCGCGCGTCACGCTGCAACAAGTTTCGTCAACGTGCCAGGACGCGGTGTGCGTGCAGTGGTGGATGGAAAGGAAGTTGTCGTTGGAAGTCGATTGCTGGCTGCGAGCTCGACTACAGATCCACTGCCGACGCACACTGGGTCGCTCGCATTTGTGATTATCGATGGGCGACTCGCCGCGTGCGTTCGATTGCAGGACACCCCTGTCGCCGAAGCCAAGCGCGTGATCGATGCGCTGCATGCCTCGGGCGCGAAAACCCTTCTTGCGACGGGAGATTCTGCAACGGGCGGCGAGCACTTCCTTCAGAAAGCAGGGATCGCGCCGAACTCGATGGCGATGCGCGCTGAACTTCTTCCGCAAGAGAAAGCTGCGTTGATCACGCAACTCCGCCGCGAAGGAAACACCGTCGTCTTCATCGGCGATGGCGTCAACGACACCCCCGCGTTGCTCGTTGCGGATGTTGGCATCGCGGTTTCGGGCGCGACCGATGCAGCAAGCGCCGCGGCGTCCATTCACCTGCTTCGTCGAGATGTCACACTTGTGCTCCGCGCGCGAACGATTGCGCTCACGCTCTCTGCAACAATTCGACAAAATCTCGCGCTTGCGTTTGGCTACAACCTCATCGCGATTCCGATCGCAGCGGGCGCGCTCTATCCGATCCTCCACCGCATGACCGATCCGATGATCGCCGCACTCGCGATGAGCGTGAGTTCATTCTTGGTGATCGCGAACAGTCTTCGACAAACTCGTTCTCACCACTGACCGCGCGTGAGTGCGCTCATTGATTTGATCGCTGTGCTCTCAGTGTTGCGAATGTGCACGAGCGTGATCGGTTGATCTTTTGGGATCGTGAAAGCGAGCGACTTCTCGCCGCATTGCACTCGCCCATCAGCACCATTCCACACGACGCGCAACTCACCCACCGCTTGCGCGCATTCGCCTTCACACGCCGAGAGATCCGCTTCGAAACATCTCACGACGTTGCCCGCCGCGCTGCAGAGACTGAGGGAGAACTCGCCCGTTGCGTCAATTGCGAATCCTTCCGCGTCCTTCGGCAGCGTGATGGTCCGTTCTGTAATCGACTTCGAAACTTCTGCAATGTCCATCGCACGCCATTGATGCCAACCGCGCTCTGTCATGCGAGGATTGCGCCAACGCACTTCGCACTTCGGACCCGAATGCACTTGAAACGCGAGCACGCCCGAGAGCGCTGTCGTTTCGAGCCACGCAGCACAAGGCACGCCGTTCACCCAGGTTCGCACGAGCGGGCCATCACACTCGATGCGAAATTGATTCCACGCATCAACCTTGAATGCGGCTTGCGCTTCGGGTTTGTCCTTGAGTGATGCGAGCCAACCTCGTCCACCTTCGTCGTAGACACCGCCAGCCCACTTTCGATCACTAGGATCGATTTCAATCTGCAGCCCTTTGACTGTGTTCGCGTCGACTCGACTGCGAATCTGAATGCCGGAGTTCATCTCCGCCCCGATTTTCACACCGACTTCGAGCGTGAAATTCGCGTAGCTCTTCGGACTCACGAGAAATCCATTGCGTGCAATCGGGCCGTGACCAAGGAGCGTGGGTCCATCTGCGGTCGCGATGTCGAGCGAGAACGAAGCCGCGCCACCAACGACTTTCCATGACTCGAAGGGATGCGATTCAAACAGCGCCACTCCCTCAACGCGCCGCGGCGATGCCGCGAGCATGCAGCACACGACAAGCGATCCAAGCAACCCGCAGCGTGCGATGGTGATTCGATGCATGCGGGAAGTTGAATGGCTGCCGCAGATGCCGTCAACTCAATGCGTCAACCAACCTTGGGCAATCCTTCACGCACCGCTTGCGCATCGATCGTGTGCTTGGTGTAGCTCATGAAGAACGGAAGCGTGCCGAAAATCAATCCGAGCAGGACAAACACCGGCCAAATGGGCACGGTGCTATCGATGCCCACCGCAACGCGTGCTGATCCTTCAACAATCCATACAAAGAGCATCGAGATGAGCGCGGCGACCCACATGAGGAACACGCGCGTTGGAGCGATGATGAGGAGTCGCCCTTCTGGCGAGAGCTGCATGAAGATTTCCTTGCGCGGCACATTGATGAGCGCAGGCGAATTGCGCGCCATGACGCCGATCGCTGCGCCGATACCGAGGAGGAACGCCGTCATCACTAGCGAAATACTTGGCAATCCAAACCACGCGAGAACTGACTTGTTCGCCCATCCATCAGGCTCACCTGCGAAGTTGAAGTGGATCGGAATGCGTAACGGGAGCTCTGGCCACCACGCGAACACGCGCCACCACAGCACCGCTTGCGCAACCACGAGGAGCACAACGAGGCAATACGAGAGTCGGCGCATCCAAGGCGAATGAACTTCCATCGTTGTCAGTCTACGACGCTCGTGTACAACTCAATCACGGGGATGAAAGTCCAAGTCCATCCAACGATGCGCGGAGGAGAAGCAGTGATACACGCGCTTCAATGTTGATTTCTCCCGCAACGCGAAGCGCATCCGCGCCGATGCCGCAATACAAGTCGATGCGACGCGACCCACCAATTGCGCCACCCGTGTCTTGGACGCATCGCCACTGCATTTCTGGGGCGGAGCCGAATGCAGAGCGCGGTCCGACAAACAGCATGCTTCCAAGCGGAAAACTCGATGGGTCCGCTGCGCACGACATGTTGGCTCGCAAGGTTCCGTCCGGAATCGCTGGAGGAAACCTGTCGATTGCACGCACTTCAAATGAGACGAACCGCGGATTGGAGAGCGCCGCTGTTTCCGCGAGATCGGGGCGCAATGCTGCGGCGCCTTCGAGTTCCGCAAGCGTCGATGCCTGCGGGCTGAGTGCGCCAAGTTCTTTCATCCCGCGACTGAGGCTCTTCCACGGTCGACCATTCGTTGCGACGCGACTGATGGCGAGTGATGTACCGTCTTCAAAGCGAAGCAACGCCGTTCCATTGGTTTCAACGAGTGCCCAAGAAAAAGCATCTGGCATCCACGCAATTGCGAGCGCATCGACGCGTGGATCCGCGAGTGCTTCAGCACGATCACGCTGCAAGAGTTCCGGCGCTGCCTTGCGCAAATCGCCGAAGATCGGAAATCGAAATAAGGTTGATCGCGAGCGTGCGGCGGACAACTCAACCGTTGCGTAGCCCGTGCAGTGCGCAGCGCCGTCATCCACGCGCGCAACCACGAATTCTTCTGCACAGCGCGCGCGGAACATCTCGTCGTCCACACTCGATGTCGCGATCGCATGCAGTCGAACTCGCGCAGCCTCGACGCAGTGTGCGCGGACATTGAGGCCTTCAAAACCCCGCGCCGCGCTACTCAATACCAAGCACAACTCCGCGCGCTCGTGTGTGAGCGCGCGGAGTTGAGATGAATCAAGGTTTGCTGCGTGAGTGAGTTCTGACGGCAGTGACTTGCTTGCGGGGGGAAGAAGACTCGCTTCAACCTGCACGCGTTTCGGTTGCGTACACCCGCCCACAACCAACACACCGAGCACGGACGCGACCACTGTCAGTACAAACCAACAATAATGGTTCGATGTGCGGCGTGCTATCACCAGTGTCCCGCTCTTGCGTTCGTCAGACCGCCTTGTAGACACCACGGCCTGGTTGCGCAACGGCCTTTGAGTCCACCAAGCGACGCATGGTTGCGCTCACTTGCACGAGGAAGCTCTTGTCCGCAGGACGTCCCATCGCCTTCGACAGAGTTGCAACAAGCTCGCGGAGTTTGATTGGCGCTTTCGCGTCAGTCACAGACTTCACGATGCGATCCGAGAGCGTTGGACCGCCGCCCTTCCCACGGCGAGTGCGCTTGCCTGTGCCAGTGGACTTTGTCGCGGTGCCTACAGACTTTGTCGTGGTACTTGCAGACTTCGTCACAGCACTTGCAATCTTTGTCGCTGGTCGTGCGGGTGCGGCTGTCGATCCGAGTGCCTTCAATTCGAGTTCAACCGAAGCGAGTTGCTTCCGAAGATCGTCGGCTTTGCGATTGAGCGCAGGGATCGCGTCCTGGCGACGCTGAATCTCAGCGGTCAGTTGTGAAATGCTTGCTTTCACGAGCGGGTTGCGGCGACGGTAGACCTTCTTGGCGGATTTTGACGGTGCAGAAGTTTTGCGTGGCATGTATGAGTACTCCTAAAGCCTCTTCACCCATTAAGGCGTTCCCTATTGAGAGGGAAACTATGCGAACAACTAATATAGCAAGTCTTCGCGATAGTTGCACGCGCCCTGTAAGTCGGGGAAACTGCGGGGATGAAAAAGCATGATGCTCCGGATCTCGCGACGCGCCGCACGTTTCTTGCCGCGATGCCGATGGCGTTGGCAACCGTTCCAGTTTTCACAATGTTGTCGCACGGTGCGCAGGATGCATATGCACCGCAAACCCCACTGCAACCCGCTGCGCCACCCATGCGCAAGGCGCGCATCGCACTGATCGGCTGCGCTGGTCGAGGCGCGGACAACCTTGGCGATCTACTCGCCGCTGGCGCTGAGATTGTGGCACTGTGTGATGTCTCGAAGAGCGCACTCGACGCGGCAACCGCACGCGGTATTCAAGCGCCGACCTTTACAGACTTCCGCGAACTCATTCGTCGTCGCGTTGAACTCCGCCTCGATGGCGTGCTTGTTTCAACGCCAGATCACACGCATGCATTCGCGACCGCGATGTGCTTGCGCGCGCGGCTGCCGGTCTATTGCGAGAAGCCACTCACCCACACGCTCGCTGAGGCGCGTCGAATCCGCGAACTTGCAGAGTCCGCGCGCGTGCCAACGCAAATGGGTACGCAAATTCACGCGACCGACAACTACCGCCGCGTTGTGGAACTCATCCGCGGCGGCGCGATCGGACGCATTACAAGTTGTGACTGCTGGGTAAACAAAAGTTGGTGCTGCGGCGCGTCGACCCCCGTCATTTCGCCGCCAGCGGATCTCAACTGGGAACTTTGGCAAGGCCCCGCCCCAAGCGCGGACTACATCGAAGGCCTCACGCCAGCCAACTGGCGCAAGTATTGGAAGTATGGGACAGGCACTTTGGGCGATATGGGCTGTCACATCATCGATCTCCCCTTCTGGGCGCTCAGACTCAATCCTTTGAACCTCGGCAAGGTTGAGGTCTTCGCGGATGGTCCGCCCAAGGACGAAGTCGGCTGCCCCGCGTGGCTTGAAGTCTCTTGGGCGATCGCGCAGGCGAATCAAGATCCACTGGTCATCCGCTGGTTCGATGGCGAGCGAATCTCTCCCACTGCGCAGGAAATCGGCGCCAAAGACAAACAGGACTACCACGGCCGATTCAATGTCATGTTCCAAGGAACGGATGGCTTCCTACTCGCTAACTACGGCGAGTATTTGATCCTTCCGCCCGCGCTTGCGTCGAGTCGACCTGCGCCTTCTACCGTGGGAACTCTCGCGGCATCCGTCGGCCACCATCGCGAGTGGATCGACGCAATCCTCGATCCAAATGCGACGGGCGCCGCAACGGATGCTTCGAGAATCGAGCGCGCACAACGCCCCATGTGTCACTTCGAGAAGAGCACGCTCCTCACCGAATTCGTCCTCGCAGGAACGGTCGCCTATCGTGCGGGTGGTCGAGTTTCCTATGACTTCCGCACCGGCGGAGTCTCCGGCGCGCCAACTGCAGAAGCGCTTCTTGCGGGACCAACACGCGCAGGCTGGTCGCTCTCCGATGCTGACCTCGACGCCGCGCTTTAGTCCTTCCGCTGCATTGTCCGATAGAGGTTCTCGTTGGGTCCGCGTGATTTCACGCGGCACTCGCTGACGCATCACACAACGCAGGCGAATCGCAAGGAAGCAACCGCCGTGAAGACTCAAATGAATCGTTCTCTCGCCGTCGCACTCGCACTCATCACCATCGCGCCGATTGGTTGCACCACGACGATGGGCGGACGCATGGGTGAGAGCGTCGCCACGCTTGAAGCGTTCCGCGAATCCAAGAGCATTCCACCTGAAGTACTCGAAGGCGCGAAGGGCGTGGCGGTGTTGCGTCGCTCGGATGGTTCGTTCATCGTTGGTGGAGGCGGCGCGCAAGGCGTGTTCCTTTCGCGCACGCGAACTGGTTGGAGTTGCCCTGTGTCGATCGAGAGTTGGTCTGTCTCGCTTGGACTCCAAGCAGGTGGCTCGTCCACTGAGATCGTCATGGTCTTCAACAGCGCCGATGAGATTTCGAGTTTTCTTAACAGCGGAACCTATGTGATGGGCGGCGCGGGCGCGGCGTTTGGAAAATCAAACGCAAGTGTGGCCAGTGCCGGCGGTCCAGTGCCGAAGGTTGCAACATACGCGCGCGTAGACGGCGTCTATGTTGGCGCGAGCCTTGACGGCACAAGCTTCCATGTTGACACGAAGCAGAACGCAACGGTGTACGGCGAGGCTACGACGACGCAGGAAATCATCGACGGGAAGTTCCCAGCCCCTGCCGGCGCACTCGTGCTTTGGCAAGCGCTAGAAGGTTGAGCGCTTCTAATGAATTCTGCCCCAAGCGGCAAATTCATCACGCGCTTTCGTACGGCTTTGTGGCAGAGCCCCCTTCGCCTGAGCGGGGCGCGCGGAAGTTTTACGAATATGACTTGGTGCAGTATTCCGCGACCATGCGGTGCGCTGAGAAGACTGGGCTGACTGTTGCTGCGCTTGCCAGCGCGCGATCGATCCACTTCATCGGAAGACCATCGCGACCTCGTGCGTAGAACTCTGGCACGATTGATTTCTCGAGCAGTTGGTACAGACTCTTTGCGTCAGCTTCGTCGCGCGCTTCACGAGGGAGTTCGCGCGCATCGCCGATCGTCCAACCATTTGTTCCATCGAATGACTCAGGCCACCAGCCGTCGGAGATAGAACAGTTGATGCCGCCATGCAACGGTACTTTCATGCCGCTCGTGCCGCTCGCCTCATGTGGACGCAGCGGCGTGTTGAGCCAGACATCGCATCCGCTGACGAGTGCGCGACCGACTTCCATGTCGTACTCCTCGAGCAGCACGATTTTGCCGCGAAACAAGGGCGTTTCCGCGATGGCGTGAATCTGCTGCGCGAGTTCCTGTCCGCCAGCGTCGCGCGGATGCGCTTTGCCTGCGTAGAGAAACTGCACGGGACGCTTCTCGTTGGAGACAAGCGCGGTGAGCCGTTCAAGATCGCGCATTAAGAGGTGCGCGCGCTTGTAGGTCGCAAATCTGCGTGCAAATCCGATCGTGAGCGCGTCAGGATTGAGTGTCGAGAGCGCTGCGTCCATCGCAAAGGCACTCGCGCCACGACGAGCAACTGCGCGAGCCAATCGCCCGCGGACAAACGCCACGAGTTGTGCACGGAGCGCACTGCGCATCGCCCAGAATTCTGCGCGATCCACGACTCGCACTTTCTTCCACCCTGGCGCCTTGGGCTCAGGCGCGAGTGGATCGAATCCAGCTGCACTGCGCCAGAAATCTCGCGCGAGTGGATGCATCCACGTGGGAAGATGCACGCCGTTGGTGATGGAGAAGATCGGAACCTTCGCAGCGCTCTTCACGCCGTAGGCTGCAGTCCACATCGCGCGCGACACTTCGCCGTGCAACTTCGCAACGCCATTCACCTTGGCTGCGAGACGCAAACACAACACGGTCATGCACAGCGGTTCCGCTTCATCGCTCGGATTCTCGCGACCGAGCGCAGCCAGATCCGCGTGCGTCATCTTCGCGCGCTCCAAAGTTGGTCGAAGCGCTGTCCATACATCATCGACGCTGTAGCGATCATGACCAGCGGGCACTGGCGTGTGCGTCGTGAACGCTGTCGATGCGCGCACGCGCTCCATCGAATTCGCTTTCGACGCGCCGCCTTCGACAAACTGCGCGCAACGTTCAATTGCTGCAAACGCCGCGTGACCTTCATTGAGGTGATACACCGTCGCGTGCACGCCAACCGTGCGCAGCGCGATGGAACCACCGACACCGAGCAAAACTTGTTGCCGCATGCGGAGCGCAGGCTCGCCCTTGTACAAACCTTCGGTCAACAAGCGATCCTCTGGCGTGTTCTCCGCGAGATTCGCGTCGAGCAAGTACAACGCAACACGACCGACGGTTGCCTTCCACACTTTCGCATGCACGGTCGAATCGCCAATCGGACATTGGACGCGATGACCGGTGTCCAGGATCGGCATCGTCTCTCGCCGAATGCGCGGATAGAGCACACGCGTTGTTCCATCTGTCGCGAATTGCTGTTGGTAGTAACCATGCTCGTACAGCAATCCGACCGCCGTCAGCGGAACGCCAAGGTCGCTCGCGCTCTTGAGGTGATCGCCCGCAAGCACGCCGAGTCCACCCGAGTACTGCTGCATGGATTCATGAATCGCGTATTCCGAACAGAAGTACGCGACGCTCAAGTTCTTTGGCAACTTCGCTTGTCGCGAATACCACGAGTGCGCTGTGAGGGATTGCGTGCGGTGCGCGAGCGCATCCGCGAGGACAAGTCGAAAGCCTGGCTCGAGGCACGCAGCTGCGAGGGTTGACTCCTGCACGCGCTCAAGCATTTCGAGTGGCGAGTGTTTCGTTGCATCCCACAACACAGGATCCACCGCTGCGAATGCACGCTGCGCAGTTTCGTTCCATGTCCACCAAAGATTGCTCGCCAACTCCTTCAACTGTTCGCGTGCGCGCGCAGCGGACAACGGCGTTGGTTCAACGACGCGCGCGCGCAATGAACCTGTGAGTTTCAACGTGTGCTTGGATGAATGTGAAGTGCGTGCCATGAGAGTCCATTCGAATCGCGAATGGTAGCGCGAAGGCACGACGATTAAGACTGCCGCGCGCGACCGGATGCTTCCATCTGTGCAGCGATCGACAGCGCAAACTGCCGCGTGCACGCGCGCGCTGGCATGCGCCATGTCCAGTTTCCTTCGGCAATTCCAGGGACATTCATCCGGTGCGCGGTTCCAAGTCCAAGCAGATCTTGCATCGATGCGATCGCGAGGTTCGCGCCGCTTGCCCACAGAATTCGCAACATCGCTTCGTGCACTAGCCCGCCGCCGGCGTACGCGCGAAATCGTTTTCGTTGCGCTGCGGGCGTCGTCTTCCACCAACCACTCGTCGTGTCATTGTCGTGCGTTCCTGGATACGCGACACATCGTTGCGGATGATGATGCGGCATGTCGCCAGAGCGTCCACTCCAAAATGCGTTCTGCAGCAAACGCATTCCAGGAAGTTTGAAGTCATCACGCAGCGCAACGACTTCAGGCGTGCACGCGCCGAGATCTTCCGCAATCAATGGAAGCGCGCCCTTGAAGTGACCCGCGAGTGCTTCAAGCAGCGCGCGACCCGCTGCAGGCTTCCACACTCCGCGCTTTGCGTTCTTCGCGCCCGCTCTCACTTCATACGCATGATGCAGTCCGACAAAGTGATCGATGCGCACGAGATCGAATCGCTCACAGGCGACATCGATGCGCTGCGTCCACCACGCAAACTTCGTGCGCGCGTGCTCGCTCCAACGATAGTGCGGATGACCCCAAAGTTGTCCTTCCGTCGAGAAGCAATCAGGCGGAACACCCGTGAGCACTTCTGGTCGACCCTTTGCGTCGAGGCGAAACAATCGTGGATGCGCCATGCAATCTGCGCTGTCGCGGATGACGAAGATGGGCACATCGCCGATGAATCGCACGCCACGACTCGCTGCATGCTCGCGCAGCATGCGCCATTGCACATCAAGTGCAAACTGCACGAACGCGTGGTACTCCGCGCGCTCACCAAGAAACGCGAGCCAGTCCGTGAGCCATAGACGCGTGCGCTTCCTGAAAGCGAGGTACGCAGGCTTCTGCGCCCCACCGCGCGCATGCCATCGCTCGAACGCCTTCTGATAGAGCGGCAATTTGAATTTTCGCGCGGCGACAAAGTTCACGCGCGTTGCTGCTGCGAGTGCCGCTGGTGGAGCAACTTCCGCTCGCGTGAGCAATCCATCCGCAGCGAGCACATCAAGCGAGAGAAGCAACGGCTCAATCGCGAAACTCGAACTCGATCCATACGGCGACTCGCCATAGCCAACCGGCCCGATCGGCAGCATCTGCCAAAGCGAGAAACCTGCGGCGGCGACCCAATCAACATACGCGTACGCGGCTGGACCGAGATCGCCAATGCCATGGGCGGACGGCAGACTCGTCACATGCATCAACACACCGCCGAGTCTCGACGCAACGAGTGGATGCTCGCGCGGCGAGAGCGATGCTTTAATCAACGTTGAAGTGGTTCGTGCAACGCGTGCCATGTCGATCTCGCTTTATACTCGACCGATCATGAACTCGCGCTTGCGTGGTGCAATGCTCAGCCTGCTTTCGATCGCGCGAGGACTCCTCGTAGCTGGAGCAGTGCTGCTTGTCCTCGCCGCCTTCAGTCGCGTCGCGTGGCGCATGCTGATGCGCGACAATGCACACGCAAGCGAAACTGTGCTCACGGTGATGCATTGGTCCGGCGACGGCGGACAAGAAGAAGATCGCATCGTTGAAGAGGCGCTGCGTGCGTTCGAACTTGCGAACCCTGGCGTGCGGGTGAAGCGAATCAATCCAGGCGATGCAGGAAGTTTCTATACGAAACTTCAAACGATGATGGCTGCGGGTGAAGCGCCGGATGTGTTCTATGTGGGATACGAGCGCATCGCGAATTTCGCAAGCCTCGACTTGCTCTTGCCGCTCGATGATTTCGTGCAGCGCGAATCCACGGTTGCGAAAGAGGACGCGCTCGACCTTGCTGCGTTCTATCCACAAACTGTCGAGGCCTTTCGCTTTGATGGCTCGCGCGTCGGATCGGGAACCCTCTTCGGCATCCCGAAAGATTTCACCACCGTCGGCTTCTACTACAACAAGGATCTTTTCCAACAAGCCGGCGTGCCCTTCCCGACTGCCAACTGGACCTGGGATGAATACATTCACGCCGCGCGCGCACTCGGTGCACTACCGTCCATCACAGGCAGCGAGTTCGTGACATGGCCAGTGATGGTGCGAACCTACTTGCGCACAGAAGGCGCGGAAGCAATCGACGACGACCTCAATGCCATTCGCGTGGGCGAACCTGCTGCGCGCGAAGCACTCGAGCAACTGCGTGGATGGCGACACAACGAAGCGCACACACTCACAAGCGGCAAGAGCAAGATCGCCACAGGTGCGAGTGTGTTTCTCGGAGGAAAAGTCGGCATGGCTGGACCGTTCGGTCGTTGGGTCGTGCCTAGTTACCGCAACATTCCGGCGCCGAGTGCTGGCGGATTCGCATGGGACTTCGCGCCGTTGCCGCGCGGCAAGCATGCCGCGAATTGCGTACTCACGGTGAGTTGGTCCATTGCGAAGCACACCGCGCATCCCGAAGAATCATGGCAATTGGTGAAGTGGCTCACGAACGCGAAGAGTCAAGCTGCCAACGCGCGACTTGGTCTTGCAATCCCGACATTGCGCAGTGTCGCGGAGAGTCCAGCGTTTCTTGAGTCAGCATTGCCGCCCGCGAACAATCAAGGCTTCCTCGATGCAATTGCTGCTGCGAAGGTCGTGGCATGGCCGAGCGATCCAACCTTCGAACAGTTGTTCGGTTCGAGCATGGATCAGGGATTGAAGACCGGCGACCTCACCATCACTGAAGCGATCAACGCGTTCAACGAGAAGTGGGACGCGCATGTGAACTTCGTTCCTGGCGGCATGCACCCCGAGCCCATGCGTTGGGGAATCGTGAGTGCGATTGGCATTGCATTGCTCGGCGTGTTACTCGCGCTACTTGCGTATCCATTCTTTCATGCGCCGCGCGCGCGTTCAGTGCGCAGTGATGAACGCGCTGGATACTTGCTCGCGTCGCCATGGATCCTTGGCGCGCTGTTGTTCATGGCATTTCCGATCCTGCTCTCACTTGTCCTTTCGATGACGGATTGGCAAGGCGTCGGTCCTCTTTCTGCAGCACATTGGGTGGGCAGTGACAACTACGAACAACTCCTTCTGCGCGACAGCCGATTCCACACCTCCATTCGCGTCACGCTCTATTACGCGGCAATTGCAGTGCCGGGCGGACAATTGCTCTCGCTCTTTGCAGCCCTGCTCCTCGCGCAAAAAGTGAAAGGCGTCGCGATCTTCCGTGCAGCGTGGTACTTGCCGAGCGTGCTCGCGGGCGTTGGCGTTTCCATCCTCTGGCGTTGGGTGTTTGACAGCGAAGGTGGACTCGCGAATCGATTGCTTGAACTCGTTGGCATCGCAGGACCCGAATGGTTTGGCAAAGATGCCGCCATTGCCGCGCCCCCTGCATTCGCGCTCATGGGTTTCTGGCTCATCGGTGGATCGATGATGGTGTATCTCGCGGGCATTCAGCAGATTCCGCGCGACTTGTACGAAGCAGCGGAGATCGATGGAGCGGGACCAGTACGACGATTCTGGCGCGTCACGCTTCCGATGCTCTCGCCGGTCATTCTGTTCAATCTCATCATGGCGGTGATCGGGTCCTTCCAAGTGTTCACGCAAGCGTTCGTGATGACAGGCGGCGAACCTGGCGATCTCACGCGCTTCTATGTGCTCTATCTCTTCAACAACGCGTTCGAACTCTACGACATGGGCTACGCAAGTGCGATGGCGTGGATTCTTCTTGTGGTCGTGCTGCTCCTCACTGCTGCAATCCTTCGAACAAGTTCGCGCGCGGTCTACTACGAGGCGATGAAGAAATGAGTTGTTGTTGAAGACGCGAGCATTCCAGTACTTTTTGCTTACGCTGGGCGCGGCAGCGTTCGCGTTTCCACTGTGGTGGATGTGCGTGGTGAGTCTTGAAACACCGCAACGCGCGGAGGCTGCGATCACTGGCAGTGCTGGCATCGCACTCATTCCCTCTGATCCACAGTGGAGCAACTACCTCCACGCAATGCGTGAAACGGGAAGTGATCCGTGGTGGGGATTCATTGACGCGCTCTCCAACTCCATCGTTGTCACAGTACTTGTGGTCGTGGGAACTGTGCTCTCGTCAAGTCTCGTTGGTTACGCGTTTGCGCGACTTCGATTCCGCGGGAGCCGCAGCATGTTCCTCCTGATGCTCGCGACGATGATGCTGCCAGGGCAAGTCACGATGATCCCGCTCTTCCTGCTTTTCCGCGAGTTTGGTTGGATCGATTCCATCTTGCCGCTCGTCGTACCCGCGTACTTCGGCAACGCATTTTTCATCTTCATGTACCGACAGTTCATCGCGCAAATCCCTGAGTCGCTCGTCGAAGCAGCACGCGTCGATGGCCTAGGTCACTTCGCCATCTGGTGGAAGATCATCTTGCCATTGTGCAAACCCGTGAGCGCGATCTGCGCGGTCTTCACCTTCATCGGCACATGGAATGATTTCCTTGGGCCGCTCATTTACTTGCACACGGACGAGTCGTCCACGCTTGCGGTGGCGTTGAACTCCTTCAAGAACCAGTACGGCGGCCTCGAAGACGTGCATCTTCTCATGGCGCTCTCGCTGCTCACCATGATCCCCTGCATCGTGCTCTTCATCGCTGCGCAGAAGACCTTCGTTGAAGGACTCGCTCGCGGCGCAGTGAAGGGCTAAGACTTTCGAGAACACACCATGGCAACCATCCAGTTCAAACAAGTCAGCAAGGTTTACGAAGGCGGCGTGCGCGCTGTGGATGCGATCGATCTCAGCATCGGCGAGGGAGAGTTCTGCGTGCTCGTCGGACCAAGCGGTTGCGGTAAGAGCACAACGCTTCGCATGCTCGCTGGACTTGAAGACATCACCGATGGAACGCTTGAACTCGATGCGCAGTGCGTGAACGATCTCTCCGCGAAAGATCGCGACATCGCGTTCGTGTTTCAGAATTACGCGCTGTATCCACACCTCACCGTCGCGCAGAACATCGCGTTCGGGCTTGAGTCGCGTCGCACGCATCGAAGTGCATTGGTTGCCGCATTGCGTGGAAACTCCGCCGCGCGCCACGCGGAGAGCGCCGCAATCGAAGCGCGTGTTGCGTCGGTTTCGCACACGCTCGGACTCGACGCCCTGCTGCAACGCCGTCCGCGCGAGCTTTCTGGTGGACAGCGACAGCGCGTTGCAGTGGGCCGTGCGATCGCGCGCGATCCCAAGGTGTTTCTCTTCGACGAACCACTGTCGAATCTCGATGCGCGGCTTCGCATTGAAACACGCGCGGAGTTGCGACAATTGCATCGCCGACTGCGCGCGACGATTGTGTATGTGACGCATGACCAAGAAGAGGCGATGACACTCGCCGATCGACTCGTCGTCATGCATGAAGGACGCATTCAGCAGAATGCCACGCCCGCACAGTGCTACGACGCGCCCGCGAATCGATTCGTCGCGAGTTTCATCGGCACGCCGCCGATGAACATCATCGATGGAACGATCGAGACGCGTGAGGGGCAATGCAGTTTCGTCGCGAGCGGAATTCGTGTCGCGCTCCCCTCGCGATGGGCTCCGTTCTCGAACACACCGCGAGCCATCACACTTGGCATTCGCCCGGATCGTGTGCACATCAGCAATGCGTCGTCCAACGCAATTCCAGCCACTGTAGAAAGCATCGAATCACTCGGCGATCGGACGGATGTTGCGTTGCGTTGCGCGATGGGAAGGATCCTCATGCGCAGTCTCCCTGAGTCACTGCAGAACATTCGCGAAGGCGACGCGGTGCATGTTGCATGTGATCCCGCGCACATCCATCTCTTTGACGCTGGCGTTGCAGGCGCGCGCCTCACGCCGATTGCGTGATCGCGTTGGGCATGCTCAATGGGAAACGGCGACTCCACACGCAGAGCACCAGCGCAGCCGTCCCCATGCCGAGAGCGGTTCCTGCGAACACATCGCCGACAAAGTGCGCGCTGAGCAACACGCGTGAACTGATCACGCAGAACCAGAGTGCGACCCATACCACGCGCCAACGCGGCAGCATGCACCAGAGCACTGTGCAGGCTGCGGCGATCGTCGTCGCATGGCCTGAGGGAAAACTATTGGTGTCGTAGCCCACCGCGAATTGCAGATACTCAAAGCCGTACTGATCTTGTTCGTGCAGCAACTTCGGTCGGTATCGCCCGATCAACGGTTTGATAATGAGGACGAGAAGTCCACTCGCACCAACACTCGCGAACATCGCGAAGCACCAGCGCGCAAGGTTGTGTGACTTCAACACGGCAAGGACAACGAAGAGTGCCGCAGAGGGAATCAGCCACCACTTCGAATCGCCTGCTTCTGTGATGTACTCAATCGCGAGATGCGCGCTCGGTGGCAACTCTGCAACGCGCTCCTTCACCCACATTGCGAATGCGCGGTCAATGAGGAGAATCGCCACGATCGCCACTTCGAGGGCGAGGCTGATCAGGACCAGCGGATGAAAGACACGCAAGCGCACGTACCAAGCGTACGCGATCAGTTCGTCCATGCATTGAGCATGATGGAGAGGTCAGCGGCATCCACTGTGTCATCACCGGTAAGGTCTGCAGGGCAATTCACGCACGCACCCCACGCATTCAGCAGGATTGTGAGATCTGCTGCACTCACGACGCCGTCGCCGTTGAGATCTGCAGTCGCGACTTCGCATACATCGGGCACGCTATTTCCATTCGTGTCCGTGGCACTCATGCTCGCAATCGCGATGGCGTACGCACGCGGCGCATCCGAGGGATAGACGCGATAGGTTCGCTCGGTGAATCCTGTCGCGAGGTTGTAGCCGTTGATGGTGCTTCCGGAACCTCCCGAACACACGACAACTCCGCGACCATCCGCAGCGGGCGCGAGATGTGTGCAGTTGCTGAGCAACGCGCCGTTCTGCACATCCCAGGGACCGAGAGGAGTTCCGTCCTGCAGGGTGAACGCGAGAATGCGACTCGTCAATCGATCCGCGACGAGCAAGTGATTGCGTGCGCTGTCAACGCAGAGACCCCACGGACTTCGTTCCGAAGGAAGTGCGGGAGCGAAGTCGCTCCATGCTGCGCCGCCGCCAAGGCTCACGCGAATGTTCCCGTCGCCAAAGCTCGCGAGCCAACGCGCGCCATCGCGCACAACATCGCGCAAGTCCACGCTCGCAGCGACCGCAGGAATGATCGTCGCACCGATCGCGCCCGCGTCGGTGATCTGTGAAACTTGGCCGTTGCTGAATGCGACGAAACGCGTGGATGCTTCCGCGATGACCGCGCGTCCACTGAGCGCACCGAAGTTCGTCACGACTGTTGGAGTGGCCTCGCCTGCGATGGCGATGCGGCTGAGCGACTCTGCGTTCACGAACCACATCACGCCGTTGGGTGCTGCTGCAATGTCGAGCACTGGGCTTGAAAGTCCGCTGATCGCGCGTAAGCGCACGCCGCTGATCGGATGCAGTTCGTAGATCGCGCTTTGCTCAGCATCCGAAACCCAAATGCTGCGCGAGCCAGCAATTTCCACGAGATCTGCAACACCATCGCTGTCGCAATCTTCACACGCATCAATGCGACCATCGCGCGAACGATCCATGCTCATGTCCGCGCGAATGTCCGCCCAATCCATGATGCCGTTTGCGTTGCAGTCGGGTTGGCAATTGTCGGGAACGAAGTTGCCGTCGAGATCTTGCGCAGTACCGACCGCAATCTCGACCGCATCTGCAACGCCATCGCCGTCGCAATCACTCTGACAATTGTCAGGCTCGCCATTGGCATCAAGATCCGCAAGCGTGCCCGCTGCAATCTGCATCGGATCAGGAACGCCGTTGAGATCGCAATCTTGGCAGTCATCAGGAATGCCGTCTAGATTGCTGTCCGACTCCGCGCCGCTCGTGATTTCATCCGCGTCCGCGACACCATCACCATCGCAATCACTCGCAAGACACGCAGCACCCGAAACGAATCCTTCAATCGGATCTGCAGTGCCGCGATGGAATCGCATCTCGACATTTGCCCCTGCACCCGAAACGACGTGGCAGTAGCTCATGATCGTGCCGCGCTCTACGGTTCCTGACGCGCACCCATCGATGCCATACGAGTGCGTGTGACCTGTGCCGAGGTTGTGCCCGAGTTCATGCGCAGTCACCACAACATCCCAGTTCGCGCCGAGTGATTGCTCGGGATCGGCAAACGCGCCGATCGTGTAACCACACACGCTGTATCCGTAGTCAGTGCACGCAGCATTCAGCCACGCAACACCACCGTAGGGAAGATTCCGTCGTCCTGAGAGCAACATGGCAAGATCGCGATCGACCGCTGTGCGATTCAGATTCCAGTAGTCGCGGAATTGATAGAGCGGATCCGAGTCGTTGAAGATGTCGTCCGGAGTTGTCGCGAAGAACAACGATCCTAGTTCAATCGACGTATGACAATCGCGCTCGTAAATCGCCGACACCGCACCAAACAACGCTGCCGCGTACGACGTTCCCGCTGCCGCATCGAGCGCAAAGATTTGCGCGTATTCGTAATCCATCTCAAGCGCGAGTCGCACCACTTTGTGATCGCCCGCGAGCACGCCACCAGCGCCTGCGACGGAGCCCTCCGCATCAAGCGTTGCGCAGAATGGTGCATCAGGAAAGCCGATCGCGTCCGCTCGAATGAAATGCATGTCGCCTCGCTGCAAACCAACAGTTGGTTGATCGCCCTGCAACACGTAGCGACCACGACCATCTCCGCGATCGACAATGCCTGCCGCGCCCTGCGCGCTGAGCGTGAACGCGACAACCGATCCGGGCTCGCCAACAACACTTCCCTTGAGTTGCGTGAGTGTCTTCAGTTGCGCAGTGAGCGACTTGTTCGGCCGACCATTGACGGATGCAACGAAATCGGATGCGAGCACTCGCTGCGTCGTCAGTGTGACATCGACTTCAACACCATCCGCGAGCGCGAGTCGAACGATTGCGTTGCCGGGCTCTCGTAATTGAGACGCAAGTGTGCGCGCAAACCGAGCATCGGTGGGCAAGGTGGCGGTGGGCGGAGCGAGCAACGACGATGCGACGAGAAGTGTGGCGAGCGCGAACATGTACTCCAATCTAGCTTGTTTTTTGCTTGATTCACAGGAACTTCTCGCGTTTCACGCGGTTGCAACCTTGATCTAGAACGCAAAAAGAAAGAGGCCCTCGACTTTCGTCGAGGGCCTCAAAGGAGACGAATCAAATCTCAGACACTCAAATTATGGGCAACCGCCCCAAGCGTTGAGCACCGACGCGAGATCAGCGGCATCGGTGATGCCGTTGCCATCGAGATCGGTCGCGCCCGACGCACCCCATCCGTTGAGGAGGGTCGCGAGATCAGCTGCGTCCACCGTGCCGCTGCCGTTAAAGTCGGCTGGGCATGGCGTCGTAGCAGATCCAACACCGATGGTGCAGATCCACTGTGACGTTGGATCAGCGTTCGCAATGAACGCTGGCTCTTCGCAGAGACCGGCGTACGTTGAGAGCGAGCGCTCGTAGTACGGAGCCGTTGCGCCACCGTTGTTACCCACGCCACCGAGCAAGCCGTTGGTTGCGACGTCGCAGCCGCCTGCTTCAGGCACGTCAAAGACGATGACGATTGGATCGGCATTGCCAGTGAGATCGATAGGAGCATCGATGTTCCATGTCACGGTTTGGACTCCACCGAGGAGGAGAACTTCCACGGATTGGATGAGGACCAAGTCGCCACCAACCGTCGTTGGTGCGCCACCATTGATGTCACGGTAGACACCGATGGTTGCGACAGTTGGCGTGCCGTTCTCGTAGACACCGTCTTCCATCACGTTCATATTGGCGTAGCCGAAGCTCACGCAGCCGAGAGCGCCTGCGTTGAGACCTGGGAAGCTACGCGCGAATTGTGCAGCCACCGTGAAGGTCGAGGCGTTCGTACCGCAAAAGAGCAAGCAGTTGAATCCGTAGTTGGTGATGACGGTCCCGTTGTTCTGCGACACCACGTTATCCACTGGATTGGTGCACACTTCAGAGACGATTGGGCAAACCGCAGGTGCGCCGCTCGTTGCGAGAACGTAGTTGTTGAATACGCCGTTACCGCATGGGTTATCGGTGAAGTTCGCCGTTGCAACCGCGATCGAGTAGATGCCTGGTGAGAGGCATCCTGTTGCGACTGATGGGCAGCTTCCCGAGCCGGACGCGATTGCGCCGAGTGGAGAGCATGGATCGCCTGGGAAAATAAACGCAATCGCATTCGATGCTGAGTAGAGGTTCAATGTTGCAGTCGTGTCGGCTGCAACAGTGACTGTGTACCAGTCAACGTCGCGGACGCCAGCGTCAGCCCAGAACGTACCACCGATAGAACTACCGAGCGTGATCGCCTGCGCGGACGCAGTCGTTCCTGCAGCGTCGCAACCACCGTTGCTGTCGGTTCCGCATGCTTCTGTTTCGCTGCCAGTTGCAGATGGAAGCACGCATGGGACTGGAACCGAGAAGGTGACGGTGCCTGCACCGGCGTCAGCAGCAGCGAAGCCACCGACGCGGACGAGGTAAGTGTGACCAACAGCTGCAGTGATCGAGAGGTCCGACGCGTATGCCGTCGTTCCACCAGTCATGTAGCACGTGCTGCTGCCGTCATCGTTGCAAGCGACCATCGCGGTGTTCAACGTGTTGTAATCAAACGTGGATGGGGATGTACCCATATCGTAGATTGCGATCTTCGAGTCAAACGCGACCTGATTGCAGGTGTTTGCACTCAGCACACCGTTGGCTGGCGAAGCAATCTTGAACCAGACGTCAGCGAAGATGTCAATAGCAGTGCCTGGGCAGGCCTGCTTTGGACCATCAATCGTTGCTGCCGAGCTATTGAATGCCACGACGGAGCTCGAGCTCACAACTTGTGCGTTTGTGGCGCAGTTGTTTGCAGGTCCGCCCGCGACGCAGGTGTAGACGAAGTAGCCGCAGGTATCGACGGCGGCTTGGACGCACTGAGCATCCCATCCGAGATCGCAGCAGAGTGGATTGATCGCGCAGACCTGACCGCAGCAGAGTTGATCTGCACAGCCTGGTTCAGCATGCACTGTGCCGCAGCTCAAGGTCGATGCGCAATTGGCAGTGCTCTCGGTGAAGCCGAGCGTGAAGTTCACAGCACCGGATGCAGCGAGGTATCCACCGACGCGGATATACACTGGGCCTGCACTCGCCACCGGAATGCCGAGCTTGAACGACTGATAGAGTGTGCCGGTTGGGCAGGAGTCATCGTCGCACGAAATTCGAGTCAACGCTGCGCACGAGCCTGTATAGACAACCACGGAGGTGTCGTAGCCCGAAGCACAAAAGTCGAGATCGAGCAAGCCAGGATTCGCTGCGTTGAATACGAAGAACACGTCTTTCGACGCGCCCCAATCGAGGAAGTTGCAAGGTCCGTCGACCGGTGCGTTTGCCGATGGGGTCATCGTGACGGTGCTTGATGTATTCACACCAACGACCGCTGTAAGAGCGTTCGTACACTCGTCGCCTGCGACCTGCGCCTGCGCCGATGCAGCAATGAGTGCCGCGAGACCCGCCGCCGAAGCGAGGGCCAGTTTGTTGATCTTCTGCATCTATTCGTCTCCAGAAATCCAAACTCAACCCGCGTCGCGGTCTTGGCACACGCCAAAGACACACCATGCGAACACGGGAACAATGCCAAATGCTAACGCAACCGATAAAGGATGCGCCTGTGCGAGTATGGATCGCTCTTGACGGCGTCCAAAAAAATCTGCGGGTTTAGTGAAATTCCGCGCAACTTCCTGAGGATTGCTGGCGAGCTTCGTTCGTAACCCGCTGCGACTAGAGGTTTTCAACTTTCCAGCCCGCGCGATAGGTTCGATGCACCGCTGCAGTTGCCGCAGGACTGTTCTTGAACGAGCAGGTCGACGCGTCATATTCAAGCACCTTCCCAGGGTCAAGCGCGCTCATTGCACCAATGGAAAGGCTCTCGCACATGCGCCCAGCCTTCTCGAAACGGCTCACGCACGCATCCTTCTTCCCCGCGATGCATGCGTCAACCCAGTCATGCCAGTGATTGGACTTGCCAAGATCCTCGGTCGCGATCTGCGCATCCTTGCCATCCACGAAGACACGAGCCCATGCGTGCTCGATGGGGAACCACATCGTCCCCTTCTCTCCGACGAGGATCACGCCACCGTCACCCTTCACCACATCTTCACCCTGCTTGCCGCCCTCCCAACCTTGTGGGAGACCAATCGCCTTGAAATCTGGGAATTGACCACCGTCGAACCAGTGCAACTTCATGCCCGACTTCGAAGTCTTCGAGTTCGCGGCATATGTAAGGAGCACGCTCTCGCTCTCAGGGAATTGATCGCCGGATGGCTTTGTCGGCGTGCAAAGCGCGGTGAGCGGCTGCGCAAGTTCAAGTTCGTAGAACGGAACATCGAGCATGTGGCAACCCATGTCGCCGAACGCGCCGGTTCCCCAATCGATCGTGCCGCGCCAGTTAAACGGCGTGTAGCCATTCTTATATGGACGATTCTCCGAGACGCCGAGGAAGCAGTCCCAGTTGAGTCCTGCGGGAATCGGATCGGAGCCAGTCGGGCGCGGATTGCCCTGTGGCCACCAACCTGCGGGGCGGTTCGTCCACGCGTACATATCTGTGACTGGCCCAATCGCGCCGTCGCGCAGTAGTTTTCCACCGTAACGGCGCCATTTGGTCGCGATTCGCTGCGTTCCCATCTGCGTGACGATGCTCGGAAGGGTCGCGGCAACTTCAGCGAGGCGGCGGTTCTCATACGCACCCTGCGCGAGCGGTTTCTGGCAATACACGTGCTTGCCGAGATTCATCGCTGCCATTGAAATCGGCGCGTGCATGTGATCGGCTGTCGAACAAACCACTGCATCAAAGCCCTTCCCGAGCTTCGCGTACGCCTCGCGCCAATCGGTAAACGTCGGCACATTCGGGAATCGCGCGGCGACAGTTTCGCCCTTGTCATTCTTATGTTCCTTCGTCCACGCGTCGAGTTGATCCTGACTCACATCGCAAAGCCCCACGATTTCCACCATTTTATGGCTTGCAACCTGCTCGAGATCCGCGTGACCCATTCCACCAACACCAACCTTTAACACACGCAACTTGCTGTTTTGATTGAGCCCCCGTCGCAAGAACGCTGGCGCAGCGCCTGCGGCGATCGAAGCAGCGAGTGGTGTGGCGAGTGAAGCGAGAACGAAGTTGCGTCGCGTGAGATTCATGAAACGAATTGAACCACAGGGATAGAGTGTCCATTCACTCGATTGCCACGGAACCGCAAAGTCCGTACACAAATTATGGCGCAAGTGCGCAAGACGCGACATTGGCGTCGCTCAACGCTCATAAACGGGAAGCGCATCTCCTATACACGACTGCTCCTCGCCCTGACAGCCTGCAGGATCACGAACAAAAACGCGCTAATCAGCAACCAAGCCATCTTAACGCCGTCTTTATCAGACCTTAAAAATTCAAAAAAAAGGCCGCAGATTGCTGCATTCGCAGTTGCTTTTTATCCATTCAAGAATATTTTCTTCCTCGGCTGTACACGGCCATTCACACGCCTCCGTAGAGGGGCCGTGAAGATTGTTCAGAGGAGTCTTTTCCACTTTTTCCCATTTTTTTGGAACTTAGATATGAACAGCAAAATTGTTAAGCACATGGCAGCAGCAGCTGCTGCAGCAACCGTCGTTGGCGCAGCAAACGCCGCCGTTGTCTACAGTGGCATCATCAACTTCGCTTGCGCCGTCGACATCGATGGTTGCTACATCAACGTTCAGACCGCGGCTCTGAGCAACGGTCCAGGCTCCGGCGTTCCGGGCTGGGACGTTAACCCGTACTCGTCCGGTGGCGGCATGAACTTCTTCAACTCGACCGGTGGCGGCCAGATGCGCTATCCGGGCGTGACGGCCGGCCCTGCAGGCAACCTTGCCTTGGGCACTTCGATCGGCAGCACTGGCTCGTTCAACACGTCCACCACCGGCGTGGTGTTCGGCAGCGCGGCTGGCAACTGGCAGTACAGCGCTGAGAACATTATTGGTTTCCGTTTCGTCGCTGCAGCGGGCACCACCCACTACGGCTGGATGCGCTTTGCGATGGGCGCGGCTGGCAGTTCGGGCACCTCGATGACCCGCACCGTGGTTGACTACGGCTACGAGTCAACCGCTGCTACTTCCATCCTCGCTGGTGCAGGCATCGTCCCAGCCCCAGGCGCAATCGCCCTTCTCGGACTCGCTGGCCTCGCTGGCCGTCGTCGTCGCAACTAATTGCGCGGACACGCTTAACACCCTCACTCGCAGGAATGAGGTGTGAATCAAATCCTCTCACGGGCAATTCCCTCACCGGAATTGCCCGTGTTGGTTTTTGGGCTGGAGTGTCCATTCGCTCGATCGCCACCGAACCGCAAAGTCCGTACCCAATCTACGACACAAGTGCGCAAGACGCGACATTGGCGTCGCTCAACGCTCGCAAACGGGACGCGTGTCCGCTATGCGCGACTGTTCCTCGCCCTGACAGCTTGTAGGATCTCGGACCAAAACGCGCTAATCAGCAACAACGCCATCCAAGCGCCCTCTTTACCAAATCTTCAAAAAATTAGCATTTTCAGCATTCGCATTTGCACCCTTCCGATTACGGGGTAATTTCTTCTTTGGCTATACACGGCTATTCACACGCTTCCGTAGAGGGGCCGTGAGGATTGTTTGGAGCAGTTGTTACCTCTCCCCCTTTTCCCTTTTTTTTGGAGACTTTAGATATGAACAGCAAGATGATGAAGCACATGGCAGCAGCAGCTGCCGCAGCAACCCTCGTTGGCGCAGCCAACGCAGCCATCGTGACCTGGAACGCCAACCTCGTCATTCCAAACAACATCGATGGTCAGTACATCAACGTTGAAACCCAAGTCGCCGGCAGCGCCGCAGGTAACGTCGCTGGCTGGGATCTCAACCCCTATGGAACATCGACCACTGCCATGAGCTGGTTCGCCGCAGCAGCGCCGAGCGGTTGCGTCATGGGCCTCGGTCAGGGTGGAACGACCTCTGCTGTTGCAAGTCTGTCCGCTGGAACCTTGGTTGGTGCCGCTTCGACCTTCGGCAACACGGCATCTAGCGTCACCGCTGGTGGTTGGATGTTGAATTCAGCCAACTACTTCGGCTTCCGCTTCCGTGGTGCAGACGCACTGACCCACTACGGCTGGGGACAATTCACAATCGGCGCAACGATGGGTGTTCGCACTCTCAATTTCGTCACCTTTGAGACGACCGCAGGAGCTAGCGTCACTGTTGCTCCAGCACCAGGCGCCATCGCGCTCCTCGGTCTCGCGGGTCTCGCTGGCCGTCGTCGTCGCAACTAATCGCGCGGACACGCTTAGCACCCTCACTCGCAGGAATGAGGTGTGAATCAAATCCTCTCACGGGCAATTCCCTCACCGGAGTTGCCCGTGTTGGTTTTTGGGCTGGAGTGTCCATTCGCTCGATCGCCACCGAACTGCAAAGTCCGTACCCAAACTATGGCACAAGTGCGCAAGACGCGACACTAGGTTGGCTCCACGCTCACAAACATGAGGTGCTCCACCTATCTGCACGACTGTTCCTCGCCCTCACAGCCTGCAGGATCAAGGGACAAAAACGCACTAATCGGCAACCAAGCCCTAAAAACACCACCTTTACCGGATCTTCAAAAATGAGAACTTGCTGCATTAGAATTTGCATCCGCCAAATTCTGGAGTACTTTCACCTCGGCAGTAAAAGGGCCATTCACCCGCCTCCGTAGAGGGGCTGTGAGGATTGTTTGGAGGTGTTGTTTCTCAACTTTAAGAGGGATTTTTGTTATGAATAGCAAGATGATTAAGCACATGGCAGCAGCAGCTGCCGCCGCAGCCGTCGTTGGCGCAGCCAACGCAGCAGTCGTGACCTGGAATTGCAACCTGGTCGTTCCAAACAACATCGATGGTCAGTACATCAATGTTGAAACCCAAGTCGCCGGCAGCGCGGCAGGTCTCGTCGCTGGTTGGGATCTCAACCCCTATGGAACATCGACCACTGCCATGAGCTGGTTCGCCGCAGCAGCGCCGAGCGGTTGCGTCATGGGCCTCGGTCAGGGTGGGACGACCACTGCGGTTGCAAGCCTTTCCGCTGGAACCTTGGTTGGTGCCGCTTCGACCTTCGGCAACACGGCATCTAGCGTCACCGCTGGTGGCTGGTTGTTGAATTCAGCCAACTTCTTCGGCTTCCGTTTCCTTGGCGGAGACGGATTGACCCACTACGGCTTCGGAAAAATGACGATTGGCGCAACGATGGGTGTTCGCACTCTCAATTTCGTCAGCTACGAGTCGGTCGGAGCTACAGGGATCACGATCCCAGCAGTCCCAGCACCAGGC